>CALIOE010000009.1 GCA_938044775.1 uncultured Rhizobiaceae group bacterium
TGAGCGCCGTTTCCGGTGCAGCAGAATCGATCTGCATGTGTACCTTCTGCTTCAACTCCAGCCGTTCGGGCACGGATTCCTGGACAATATCTGCGACCTCAACGGCCTCTTCGATGGAGCTCACAAATGTGAGCCTCCCGCGCGTGGGAAACGGGGCTTCTGTGAGTTGACCATAGGCGCGCTCGGCATTGGCCATCACTTCGCCGACTATGCGCTCGGCTTCGGGATGCGGGTCAAATATCCTGCAGTCGATGCCGTTGAAAACAAAACGCGCCGCCCAGGCCCCACCAATAACACCGCCGCCAATGGCGGCTGAGGATTTGATGATCATGAGACTGGCGCCCGCTTTACGAGCCCCAGTTTCTCGCGCACCGCTTCTGGTCCGATCACTTTGGCGCCGAGGTTTTCGACAATGCCGACGGCCCGTTCAACCAGCTGCGCGTTGGTCGCCAGCACGCCGCGATCGAGCATCAGATTGTCCTCAAGGCCAACCCGCACATTGCCACCTGCCAGCACCGCGGCTGCAACATAGGGCATCTGGTTCCGGCCCAGTGAAAACGCACTCCAGGTCCAGCCGTCGGGCACGTTGTTGACCATAGCCATCAGGGTGTTGAGGTCATTTGGCGCACCCCAAGGAACACCCATGCAAAGCTGCACCAGCGCGTCCTCTTTCAAGACCCCCTCGGCCACCAATTGCCTGGCAAACCACAGATGACCGGTATCAAAGGCCTCTATTTCCGGCTTCACACCGAGCTCAGTCATCATCGCGCCCATGGCGCGTAACATGCCGGGCGTGTTGGTCATCACGTAATCGGCCTCGGCAAAATTCATGGTGCCACAATCCAGCGTACAGATTTCGGGCAGACACTCGGCCACATGGGCAACCCGCTCGGCGGCGCCCGCCATATCGGTTCCCTCGTTGTTGGCCGGCAAGGGCGCTTCGGTGGATCCGAACACCATGTCGCCGCCCATTCCCGCAGTCAGGTTGAGCACCACATCGGCGCCGGAATCGCGAATGCGATCGGTTACCTCACGATAGAGCTTCAGATCGCGCGATGGAGCACCGGTATCGGGATCACGCACATGGCAATGGACAATGGCCGCTCCCGCCTTTGCCGCATCAATCGCCGACCCGGCGATCTGCTCCGGCGAGCGCGGTACATGGGGGCTCTTGTCCTGGGTGCTGCCAGAGCCTGTCACCGCGCAGGTGATGAAAACATCCCTGTTCATGGTCAGTGGCATTGTGCGTCCTCCCGCGCAGATGTTTCGACTCTGCGGGAGGATGTACGCACTGGTAGAAAATCACCATACGAAAAGAGACACAACCACCGGAAATTGCGACTAGCTCATGGGTATGGACGCCGTCGGCTTCACCGTGCCGTAGCCACGCTGGGCGATCCAGTCCGGGGCGCGGCTGGCATTTTGGATCAGGGTTGATTTCACGACAGCGGACGAACCGGCCAGACCACGACTGCGCTCGGCGGCCAGAAAGCCGGCAAACATGGCACTGGCGGCCGATGTGCCGGTATTGAACAGGCTTGGATCGTCGTCCTCGGCAAACCAGCTGGGTGCACAGAGATCGGGCTTCTCGTTGGTCTTTCCAACGGTCGGAGCTTCAAGCAAGCTTTGTGGCGCCGGCCCCTGCGACGAGGCACCGATCGAGAGGCCATCGCAGCGCACCGCACCGATGGTGAACACTTCCTCGAGTCCGTTGGCACCCCAGATGCTTCGGCCGTGGCCCCGGTCATAGGGTCCGGCAAACCGCGCCGGCTGAAAGGCGCCGGAATTTCCGGCGGCAAAGACGACATCGACGTCATCCATGTTTGCCAATTCGATGACAATTTCGTTTAACAGATGTTCTCGATTGCCAGCATAGGATAACGGCCCCGGGCTATCGGCAAAGCTCGTCGCCACCCCCCAGGCGTTGACGATGATCCAATGATCAGGATATTCGTCTTTGCCCCGCGCCTCTACGATGAAAAGCTTGACTGCCTGAAACAGGCCATGCGCCGATGAGGCAAAAGGCGCCACATCAAGCACCCGGTCCGGCAGGATCGGCGCATCATAAACCATTACTGAAGGAGCAACGCTTAAGATGTTGCGGGCAATCATGTTCCCATGGCCGTCGGACATGCGCCCGGTCGGGTTCTGATACTGGCCGGGCGGATAGAACGCCGAAGCCCCTATTCCGTTGACGCGCTGCCATCCGCCGCCAAAGGTATCGGGTGTTCCAATGCCATTCACATAACAGGCGTTCAGACCTACATCGACGATGATGACACCGACTTTGCTGCCGTCATCCTGATTGTTTTCGATGCTGGTGCCCATCGCATTGAGGGCCTGTCGACGGGTACCGAACTTACCAGCCACACCGCCGCCGATCTGCCAGTGCTGGCCGGAGACTTCACTCATCGGCAGCAGGGGCACATCAACCGATACGGGAATTCGAACTTGTTCGCCGCCACCGGCGCCGTCCCCACCTGCGGCAATTTTTGCTTTCTCAGAGATCGCAGGAGCTGAGCCGTCGGGGTGTTTACCCGTTGGTCCGGCTTCGTCTTCATCTGAATCGGGGCCACACAATATCTTCAGGAGGTCCATCAGGTCTTCGTCATTGAGAGCAGCGCGCTGTTCGGGACCGCGCGGGGCACTCCGTTGGCTCTTGCCGTTCCGGTCGAGCATCAGCCAGCGCTCTACAGCTTCCAGTTGTTTTTCGCCCTTTGGCATGAAGCCCTCGGGAAACTCTCCGAATACGCGGGTCTTCAACATGATACGATCCCTCTTCTGATCAACAACTTGAAGCAAAACCCGTCGAACAGGTCAAATGATGTGCCATTTGTCACAGAACCTAAAAAAGATATTGTAGATTAAGAGAGAAACATGGCTGGGGCGGACATGGGTTGGGCCCGGTGCTGAAGATGGTCGAAAACAGGCGTGGTGCAGCGAGCGTGGTGTTCGCTGATATGGTTGGCTATTCGTCGCTGACCGCGCGCAATGAATCGGCCACCCACACGATGTGGATGGATTTTGTTAATACCTGCTTGCAACCGGAAGCCAGGAAGCATGGCGCAACAGTTGTGCGCATGCTTGGTGACGGCTGTCTGTTAAGCTTTGACCTGCCCGAAGAGGCGCTCGGCTGGTGCATGGACGTGCGCTCGACGCTGGTCTCGGAGCGGTTGACTCCGGTCCCCAAATGGCCCGGCCTGTCGATGCGCTTTGGCGCCCATACCTGCGAAGTGATCCACGAGCATGACGACATCTATGGTGACGGTGTAAACACAACCAAGCGGCTGCAGGAGCGGGCCCAGGCCGATGGCATTCTGCTCTCGGACGCCTTGATGGAAGCTCTTGGGGAGCGCCAGGACATGGAGTTCCGCTTTCTGGGGGCCCTAAACTACAAGAATCTCGAACACGCTATCCCGACCCACGAGGTGATTTTTCAGGATGTCAGCCTGCCGGTGCGCCAGGAAGGCACGATCCTGCCCAGTATTGCGATCATGCCGTTCCGCAATATGACGCGGAACGAAGAGCTTGACTATTTTGCCGAGGGGTTGATTGACGACATGATTCAATCGCTGGCCGGCTTAAAGGAACTGCAGGTGATCGCCCGCGGGTCCACCCTGCCTTTTGCCAAACAGACCGTCGATGCTCGCGATGTCGCACGGATTCTCTCGGTGCGCTACGTGCTGCAGGGGTCGATCCGGGAAGTCGGTGAAACCATTCGTCTGACGCTGTCTTTTGAGGACGCGCAGACCGGCGATACAATATTCGGGGAGAAATGTGAGTTTCCGCACAGAGAACTATTTGCAGTTCAGGACAATATCGTCCGCCAGATAGTGGCCCGTGTCGCACCGAACGTTCGGGCGGTCGAATTGGAGAAGGCTTTGCGCAAACCACCCGACAATTTCACGGCCTATCAGTGTATGCTCCGCGCCTTGGATCTCATGAAAACGCTCGACCGCGACGACTTTATGAAGGCCAAGGAATACCTCGACAGGGCAATTGAGCTTGATCCGGACTTCGTGCTGCCGGTAGCCTGGACGGTGCGCTGGTACTGCGTGAATATTGGTCAAGGCTGGTGCGAGGACCGAGAAACGGCGATTGAGGAAGCCAAAGAAATGGCAAACAAGGCGATACAGATTGATCGTCAGAGTCCGCTTGCTCTAGCTGCGTTGGGTCACGTCAAATCGTACCTTGAACAGGATTATTCAACTGCTTTGGTCTATTTCGATAGGGCACTTCAGGTCGGTCCCAGCCACGCAATCACATGGGTACTTTCCGGTGCCACCTTATCCTACCTAGGAAAATGCGAAGAGGCCGTTGCCCATGCCAAACGAGGGCTAGAGCTTTCTCCGAATGACATAGATGTTTTTCAATTCTACGATTTCTTGTCGATCGCCTACTATTTTTCCGAAGATTTTGAGAACGCTCTAACATGGGGCAAACTCTCTTATGCCGAAAATCAGCAATACGCATCAAATCTCAAAGCGTTGGTGGCTATTCACGGGGCGATGGAGAACACTGATGCTGCCAAGGAATATTTGGACAAGTTGTTAGAGATCGAGCCATCGTTTTCGATTGAAAAATGCAAGGAAACGTGCCCCATCGAAGACCCAAAAATACGCGAGAGATATCTAAAACACTTGCACGCGGCGGGCATCCCGCCGCGATAACAGTAGAGGGAACTGCTGAAATGGCTTCAAAACTAAACGGACTGAACGGTTTGAATGGCCTGAATGGCCTAAATGGTCTTAATGGCCTTAACGGCCTGAATGGACTGTCCGAACCAACAGCCACGGGCTTTGGCGCTTCAGGGCGCTCCATCGGTATATCGCCGACATACACGCCTGTAGATGATCACACAGGCGATGGTTTGGAGGCCTGGCCGGGCAATCAATGGCCGGCGGTCAATCCCACAGTTACCGCCTCGGGTGGAGCCGGCTATGCGCCGTTACACGAAATTTACGACCAGGTGCCGGCGGTCAACGGGCAATTCACCATCAATCACTGGTCGCCGGTCAATTACGCAACGGCCTGGCTCGCTTCCCATCCGGGTTTGATACCAGGGCCCGCGGACTGTGATCTGCAATCCATACTCGACGCCGCCGATGTTGATGCCGAGATCACGGAACTGATTGCACTGATAGAATACCGTCCGGCGATGCTTGATGAAGGGCTCATTCAGGCGCCCGTTTTTGAGGACTATTTCCGGGGTATTTTGAACTACAATCGTTACACTCATCCTGCGACGACGCGCCTTGTGGCGATCTGCCTCAACGCAGCGACAAGCGCCGGCATGCGGTTTAAATGGCATTTCAACCGGCCGCGGCCGAGCCAGTTGTCACCCGCACTTATGCCGCCGATCGACCCGCCGCAGCACGGTTCGTTCCCAAGCGGTCACTCCACCCAGGCGCATACACTGTGTTGTCTTTTCGAAGCCATACTGGGCGATCTCGTGGTGACTGATCATCGACCGCACCCCGACCCCGATCCGACTGACAGCGACTTGGCCGTGGTACGTCGTCCTTACTACGACATGGCCCAACGCATCGCCCGCAACCGTGAAGTGATGGGTCTGCACTACCCAAGCGACAGCGCGGCCGGCGAGACGCTGGCAGAGTGTCTTTTCACCAACCTCTTGGCTGAACCGGATTTCACGGCCGAACTGGCTCTCGCGCGGACGGAATGGGGACTGTAGCGAAGGCTTGAGCCGCGCCTTCTTGCCTGGCCCTGGCTCCGAACCAGGGCCGAGAGGCGCGCGGCAATTGCTCCCGGCTTAGCTCTCAATAATCCGGCGCAGCGTATCCGGCTGCAGGATTGTTACCCGTTTGCGGGTGAACTCGATGATACCGCGGGACGACAGGGCGGCGATTTCGCGGTTAACCGCCTCGCGGTGGGTGCCGAGCTTGGTTGCCAGGTGATATTGCGTCGGTGCCGGCTCAATGAAAGCCTCCGAATCACCCACGTCATCACCGCCCGCCATGCGCAGGATTTCGGCACACAAACGATGCCGGATCGTCATGGTGCTGAATTCGTAGACTTTTTGGGTCAGTTCCCTGTTCTTGCGCACCATGTGCTCTGCAAAGCGAATAGCGAGTTCCGGATCGTTGGCGATCAAATCGCGGAAACTGTCCGACGACATGCTGCCCACATAACTTTCCTCGAGGGTCTGCACCGAAGCGGATCGCGGCTGCTTGTCTATCGCTGAAAACTCGCCGAACAACTCGCCGCGGGCGAGTTCAGTATAGGTGATTTCCTTGCCCTGGTCCGAATAGCTTTTGGCCGCCACCCGACCCTCAACAATCAAGAACACATCAGTCGATGGTTCATGCTCGCTCAGGATAAGCTTACCTTTAGGCAACCGGATCCAGTTGCAACGCTGACCGATGGCATTGGTCTTTTCCGCATCAAGGTCTTTGAAAATCTCGACCACGTGCAACAGGTTCTGCGCACCTTCGACCATTTACTACTCCCATTCCGTCACCCAGCCGGCTCCGGTCTGGCGCTGGCTCTGACTACGCCTTCCGAAGACTCTTTTATGGGTGTTTTTGGCGAAGATGCAAATTGTAATCTCGGGCTAACGCCAGGTAGGCACATTGCGCAAATGTCATAGACGCTTGTCAAACTTCGCCATTCTATTTCAATGAGTTCTGGCGTATAAAGAAAGTCTTATGTGATTCACCACATCACGTTGGGCAGGGAGCAACGGTGATATGAGTTGGTCTGTCGGAGAAATAATGAGCTTGTCGACCCGTGCGGCAAGAGGGGCAGGTGTCCCGGATAACCTCGCCGAAGTCGCGGGCAACAGCGTCATCTGGCTGCAGAGGGCTGGCTTGCCAGGCATCGAAGCCCTGGCGCAATATCTGGTTGAACTTGAGAAACGCGGCGGCAAGCATGACAAAACCGTGTGTCCGCTTCACCGCGGAATGAAACTGGAAGTCGCAAGCGCCAAACCGAAATCGCTGAGTTCTGTCGAACATCCGTTGTTGTTGACGCCGGCTCTCGCCCCACTTGGTGAAACATCCGTTCGATTCACAATTGGCGCAGTCTCGCTCATCGTATCGCCCGATGGCGTTGCCCACACTGCAACCCATGATGCTCTTCTCGTGGAGAAGGCCGAGTGCGACTACGTGATATCCGGTGCCGCGGTTGATGCCGAACCAGTGACCCGGATTGACGCCGAAAACGGGGCGTCGGTTGCCGTTCTGCAATATTTTGCAAGCCATGCGACAAGCGATGAACCGCGGCAGCCGGATTCAGCGACGAACAAAAATGATTCCGGGGATCGGAAACTGAGCGCTTGATCTGCTATAAATGACATTCCAGACATTCATTATCCCGGCCAATCCGTGACAGCACCCTTTCTGCCCCAGGAAGTCATCCGCAAGAAACGCAACGGCGAAGCGCTGAAAGCGGGCGAGATTGCACAGTTCGTTGGCGGCATCAGCGACAATAGTGTTACCGAAGGTCAGGTCGCAGCGCTGGCCATGGCGATTTACTTCAACGGCATGGATCCCAGTGAAACTGTGCCGCTGACCCTGGCCATGCGCGACAGCGGTACCGTGCTGAACTGGTCGTCGCTCGACGGCCCGGCATTGGATAAGCATTCAACCGGAGGAGTTGGCGATAATGTTTCATTGATGCTGGCCCCGGCCATCGCAGCATGCGGTGGGTATGTCCCGATGATCTCCGGCCGCGGGCTCGGACACACCGGCGGCACGCTGGACAAGCTTGATTCAATCCCCGGCTATCAAAGCCAGCCCGACAAAGACCTGTTCCGCAAGGTCACAAGGGAGGTCGGATGCGCCATTATCGGGCAGACCGACGACCTGGCGCCGGCGGACAAGCGTTTTTACGGCATTCGCGATGTCACGGCCACGGTCGAGAGCGTTCCGCTGATCACAGCGTCGATCCTCTCCAAAAAGCTGGCTGCGGGCCTGGACGGACTGGTGCTGGACGTGAAATGCGGCAACGGCGCCTTCATGGATGATCTTGAGAAGGCCAGGGAACTTGCGCAATCTCTCGTCAGCGTTGCCAATGGCGCCGGCATGAAAACAACCGCTCTTCTGACAGATATGAACCAGCCGCTGGCCAGTGCCGCCGGAAACGCCGTCGAGATACATTCCGCAATCGATTTTCTCACCGGGCGGGATGTGGATCCCCGTCTTTGGGACGCGACGGTCGCGCTCGGTGGCGACATGCTTGTAAGTGGCGGTCTGGCGGAGGATTTTGAGAACGGATGCGCAAGGATGGAGCAGGCGTTTTCGTCCGGCGGCGCCGCAGAGAGATTTGCCAGTATGGTTGTCGCGCTGGGCGGCCCCGTGGATCTGATGGACAGGCCCGAAAAACACCTGCCCGCCGCACCGCTGGTCGTGCCGGTTACCGCACATGAATCCGGCAGTGTCACACGGGTCGACACACGCGGAATCGGTGTTTCCGTGGTTGCCATGGGTGGCGGGCGGGTGCGGGCTGCCGACGGTGTTGACCCTGCGGTCGGCTATACTCAGTTGGCGATGATCGGTGACATGATTGACGATGACACGCCGCTGGGCTTTGTCCATGCCCGCGATGAGGCACAGGCCGAACAGGCGGCAGCGCAGCTGCGCGCCGCCTATGGACTTGGCAATCCGGCGGACGTTCCAGAGAGCTCTGTTGTCATTGAACGTATTGGCGCCCCGTGAATCACCGCACCTTTGCTCCCGGACCTTACGAAAAGTTTCCCGGCATTAATTTTGCCCATCCGAAGCCGCTGCGGAACTGGCCGGACAGACCGCTGGCTGCGGCAATCGGCGGGTGGTTGAGTTGCGATCCACCACTGCTCGAACTTGCCACGCTGGCGCTTGAGGAGTTGCGGCTGCGCGGCGCTGACCTGAACGCGGGTATGAAATTTGTCGAGGCTGATCTTGAACCTATTCCGTGGCTTAGCGAAGCGAGAAACGCGGTGCGGCAGACCTTCACGGACGAGGTGTTATCAACCCAGAAGGAAGGAAAACTGGGTGCCAATGTCTATGTGATGCTGCGGGGCGGTTACACGGCCGACAACGGCTGGTACGGGGCCTATGTGGGATCCACCGGCAAGAAGCCCGGGCGCCGATGTGTCGAGCACCGCAAGGGCATCCGCTCGGCCCGCGGCCTGCCAAAATACGGCATCGAACCGCTGTGGTCGCTGTTCGACTTCATCAATCCCGTGCCGAAAGCCCGGGCCGGTCGTGAGGAATGGGAAACCCGGCTTCACGAGGCACTGGCACCGGTGGTGCCCAAAGTGACAGGAGATGTGGCGTTTTAGCCTGCCATCACCGCTTCAATAATCTTGAAGCCTGATTGTTCGACTTTCAGTTCGACACGTCTGAAGCGCCGCTTCAGCGTTTCTTCATAGGGCAGTTGACGGTTTGCCACCATGAGCAGGTGTCCGCCGGGCATCAGGGCATTCGCCGCCTTGTCGATGAACTTCCTGCCCAGATCGGGATCAGCAGCCCGACCAGTATGGAATGGCGGGTTCATGATGACCCAGTTGAATTCAGCGTGGCCGAATTCCGAAGCAATGTCCGACCAGTAGAAACTGGCCGGCGGGCAAGTGTCCTGCGCCGACAGGTTGAATTTGGCCGCCTCCAGCGACGCATGGTCGGCCTCGTAAAGCGCAAGGCTGGTTACCGCATCGCTTCGCCGGATAAGCTCAGCTGACAGGTAACCCCAGCCTGCACCGAAGTCGGCCACGCATCCGCGAATGTGTGGGCCGAACTGTTCAACCAGAAGCGACGAAGCCGGATCAGCCCCATCGGCCGAAAACATGCCGGCGGCAACGTGAAATCCGTCAATATTTTTGACGAGATCCGGCACCGTTAAGTCGGCACCGTCGCGTTTCAGCCAGAACACGACAGCATGATGCTTGGAAAGGCTGTCCTGGACCTGGCTCGATTTGCCGGCCCATTTGCGCAGGCTCTGGATGCCAGAAGTCTTGTTGCCCGCAACCAGCACCGGCCCTCCCTGTCTGACGCTGTTCCAGGCCCTGGCGATGTTTGCCTCGTTAACCTGCCGGACCCGTCCTGCGAGCACCATGGCGCCGGCGTAATTGTTGCCCGGAACGACCGCCGGTTGGCAATCATAGCCGGCGCTCTCCAGCGCCAGAAACTCCGGACGGAAGCCTTGTTCGCAAACCAGGTTCGGCTTCAAGAGATGCGCATCAGCCGGCAAAGGCCGGGCGTTCAGCACCAACCATCTCTCGCTGCCCGATGGAGGCGCGAGCAGGCCACGCTCGAACGGCAGCAACAGCGTGTTTCTGTAGTCAGGTTTCATGTTGCGCTTACCGCCGTGCAACCCGGTCAAAGCGTCGCAAGGTTGGAGGTGAGGTCCACCAGAATCCGGGCCGCTGCACACGCTGAACACCCAGATTGTAGATCTTCTCCAGATAGTCGCGGTCGAAATTGAGCGGACTGGGGTTGTTGGAAACGCCTTTGGGAATGGCGGTCAGCTGAAACCGTGTCCCGGTGTTCTGCGCCCGCACATAGCCACGATACAGCGTCTGCTGGGTCAGTTCGCGTGTGAGCCCGCTGACCGCCTTGGTACCGATCGCCTGAACACTGGCCGCAACGGGCTGACTGGCATCCTGCAGCTCCAGCGGACCATTGACGATGATGTAGAGGTCGCGATCTCTGGCCTTCTGCTCAAACAGGAAGTCGCTCAGCAGAACCGGTGTCTTGACCCCGCCGTCTACGTGGGCCTGTCGCAACTGCACGCCGCGCAAAGGTTTGATGTAAACGGGCGGAAAAGCCACCGGAATAGCGGCAGAAGCGCGCAGTACCTTTTGAAACAGCTGCAAACTATTAGCGCGCCCGTCGCCACCCTCCGAAGCGATCAGACCCATGTCCCAGACAACCGAAACATTGGCGTCCAGATTGGTGGTCGCCACATAGAGCCGCCGACCCTTGGCATGCTCGGCCGCGATTGCGTCGAGAACGCCGGACGTTACGTGCTTCTCGATCTGTTTTTTCAATGGGCTGTTATCGAAAAGGCTGTCAGCCAGCAGGCCGCGTATGCCCCGGTCAATGAATATGTTGTCTGCAGTCTGATTGACGTAGAGCGTGCGCAGCAGGTTATCGTATTGAGGGCCGAGAAAGGCGAAGACCGACATCAGGGCGCCGGTGGAAACGCCGGTGACGATATCGAATTCAGGTCGCTGCCCGGATTGCGTCCAGCCATTCAGTACGCCGACGCCATAGGCACCATCTGACCCGCCACCCGACAATGCCAGAATGGAAACGCGGTCCTTGCTCTTGCGCGGTATGGCGGTGTTGGCCGGCGTTAGCTGACCGCCCAGAGAAACCGCTTCGGTCGGTGTCACCGTCCTCGTCGCAGCGCTTTCCAGCGGCCGCATGACTGTGCAGGCCGAGAGGACCATGACGGCCGACAAAAAAGCTACGAGTGAAAACGTGGGGCGCATGGCTGGTCACGATACTGATAAACTGCTGACCGCAGCATGCGATAAATTGATGCTCGCGCCAAATAAAAAGGCGCCACGGTTTCCCGCAGCGCCTTGAACAATTATTGATCAATCGAAAGCCTAGTCGGCGTCTTCGGCCGCGAATTCCTGACCGGATTCCTGATCGACCACTTTCATCGACAGGCGAACTTTGCCTCGATCGTCAAAGCCCATAAGCTTGACCCAGACTTTGTCACCTTCATTGACGACATCTGTCGTTTTACCGACGCGTTCGTCAGCCAGCTGCGAAATGTGCACGAGGCCGTCCTTGGCGCCGAAGAAGTTCACAAAAGCACCGAAATCAACGGTCTTAACAACCGTGCCCTGGTAGATTTCGCCGACTTCCGGATCATCGGTGATCGAACGGATCCATTTGACAGCAGCATCGATTTCCTTGGCGGAAGAAGACGCAACCTTGACGGTGCCGTCGTCCTCGATGTTCACCTTGGCGCCGGTCTTCTCGACAATCTCGCGGATTACCTTGCCGCCCGAGCCGATCACTTCACGGATCTTGTCGGTCGGAATTTTGAAGCTCTCGATGCGCGGTGCAAACTCACCAAGCTCGGCGCGACCTTCGGTCAGCGCGTTGGCCATTTCACCAAGAATATGCTCGCGACCACCTTTGGCCTGCTCCAGCGCGACCTTCATGATCTCTTCGGTGATACCGGTGATCTTGATGTCCATCTGCAGCGATGTGATGCCTTCGGAGGTGCCGGCAACCTTGAAGTCCATGTCGCCGAGGTGATCTTCGTCACCGAGAATGTCGGACAGGACAGCAAAGTCGTCGCCTTCCTTGATCAGACCCATGGCGATACCGGCAACCGGTGCCTTGAGCGGGACGCCGGCATCCATGAAGGCCAGCGATGTGCCGCAGACGGTTGCCATGGAAGACGAGCCGTTGGATTCGGTGATCTCGGAGACCGCACGCAACGTGTACGGGAATTCTTCCTTTGCTGGCAGAACTGCACGAACCGCGCGCCAGGCCAGCTTGCCGTGACCGACTTCGCGGCGTGAGGTGAAGCCGATACGGCCCGTCTCTCCGACCGAATAGGGCGGGAAGTTGTAATGCAGCAGGAAGTTTTCCTTGTAGGTGCCGGTCAGGGCGTCGATGAACTGCTCATCATCGCCGGTTCCCAGCGTTGCCACGACGATGGCCTGTGTTTCACCGCGGGTGAACAGGGCGGAACCGTGTGTACGGGGCAGGATACCCACTTCCGATTCAATGGCGCGAACCGTTGAAAGGTCGCGACCGTCAATGCGCTTGCCGGTCTTGATGATCGAACCACGCACGACTTTCGCCTGCACCGATTTGAACACTTCGCCAAGCGTGTTGACTTCGCCTTCGGAGGATTCCTCGGTGAGGAATTTCTCTTTGGCTTTCGCCTTTGCAGCGTCGAGTGCCGTGTAACGGTCCTGCTTGTCAGCAATCTTGTAGGCTTTTTCGATGTCCTTGCCGACCAGCTTTTCGACGTCTTTCATCAGGGCCGAGTTGTCAGGCGCAGTGTGCTCACGCGGTTCTTTTGCGCATTTCCTGGCGAGCTCGATGACGGCATCGATGACCGGCTGGAATTCCTTGTGACCAAACATGACCGCAGCCAGCATTGTGTCTTCGGACAGGATATTGGCCTCTGATTCAACCATCAAAACGGCGTCGGAGGTGCCGGCGACGATAAGATCGAGATCGCTCTCGGGCATCTCATCGATATTAGGGTTAAGTACATATTCGCCATCGATCAGACCAACGCGGGCGCCGCCGATCGGGCCCTGGAAGGGGACACCGGAAATCGACAAAGCTGCAGACGTCGCGATCATCGCCACGATGTCGGGGTTGTTTTCCATATCATGGGACAGAACGGTACAGGTGACCTGCGTGTCGTTCTTGTAACCATCGGCAAAAAGTGGACGGATCGGGCGGTCGATAAGGCGGCAAACGAGGGTTTCGTTTTCCGACGGACGCGCCTCGCGCTTGAAGAAGCCACCGGGAATTTTACCCGCCGCATAGGCTTTTTCGATGTAGTTCACGGTGAGCGGGAAGAAGTCGAGACCCGGTTTCGGGGACCTCTGGGAGACGACGTTACACATAACGGTGGTTTCACCATAGGTAACGATGACAGAGCCGTCGGCCTGGCGGGCAACCTGGCCCGCTTCAAGCGTGAGCGGACGTCCGCCCCATTCAATTTCGACGACGTGTTTATCAAACATAGACATTCAGTTCTTTTCCTTCGTGCACGGCCGCACAACGCCTATCGCTGTGCGCACGAACCGTGCGGATTTACATTGTTGGCAGAAGTGTCGTCCCATAGATGGCGCGATCAAAGCGCAATCCAGATGTCGAACTGTAGGGAATGAAACCGGGCACATGGCTCCGGTTTTGCTTTGCCAAATCAACCGCAGGGGCGTTCCCTGCGTATTCTGTCAAAGGGCAAACATCCCTCTTCATTCGGTCTGTTGAGGGCAAGACAATAAGAAACACCGGAAGTGGTGTTGCTGATAATCCTGCCCCTGTCCTGTTCAGACCACTCTTACCATACGTTCGAAGCCTAGCAGAATTGCAGTCCCCGAACAACAAGCGGCGGTGCCCTGGAGCCCGCCGCCTGAAGTCTTGCAGTATTAGCGGCGGATGCCGAGGCTCGTGATGAGCTTCTTGTAGCGCTCCTCGTCCTTGCCACGCGTGTAATCGAGCAGGGAGCGGCGCGTTGCCACCATTTTCAAAAGACCACGGCGGGAATGGTTATCCTTTTTGTGACCCTTGAAGTGTTCGGTCAGGTTGTTGATGCGTTCAGTGAGGATCGCAACCTGGACTTCAGGCGAACCGGAATCACCATCCTTGATGGCATATTCCTTAATCAGCGCAGCTTTGCGCTCAGGCGTAATCGACATCGGGATACTCCTTGATATGAGGGTAAAAAGACGCCCGGGCCGGGATGTCGTCCAGCACGGGCCGATTGGGTGCCATCAGGCACGCGGGCGATATAGGGGGAAAGCAGCAAAAGGGCAAGAGAAAAGGAGCGGCGCCAGACACGCCGCAGCTATAGTGGCTCTGCTATCGGGAATTGCGGGCCACCCATTTCTTCCAGTCGGCCTGTGAACCGTTGAAAGCATTGATGTCTACATCGCCGGTAATACCGGGGACGCGACCAGTTCCGGTATATTGCCAGAAGCGCCAGGGGCGGTTCTTGTAGATATATTTCGGCTCGGCCCGTACCGAACGAAGCCAGTACTGGTAACCGGGCAGCTGGCCGCCAGACAGATTGTCTTTGTAGAAATCCACGGTCACATAGATGATCGGTTTCTGGCCGTAATGGCGCTCGATCTTGTTCAGCCATCTCTTCATGACATTACGCACTTTCGCCGGTGAAGGACGCTTGCGGCAAGTCGGGGACTTTGGATTCCATTCCACGTCGAGAACCGGTGGAAGCGAGGATTCCGATTTCGGCACAGCACGCATATAGTTGCGCGCCTGGGCTTCCGGCGAGGCGCAGAAATAGTAAAAATGGTAGGCGCTGCGAGCCATGCCGGCACGTGCCGCATTGGCCCAGTGTTTACGGAAATCGGGGTCGCGGTCATCCTTGCCTTCAGTGGCTTTGATGAAGGCATATTCAATACCCGCAGCCTTGGCGGTCGGCCAGTTGATGGCCTTGTTGTAACGCGACACGTCAATGCCGTGAACGGCCATCTGACTGGGTTGAACACCCTTGATTGGTACAGGCTTGCTGTCGCCGTATTTGAGGTTTTTGCCACCGCGCGGAATACCGCTGACGGTCAGTGCGGCATCGAGATTGTACGTGCTCTGGTTGCAGCCAGCCAGCAGCAGCGCAAGAGCGATCGGGCATAGTTTTTTCATCATCGCGAAACAACCTTCAGCCGGACAAACCGCGCGTTGCGCCCCGCCTGGACGGTTTGAGTGGTTTGGGGATACAGTCAGCGGGCCCCTCTGTTCAACCGCCCCAGCCTTAACAGGCGGTTAAAGTTGCCGCGATGCAACACGTTTACGTAGGGTTAGATAGCCCGACCAGGGCGCGGTTTTCTTCGGTTTTTAGTGAAAAATCAGTGCCCAGATACGGATCTGAATCGGGTGTGCACAGGTAAGCCACGGCCCTGGCTACCCATTCTGCGGGTATGTGGGACGAAAAATCGAGCTGGCTGACCGGATTGATACCACTTTGCTTTATGGCCACCTGCATATCTGTGGCAACTGTGCCGGGAGAGAGGCCAACCATGCGTATGCCGTTTTCTGCCTCTTCCTTGTGAACGCATTTTGTCAGTGACAGCACGGCCGCCTTGGTCGCACAATAGTGACTCCAGCCTTCGAGCGCGCCTGTGGCAGCGCCGGAAGAAATGTTGATCACCGTGCCGCCGCCATTGGCTTTCATGGCAGGCAAGGCGTGCCGGATACCGTAATAAACCCCTTTGAGATTGACATCGACGACCGCTGACCATTCGGCCGGATCTGAATCCTCGATACGGGCAATCGGTTCAATTGTGCCTGCATTGTTGAGCAATATGTCGAGCGAGCCAAACTGGTCGGTACACACGGCGATTGCCGCCTTCATGTCGTCTTCCCTGGCAACATCCCCGACACAGATTGCAGCTTTGCCACCCGCCCCGCTGATGTCGGCCGCGAGAGCCTCGAGTTTGTCCACCGAACGCGCCATCAGCACAGTCGACGCCCCAAGGCTCGCGAGGTGCCTGGCGGATGCCGCACCAATGCCGGCCGAGGCCCCGGTGATGAGGGCCGTCTTGTTCGTGAGGTCAATCATGAATTGCTCCTGAAAATCTAAAGGCGTTCGACGCACATGGCGACACCCATGCCACCGCCGATACACAGCGTAGCAAGGCCCTTTGCCGCGTCACGGTTCTGCATTTCGTGCAACAACGTGACCAGGACGCGCGCACCGGACGCTCCAATTGGATGGCCGATTGCGATGGCACCGCCATTGACGTTGACCCGGTCCGTGTCCCAGCCCATTTCCTTGTTCACCGCGCATGCCTGAGCCGCAAAAGCTTCGTTTGCTTCGATCAGGTCAAGCTCGGCTGCGTTCCAGCCGGCCCGCTTCAATGCGCGGCGGGATGCCGGAATGGGACCGGTGCCCATGATAGCCGGATCAACTCCGGCGGTGGCGCGCGATGCAATACGAGCCAGCGGCACGATTCCGCGTTTTTCAGCTTCTGACGCCTTCATCACCACCAATGCGGCGGCGCCGTCGTTGATCCCTGATGCATTGCCGGCGGTCACGGAACCGTCCTTGTTGAAGGCCGGTCTCAACTTTGCCATAGCCTCGAGCGTGGCGCCCTGGCGGATATATTCGTCTTCGTCCACCACAACGTCGCCCTTGCGGGTCTTGAACGTCACCGGCGCGATCTGACTCTTGAACCTGCCCGATTTCTGGGCCGCCTCAGCCTTGTTTTGCGAGGCAACAGCAAAGGCGTCCTGCTCGTCGCGTGTAATCTGAAATTTTTCGGCCACGTTCTCGGCCGTGACACCCATATGATAGCCGTTAAAGGCGTCCCAGAGCCCATCCCTGATCATCGTGTCGATCATCTGGAAGTCGCCCATCCGCTGGCCGTTGCGCATGTGCTGGCAATGGGTGGAGAGCGACATGCTTTCCTGACCACCGGCCACGACAATGTCTGCATCACCGCCCTCGATCTGTTGCATGGCCAGCGCCACCGCGCGAAGGCCCGAACCGCAAACCTGGTTGACCCCCCAGGCCGCTGCCTCCTTCGGCACACCGGCGGCCATGGCGGCCTGGCGGGCAGGATTCTGCCCCTGCCCTGCGGTCAGAACCTGTCCTAGGATTACCTCGTCCACCTGATCGGCCGCTATGCCGGCCATTGACACGGCGGCCTCGATGGCCACACGGCCGAGCTCGTGTGCAGAAACCTGCGACAAAGACCCATTAAATGATCCAACCGGGGTACGGATGGCGGAAGCGATGACAACATCGTCGGCTTGATAGGGCATATTGCTAACCTGGTGACTGATCCTGATCCCGTCTTAGCGCCAACCGGGCGCCGGGCCAATCGGCCGCATACACCATTCCAATGTATTTGTGTGTGACTTTTTGCACATGTGGCGCTAACCACATATCTTATCTTCGGCTGGGGCGTGTGGTGTCTTTAATTTCCGCACAACGCTCTGGGTTGTTAACGGGGTGCAGTTTGGCGAAAGAAGACCCTATCGCTGCGGCAAACAGGCCGCTGGACAAGAATCTGCTGCGTTACGTTTGGCGTCATACCCGTTCGGAACAAATCTGGATTCTGTTCGTCATTATCGCCTCGATGCCAACCTACTTTCTTGTGCTGGATCTGCCTGTGCGGATCATCAACCAGCCGATCCAGGGTGTCGGATTTGAAACCGCGACCGCAACCCAGCGTTTTCTAGATTTCACCTTAAGCCTGCCGGAATTTCTGGGCGGCGGATCCTGGGTCCTTTCTGAAGGCCTGGAGCTGTCGCGATGGCCTTATCTGATCGCCCTGTCGAGCCTGTTCCTGGGGCTCGTCTGCGTCAACGGGCTCTTCAAATTCTACATCAATACATACAAGGGCCGGCTCGGCGAGCGGATGCTGCGGCGGATGCGCTATCAACTTGTCGACCGCGTGTTGCGTTTTCCGATCAACCATTTCAAGCGCGTCAAAGGTTCGGAAGTCGCCTCGATGGTGAAGGACGAGGTCGAACCGTTTGGTGAATTCATTGGTGATGCTTTCGTGCAGCCGGTTTATCTGGGTGGCCAGGCGCTGGTGGCTTTTGCCTTTATTCTGAACCAGTCGTTCTGGCTCGGTATGATCGCCGTGGCAATCATCGCCGTTCAGATAACGCTGATACCCTATTTGAGGCGTCGGGTGCTGGAACTGGGCCGTATGCGGCAACTGACCGCCCGACTGCTTTCCGGGCGGATCGGAGAGATCGTCGATGGGATCACCGCAGTCCATGTCAACGACACCTCAAACTATGAACGAGCCGAGCTTTCAAGCCGGCTAGGGAAAATCTTCTTCATTCGCTACGAACTGTACCAGCGAAAATTCTTCATCAAGTTCCTGAACAACTTTCTGGCTCAACTGACGCCCTTCCTGTTTTACGTTGTGGGCGGCTATTTTGCCATTCGCGGCACTTTGAATGTGGGGCAGCTGATCGGCGTCATCAACGCCTACAAGGACCTGCCGTCGCCCATCAACGGGCTGATCATGTGGGATCAAAAACGCGTCGACATCAACATCAAATATGCTCAGATCGTTGAGCAGTTCAACGTCAAAGGCATGACGCCTGCAGAGATGCAGGAGCCATCATCCGAGAAAGTGGCACCGCTTGAAGGCAACATTCTGGTCAGCAACCTCAACGTCACCGATGATACCGGAACAACGCTTGTCGAGGACGCAGACTTCACAGTGCCGATCAACGGCATCACCGCCGCAATCGGGCCGCTGGGCTCCGGCGCAGGCGCCATGGCAAACACGCTGGCGGGACTGTACACGCCGACATCAGGTCGTGTGATGCTCAACAATGACGCCATTTTTGAGCTGCCCCAGGCAGTGCGTGGCCGGCGTTTTGCCTATGCCGGCAGCGAGAGTTATCTGCCGCAGAGCAGCCTGTTGGAGAGCCTTCTATACGTCAACAAACATGCCCCTCTGCGCGAGCGCGATATTGCGGATCTCGGCGTTGAGCTGCACCCGAGAAGCAAGGCGGAAGCCATGGCATCGGGCAACACGCTGCTCGACTATTATGCCGACTGGGTGGACTACGACGCCATGGGTATCTCAGGGCCTGAAGAAGTTTACGGCAAGATTCACGATGTTCTTGATGTCGTTGACATGACCGATACGGTCTATCAGCTGGCCATGCGACAAAGCCTCGATCCCAAAGCGCATCCAAAACTATGCGAGAAACTGGTTGAGATACGCGGCCTTTTCCGCGAACAGCTTCGCGATTCCGGCCTCAGTGAATATGTGGAAGTGTGGGACTTCGATAAATACAACCCACATGCGACGATTGCCGAGAACCTGCTGTTTGGCTCCATCGTTGAGAGTGAAGATTTCAACCTGGCAAGCCTGGCGCGCAACGAACACCTGCTCGCCACGTTGACGAAGGAAAACCTCGACCGCGACCTTTTCAACATGGGTGTCGAATTGGCAGAAACGGCAATTGAACTGTTTGCCGACCTGTCACCGGATAATCCGTTTTTCGAGCAGCTTAACTTCATGACCCCGGAACAACTGGAGGCCTATCCACCCATACTGGGGCGCGCGAGGGAACTCGGCTTTGACGGCATCAAGCAGGAAGACAAGCTGAAGCTGATTCAGTTGCCGCTGGGATATATAGAACCACGAAACCGCTTGCGGCTTCTCGATGACGCGATGTCGGCACGTATTCTCAAGGCACGGCAGAGTTTCCACCAGCATTTACCGGAAACGCTGAAGCAGCAGATCAGCCTTTATGATGTCAACATGTACACTCCGGTCAACTCGGTACGAGACAATATTCTTTTTGGACGCATTGCGCACGGGTTTTCAAATTCTGGAGACAGGGTTCAGGAAGTCATTCGCAAGCTTCTGCTCGACGCGGGACTGGAGGATGACCTCTTCAGAGTCGGCCTCGAATTCGACATCGGCACCGCGGGTAAGCGGCTTTCAGAGGCTCACCGCCAACGCATCCTCATGGCCCGGGCCCTGTTGAAGGGAGCCGATTTGCTTATTGTCAACAGAGGCTTGAATGCGCTCGATTCGCGTGCGCAGGAAAGGCTTGTTAAGAAGATTGTTGCACGGGCACGGGGCGAAAACAGCAAGCCCTTTGGCCTGCTGTGGGTATTGACGGCGCCACATATGGCATCCGAATTCGACCAGGTCCTCGTGTTCGAACGCCAGAAATTGATCGAAACCGGAAAGCCGGACGAACTGCAAAACTCAAGCGATGCTTATGCGTCGCTGACTGGATAATGAAAAGAAGACGAACGGGAGTAACCATGAGCAAGCTAAAAGATGAAGTTGATCTACTCAGGTCGATTCCGATGCTCGCGAGTTTGCCTGTAAACAAGCTGAAGCTACTGGCCTTTGCGTCAGACCATGTCAGCTATGGGGAAAATGAGATTCTTTTCAAACAGGGCGACGAGGCCGATGCCGCCTATATCGTCATCTCTGGATGTGCCGATGTCCTGGTCGAATCCGGAGGCGGAAAGACAAGCAAGGTCGCAGAGCTCGGCCCCAATTCCTTTGTCGGCGACATGGCCATTTTGTGCGACATCCCGCGAACAGCAACGGTACGTGCCAATGTTGCGCTGGACACACTGCGTATTCGCAAGGAGCACATGATGGACCTGATGAAGGAAAGCCCTGTGCTCGCAATGGCGGTTCTGAAAGAGCTGGTCCAAAGGCTGGCCAAAACAACACATGACCTCTCTGACGCGCGGGAAGAAATTGCGCGGCTGCAGGCCTGACAGCAACATGGAAAAGTGCCTCATTCACAACCCAGCGGACCTCCGGCGATGACGACTGACCAATTCTCAGTACGCATCTGGGGTGCCCGCGGCACCGTGTCATCTTCGGATGAAACCTGCCGGAAGTATGGCGGCAATACTGCCTGCATTGAAATGTGCTGCGGCGACGAAACCATCGTGTTCGATGCAGGATCAGGGTTGCGCCTGCTGGGCAATTCCATGGTCAACAACAGGATCAAGCGCACTCACATCTTTTTCACCCACTGCCATTACGACCACATTTCAGGATTTCCCTTCTTTGCGCCGTTCTATTCGCCGGACTGGCAGGTCGATCTGTGGTCAGGACACCTCGAAGGCCCCGACAAGACACAACGCATGATTCGTGAATACATGAGGCCGCCCTTCTTTCCCGTGGGGCCCCAGGTCTTCTCGGCCGATGTGAACTACCGGGACTTTGAGTTCGAGGACGTGCTCACACCCGTCAAAGGGGTGCGCATCGAGACCATGTCGCTGAATCACCACGACGGTTGTGTGGGCTACCGCATCAATTTTTCAGGTCGCTCGATATGCTATATTACCGACACAACCCACACGCTCGGCGAGATTGACCAGAACATCGTGGACTTTGTTCACGAAACCGATCTGATGATCTACGACGCCACTTATACGGACGCAGAGTTTCCGCAGTTCTGGAATTTTGGCCATTCCACCTGGGAGGAAGGCATTCGAATCTGCCAGGCGGCGGGCGTCAAGCGCTATTGCACCTTTCATCACCGGCCGAGCCGCCCAGACGATGATCTGGATGACATTGCGACCGCCGCGCGCAAGATTTTTCCGCAAAGCCATGTCGGTCGCGAGGGGCTCTTCATTGAGGTTTGATAATCCGTGATGCCGGAGACCGGTTGGACAGTCTATTCTGACAACCATCCGCACACGGAAGGTTGCAGGACATTATGAGCGGTGTTGCAGGCGTCATTGCTGATGCGTTGAAAAGCACGTGGGCCAGATCCTATGCCCGCGATCTGCCGGCGCGCGTGGTCCACGCCATTGAGCGAAACGACGATATGAGCGAAGTGCTGGTGAAGCTTATACAGCTTGCCGTTTTCGCACTTCTTGGTCTGCTCTACCTGGCCTCTCCTGCGCCAAATCCGGAAACAGTCTCACGTGTTCCTGTCGTCATCGTCATCTATCTGGCTGTAACGATGGCAGGTCTGCTTTTCGCCGCCAAGCGCGCGATGCCGGACTGGCTTATCTATTCATCGATCGTGCTCGACGTGGTCCTGCTGACTTATTTGATCTGGAGTTTCCATATTCAATACGGGCAGCCGGCGTCGTTTTCATTGAAGGCTCCGGCCATGCTGAACTACTTTGTGCTGATCGGGTTGCGCGCCCTGCGGTTTGACGCCCGCTATGTCGTTACCGCAGGAGCAGCGTCGGTGATCTGTTGGTCGTTACTGGTGATCTATGTCGTTGTAAACGATCCGGTCGATCCCATGGTCACGCGCGATTATGTGACCTATTTGACCAGCAATACCGTTCTTGTCGGCGCAGAGATCGGCAAATTGATTTCGATCATCATGTTTACCGCCATTCTGGCAATATCCGTACGTCGGGCCCATGCCTTTGTGACCACCGCGGTGGAAGAGAGCACGGCCGCACAACAGCTTTCCCGGTTCATGGCATCGCCTGTTGCTGCCAAAATTCGCGATGCGGACCAGGTGGTTGAAGCAGGTGATGGCGTGCGCCGGGACGCTGCGGTTCTCTACATTGATATCCGGGGTTTCACCGAGACCGCCGGCAACATGGATCCCGACGATGCAATGGCGCTGCTGTCGGATTACCAACATGAGGTGGTGCCGATCGTGCACCGCCACATGGGCGCGATTGACAAATTTCTGGGTGACGGAATTATGATTACCTTCGGCGCTTTGGCAGAGGACCCAAAGGCCAGCGCCAACGCACTGCGTTGCATTGATGATATTTTGAAAAGCCAGCGGGACTGGACTGGGCCAGCGCGGGATCTGGCCATCGCCGGCGCCGCCATGGCCGGACCGGTCATTTTCGGCGCTGTGGGCGATGGTGACAGGCTTGAATACACTGTCATCGGCTCGACGGTTAATCTCGCGGCCAAACTGGAGAAACACAACAAAGTGGTCGGTACCCGTGCATTATGTGATGTTCAGACCTACGACAGTGCGGTCTCGCAGGGATATGAGGGCCAGCCGAACGCTCGCCGCATAAGTTCGACACTGACAGACCAAAGCGCCTCACTGGAACTGGTGGTGCTGGCGTGAGTGCGACCTCAGGCACAACACAAGATGCCCCGGTCAGCGGCTGGCACGCGGGACGCATCATACACCGGCTTCGGGTCTGGTCAGGACTGGTGTTGTTCGCCTATGTGACCGGCCATTTTGCCAATCATGCACTGGGGCTGATATCCTTGGAGTTCATGGGCAAGGCTGCGGGCTTCTGGCAGGCGTTCTGGCGATTTCCACCCATCAATATTCTGCTCTATGTGGCATTGACCACCCACGTGCTGACGGCGTTGTGGAAGGTCTATCAACGCCGGACCTTACGAATGCAACGGCAGGAATGGGTGCAACTGATCAGTGGTCTGGCCATTCCTCTTCTGCTGGTTGTTCATGTGACCGGGACCCGCGGCGCGGCCGCGATGTACGGTCTCAACGACAGCTATGCCTACGTTCTCTACTCAACCTTTGTCGCATCGCCTTTCAGCGGCGTGCTGAACGCTGCAGGGTTGGTGGCAGCGTGGGTCCATGGCTGCATCGGCGTGCACTACTGGTTGCGCTTTAAATCTGTCTACACCGCCACATTCCAGGCTGTCGCGCTGGTCTGTGCGGCACTGTTGCCCGCGCTGTCGCTGACCGGTTATCTTTCTGCCGGTCGCACCATCTTGCCGTTGGCCAATGATGGCGAATGGCTCGAAGTCTATTACCGCAATCTCAACCTCGCCGACGATGCTGTCTGGGAAATGCTGGCACGGGACATCGAGGTCAACCGGTTCATCATTATCGGCGTCATCTCGGCAGTCATACTTGCGCGCATGTTGCGAAATTTTGCCCATAAGCGCAGCCGCAACCTGACAATCCGCTATGTGGATGGACCCGACATTCGCCAGCCTCGGGGAGCGACATTGCTTGAAATAAGCCGGGCTAATGAATTGCCCCACGCCAGCGTATGCGGGGGTCGGGGCCGCTGTTCGACGTGCCGGGTACGCATTCTTGAATCCGAGGAGCCTCCGGAACCTCCTGAGCCGGATGAGCAGCGTGTTCTACAGCGTATCAATGCCCCTGATGATGTGCGTCTTGCCTGTCAGCTGGTTCCGCGATCAAACATGCGCGTGGTCCGGCTGCTGCCGCCTGACACCAATGTCAGCATGAGTTCCAACGCCGAACAACACGCATCGGGACGGGAGCAATTGATCACCGTCGTATTCGCGGATTTGCGAGGCTTCACGACAGCAGCTGAATCCCGACTGCCTTTCGATGTGGTGTATCTCATCAATCAGTTTGCGCGGTCGATGGGCGATGCCACGACCCGCAATGGAGGCATCGTTGACAAATTTCTTGGCGATGGCGTCATGGCGCTGTTTGGGGTCAAGGGCACGGAGGAAGACCAGGCCCGGCAAGCCCTGGGTGCGGCCGCGGACATGATGCACGAAATCGACGTTCTCAATTCGAGGTTGTTGAGCGAGCTCCCCGAAAAGTTTCGCATCGGAATCGGAATCCATACCGGGTCGGTCATACTCGGCGAAATTGGGGTTGGCACGGTTCGCGGACTGACGGCGATAGGAGATACAGTCAACACGGCCAGCCGCCTTGAAGCGGCTACGAAAACTCTCAATTGTACGCTATGCGTATCTGCACAGACGCTTGAACATGCAGACCTGCACAGTCAGGCGTCGCAACAAACAATTACTGTGCCCGGCAAAACCGCCACGATTGAGGTCCATACTTTCATGAACGAAGAGGATTTGCGTTCTCTTCTGAGCGCGTCGGCGCTGGTTTAGACAGGAGCGATTTGTGAAATTACTCGAGCAGATATTTTTTGCGCACAGCAGGCTTCTGGCCCTTGCTGCAATCGCACTCATCGTGGGAGGCGCCCCCGCCATGGCGGCTTGTACGGCACCGCCGGGTGTCGAAGTCGACTGGTCCGGCTGCCGCAAACGCAACGTCATGCTGTCCGGAGACGATTTTACAAAGGCAAAACTTGTGCGAACGGATTTGATAGGTTCCGATCTCCGCAACGCGACCTTTGCCGGCGCAGACTTCAGCAAAGCCACACTGACCCGGGTGAATTTTTCGAATTCGAATTTTGAGAATGCGCTCTTTGAAAAGGCCGAGGGCAGTCGGATTGTGGCACATGGCGTAAATTTCAAGGGCGCAAATTTTGAAAAGGCAGTGCTGTACCGCGCAGATTTTTCGGGCTCAGATCTGACCGGGGCCAACCTGACCAAGTCGGAATTCAGCCGTTCAAACTTTAACGAGACCAACCTTACCAATGTGCCGATTAGCTATGCCAATCTCTCGCGCGCAACGTTTGCCGGCGCAGTTCTGGACGGCACAGATTTCAATCTGAGCTGGCTTTACCAGAGCAACTTCGAGGGTGCGGATCTCAGCAAAGCGCTCAATTTGTCCCAGTCACAGCTTGATCTGGCTTGCGGCAACAGTGAAACCAAACTGCCGGATGGATTATCCGCTCCGGCAGGCTGGCCTTGTGCATCAGAAGAATGAGATGCCCAACAGCGATGCTTTCGACCCCCAACTAAGGCTCGATGCCCGTTCAGGTCTTCCGGAGGACTGGCGTTTTCTTCTGGCTGACTATCCCCGCGAGACCTGGACTGCCCACACCAACCTCGGTGAGCACACCCGTTTCTGGCTTTCCATTCACCGGTATTTCCGCATCACCGGCGTTCAATTAGCGAGCCGCGGCGACGACTATCGCGAAGGCAGGATTTCCAGCCATGAATTTCGCACCGCCATCGCGCCCAGGCTGCAACAGTTTCTGGAGACGCTCGACCATCACCATCGTATTGAGGACCATGTTTTCTTCCCGAAATTCATGGCTGCAGACCGTCGTTTCGTCAAAGGTATCGAGTTGCTTGAGGCGGATCATTCGATCGTCGATGCTGAGGTGCACCAGATGATCAATACCGCCAATGATCTGCTCCGGACTCCGGCAGACGATGGAGAGACTTTAAAACGGGTCGGTATGGCATTTGCCGGATCGAGCGACCGCATCGTGAAATTGCTCGGACGTCACCTGGATGACGAAGAAGAGATTGTCGTTCCATTGATGCTCGACCGTGGCGAGGGAGAGCTTATGGGTGGATGAGTATCCTGCAGATGGTTTCGCGCCCATAGGCGGTTCTGGCGTTCCCATTTTGACAACGCCACGCACAATCTTGCGCGGCCATAACGTGACCGACTTTGAAGACAGCGCCCGCATGTGGGCAGACGAAAATGTGGTTCGCCACATCACGGGGAAACCCTCCGGTCGGTCCGAATCCTGGGGGCGGCTGCTGCGTTACGCAGGTCACTGGCAGTTTCTGGGCTTTGGCTATTGGGTGTTAGAAGACCGGAAAACCGGCACATTCCTCGGTGAAATTGGCTTTGCAAACCACAGGCGGGATATCAAACCATCGTTAGGCGACAATCCCGAAATTGGCTGGGTGCTTGCCACACCGGCCCACGGCAAGGGTCTGGCGACCGAAGCGGTGCAAGCCGCCTTGCGTTGGGGCGACAGGGAACTTGATCATGGCAAGACCGTCTGCATTTTCGATCCGGATCACTCCGCATCAATCCGCGTGGCTACGAAGAATGGCTATGTTGAGAGCTTCCACACCACATATCTGGGCCAGAAAACACTGGTGATGGAGCGTCCAAGACCTGGTTGATTTGCGGCGCCCGATATTGATTGGCAAGCGGGGCCACGCCTGGATTGCCAATGGAGACACAAGCTGCCCTGCGTTAAGGCATGCGTCTGCGCCTTTCCAACAGCCAACAAGACCGTTTGCCTCGAACATATTGAGAATGCGGCCGCTGCCGGTCAGTATTTCACCGTGTCAGCTCTTTCATCGCGTCGCCAATCCCGCTCAGTGTCAACGGGTACATGCGGTTTGCGAACAGATCCTTGATCATTGCCGTTGACTGGGTATAGCGCCAGGCCTTTTCGGGTACCGGATTAAGCCACACTGTCGACGGCCACTGGTCGGTCACACGGCGCAACCACGCCTCTCCCGACTCGGGATTCCAATGTTCCACGGAGCCGCCCGGATAGGCGACCTCATAAGGGCTCATGGCCGCGTCTCCGACAAAAATGCACTTATAGGTCGGGCCATAGGTGCGCAGCACGTCCCACGTATCCATCTGCTCGCCATAGCGGCGTCGGTTATCCTTCCAAACGCCCTCGTAAAGGCAGTTGTGGAAGTAGAAATATTCCATGTGCTTGAACTCGGCGCGCGCTGCAGAAAACAATTCCTCGACGGTACGAATGTATCCGTCCATCGATCCGCCGACATCCAGGAACAGCAACAACTTGACTGCGTTGCGGCGCTCTGGCCGGGTTTTGACATCCAGATATCCGTGTTCTGCCGTGGCGCGGATCGTGCCGTTGAGGTCGAATTCATCCGCTTCGCCCTCCCGTGCCCAGCGACGCAGGCGTTTCAACGCAACTTTGATATTGCGGGTTCCAAGCTCAACATTGTCATCAAAGTTTCGGAACTCACGCTTGTCCCAGACCTTGACTGCCCGTTTGTGCCGGCTTTCCTTCTGGCCGATGCGCACCCCTTCGGGATTGTAGCCATAAGCGCCAAAAGGTGAGGTTCCGGCCGTGCCAATCCATTTTGATCCGCCCTGGTGGCGCTTTTCCTGTTCCTCCAGACGCTTTTTCAGGGTCTCCATCAGCTTGTCCCAGCCGCCCAGCGCCTCGATTTCCTTCTTCTCCTCATCGGACAGGTGCTTCTCCGCCATGCGGCGCAGCCATTCTTCGGGGATCTCCTGTTCTGCTACTTTGGCCGTACCCGATACCACCTCGAGTCCTTTGAAGACTTCTGCAAAGACCCGGTCAAACTTGTCGATGTTGCGTTCGTCCTTGACCAGAGCCGCGCGGGCCAGGAAATAGAATTCTTCCACGTCCCACATGGCCACGCCCTTCTCCATCGCCTCGAGAAGCGTCAGGTATTCACGCAGCGAGATCGGGACCTTGGCCTCTTTCAGGCCGTAAAACAGGTTTGTAAACATCCTGTCGATCTACCCCAGGGCGCGTGATTTGTCACACCGATTTCGAGTGATATGTTACCGTTATCCTTGAAATATGTACGCCAATGGCGTATATGTGGAGCATGAATGAAGCTGAACACCAAAGTCGTTTGGACCCAACGGTTCGAGCTGGATTGTGCTCTGTACGGATTTACCGACAAGCAACTGACTTTGCTGGAACGCAATCTTTCCCATGATCCCGGTATCGGAAAAACAATCGATGCGGGTTTCATCTTTGAATACGAAGTCGGCAAGTTTGTCGTCCGATATACAATTACACCGGACTATACGACCGTGATCCTGCTTCAATTGAGACCCAAAACGGCCGCCAAACCATCGATCGGGCCGGCCTTTATCGCCCAGATGAAGGATCTCTTCATCTATCTGGCAAAACAGGGAGTTCGAAAATGGCTCGGGCTATGAAAAAAGAAAAGCCGCAGGAAACAGAGCAGGAGCAGGTTACCCGCGAGCTTGAAGAATCCATGGCCCAGGCAATTGCCTTCATCAAGGGCGACAAAACGCAGGGTTTCTCCAAGACGATCACGATTGAACTGACTCCGGCTCAGGCCGCGCGGCGCCTGTCAGGACTGTCACAAGCGGAATTCAGCAAGAAACTCGGAATCTCGCCTGCAACACTGCGCAACTGGGAACAGGGCCGCCGCGAGCCTACCGGCCCGGCAAAGGTGCTTCTCAACTTGCTGAGCCGTCGTCCTGAATTACTGGATTTTGCCGAAGAGCAAACTTAGCCGAACCGTCTGTTATCCCAGTTTACCGACCTATCTCTTCCGTATTGTAAGGTGTGGTCTGGTAGATCTGGTTGATCCAGTTTCCAAACAACAGATGAGCGTGGCTCTTCCAGCGGTTGAGCGGGTGCTGCGTCGGATCGTCGTCGGGATAGTAATTGTGCGGCACTTCAATTGGAGTGCCATTGGCGATATCCCGGTCATATTCTTCCTTCAAAGAGAAGGAATCGTATTCGATATGGTTGAAAATATAGAGCCGCTTCCCCTCCTTCTCCGCGATCAGGCAGGGGCCGGTCTCGTCGCTTTCCATCAGCAGTTCGAGGCCCTTATGCTTGCGGATGTCCTCGCCGCGCATTTCAGTCCAGCGGGAAACCGGTATCTGAAAATCGTCTGAAAACCCGTTCAGATAAGGCGAGGCCGGGTTGAGGTTGCTGTGGCGGTAGACACCAAACGCTTTCTTTTCCAGCTCATATTTGGGCACCCCATGAAAATGATAGGCAGCGGCCATTGCACCCCAGCAGATGTTGAATGTCGACAGCACATGGCTGCGCGTCCATTCGAAAATTTCCTGCAGTTCATGCCAGTAGTCGACATCTTCGAAAGCCAGCGTCTCGATCGGTGCACCGGTAATGATGAACCCATCAAATTTCTGATTCCGAATTTCGTTCCAGGTCTTGTAGAACGAGATCAGGTGCTCTTCTGACGTGTTTCTGGAAGTGTGCCCGCTTACGCGAACCAGTGTCATTTCGATCTGCAGCGGGGTCGCCCCCAACAGTCTCGCGATCTGTGTTTCCGTGCGGATTTTGTTGGGCATCAGGTTGAGCAGACCGACCTTGAGCGGTCGAATATCCTGCCGGGTGGCCGTGCGCTCGTCCATAACCATCACGCCCTCGGACTCCAGCGTCGCACGGGCCGGCAGTTTATCGGGAATACGGATCGGCATTTCTCTTACTCACTTCAAGACACAAAAAAACCGGCTGCGAAATCGCCACCGGTTCGTCATGCGTTGATCACGCAGGCGGCCCTTTAGCGACTTCTTTAACGTGGCTGCAAGCCGACCGGCCAAATCACCACCAGGCAAAGATAGGGGGAAGAATCTATTGGGTCAACGGGGCCGCGATACCCTCGGTTGAGAAATTCAGCATGCACAAAGCCGGCTGAGCACAGGCGGTTGAAGGAGGCGCCCAAACAGGCGCCTCCTCCATGTTTTCAGTGCTTGAACTTCTTGATTTCGCCCGCTGCAAGGCGCTCGCTGTAGGAAGCCAGCTCTTTGCGTACCAGGCCCATCAGGAAGTAGAGAGCGAAGATGTTGACCACCGCCATTGCGAAGATCGCGGCATCGGAGAAATCAATCACCGGTCCAAGGCTTGCTGCAGCACCGATAACGATGAACACGCAGAAGATGATCTTGAATGTCAGCTCTGACTTCTTTCCCTCGCCGAACAGGTAGGTCCAGCTCTTGAGCCCGTAATACGACCACGAGATCATCGTCGAGAAAGCAAACAGCACGACGGCAATGGCCAGCACATAAGGGAACCACGAAATGGAGTTTCCAAAGGCTGCTGAAGTCAGCGAGACACCGGAAGTATCACCGACGGTCTTGATCGACGTACCGGCTTCGTTGAGCAGGAAATGCCCGGTCGCCGGATCCATGATCAACTGGCCGGAAATCGTGATCACAAGCGCCGTCATTGTACAAATGACGACGGTGTCAATCAGAGGCTCCAGCAGAGACACAAAACCTTCCGTGATTGGTTCCTTGGTCTTCACTGCAGAGTGCGCAATGGCCGCGGAACCAACACCGGCTTCGTTGGAAAACGCTGCCCGTTTGAACCCCTGGATCAGGGCGCCGACAAAACCGCCGGCAACCCCAAGACCGGTAAAGGCACCGGCAAAAATCTGACCAAAGGCCCAGCCAATCTTGTCAAAGTTGACCAGCAGAATGATCAGGGCAGCGCCGACATAGAGTATACCCATGAACGGAACCACCTTTTCGGTGACGCTGGCGATCGATTTGATACCACCGACGATCACTGCAAAGACGACTCCGGCGAAGATGATGCCGGTAATCCAGCCGGGATAATCGCCCAAAATGCCGGAAATCTGTGCATGGGCCTGGTTGGCCTGGAACATGTTGCCACCGCCAAGGGCGCCCAGGATACAGAATACCGAGAACAGCACGGCGAGAATTTTCCCGCCGGGCAGTCCGAGTTCGCTGAAGCCCTTGGAGATGTAGTACATCGGGCCACCCGACACCGTTCCGTCCTCGTATTCGTTGCGATATTTCACGCCAAGCGTACATTCGGTGAACTTTGAAGCCATGCCCAATAGACCAGCCAGGATCATCCAGAAGGTGGCGCCCGGACCGCCGATGCCGACGGCAACCGCCACACCGGCAATGTTACCGAGGCCAACCGTTCCCGACAGCGCAGTTGCCAGCGCCTGGAAATGGCTCACCTCCCCCGCATCGTTGGGATCGGAATAATCGCCCTTAACCAGGCCGATGGCGTGACCGAAGAACCGGAACTGGACGAAGCCAAAATAGAGTGTAAATACCGAAGCGGCGACAACCAGCCACATAACAATCCAGGGAAAGCTGGTCCCTGGAAACGGTGCAAAAATCAGGCTGACAAACGGGCCGGTTACGCTGGCGAAAACTTCGTTGACCTGTTGGTCAAGCGTCATCGCTTCTTGTGCGTGCGCAGAACCCACGATACCCGCGGCTGCCAGCTGCGCCAGCAGCAGTGTTTTGAGTCTGTTCATTTTTTCTCTCCGGTTAGCCGACAACCGTCACGGGCACGCTGGCACTCATGACGAGATTAGAGGTTGAGCTTCCGAAAAAGCGTTTTGCAAATCCGCCTTCGGAAGACCGGCTGACGATGATCTGGTCGGCCTTTTCTTCTTCGGAGATAGCGTTCAATGCTCCGGCCACATCGCCGTGCCGAACGATGCCACGGGCGTTGACGCCGGCGGCCTTCAATCCATCGACTGCAGGGTTCACCACCCGGCTCATTGCCGTCGAGATTTCTTCCTCGCGTCGCTTATGCCTCTCTGCGTTCTCCTCAGGGGTCTGAAACGAGTAGGGTGACCATTCGACGATGTAGACGACGATGAGTTCACAGTCGCCAATTAACTCCGCCATTCGTTTGCCATAGGCAAGGGCGCGTTCGCCCGACCCATGACCATCAAGGCCAATGACTAGTTTTGTTGCCATTTGAGTATTCCCTTTTTCTGTTCCACAGGCGAGATCCGGCTTCGTGAAAGACCCTCTCTTCGTCCATGGAAGAGTCGACGCCGAATTCTGGAACATGTCAAATTTGTGACCGTCTCCCGATATTCATTATAGGAAATAAGTCTGGATTATTTGCCTTTTCTTGACTAAAGTTTAGGCAAAAGGGCTTTTTGGCAGTCGTTAATAGGAAAAAAGACTGAATGAAGAGGGTTTTGGATTCCATCGATCGGCGCATATTGAACGAGCTTCAATCCAACGGTCGGCTCTCGATCGTCGAATTGGCGAGTCGGGTTCACCTCACCAAAACTCCCTGTTCCGAACGGGTTAAACGGTTGGAGAAGTTCGGAGTCATCGATCGCTATGGAGCGATTCTTGATCCCGCTGCGGTGGAAATGAACCATGTCATGCTGGTGCACGTGAACCTGGTGAAGACCAACGACAACGCCCTGGAAGACTTCAACGAGGCCGTAAAGCAAATCCCGGAAGTGCAGACCTGCCTGATGATTGCAGGGCCGTTTGACTACATGCTCAAGGTGCGCACCCGGGACATCGCGCATTTCCGCGAATTGCTCGGCGAGAAAATTGGCAGACTGCCGAGTGTGATGCAGACTCATTCCTTCGCCGTCATGGAAACCGTGAAGGAAACCAGTTTTATCGAAATGCGCGCAGATGGATATCAAGGTTGATCATGGTCGAGACATTTATAACGGGTAGCGCCTTCGTTACAGGAACAATTGTCCTTGTCTGGGTCGGGTACTTTGCGATGCGCGCGATCGCAGCCGAACACATGGTCCACGACACCAAGGAGCTTGCCGGGTCTGTGATATTCAGAGTGTCCGCGCTGCATGGCCTGATCCTCGCATTGGTGTTTGCCCAGCAAATGGGCGAGTATCGCTCGCTCGAGGAAGAAACGGTCCGCGAAGCTTCCGCCATCGCAGACATCTATTTCGATATCGCCCGCCACGGCAGCGAAACGGATGCCAAGCTCATTCGACCAGCCCTATCCCGGTATGTGGACATTGTCGTGGAGTCTGAATGGCCGTCGCTGGGCGATTCTGGCTCCCTTTCCCCTGCGGCCTGGAAGGAGTGGGAGACGACCTATCACGCAATTCTGGACCTGGATGCCAGCACACCCAGGAAAGCGGCTCTCAGGGACCATATGCTCGAGGATATTGGAACGATCGCCGAAACGAGAAATCAGCGGGAAAGCCACGGTCTGAAATCCGTCAGTGTCATGTTCTGGTTTGCCGCCATCTCTGGCGTTTTTTTGATCTCGCTGGCCTATTATTGTTTCACGCCAACCAAACACAACGTTATTTTGATAAGCATCTTCGCGGCCTTCACGGGGATCGTGATGTTCTTCATTTACTCGTTCTCTAATCCCTTCAGCCCGCCGGGTGCGTTGCAACCGTCTGCATTCGCAAAGCTCCAGGCAAGCGACTCTTTCAAATGATTGGTTGGTCGCGGCCGGGCGACCGGATGGCCGCGCATCGACAGAACCGACCCGCCGCAGCGATCAGCAATCAAAATCTGCCGCAGGCTACCTGTTTTGACTGCGCGCCATGAACGCCAGACGCTCAAACAGATGAACGTCCTGCTCGTTCTTCAACAGGGCGCCATGCAGTTTCGGCAAGGCATTGGTGGCGTTTTCACGCAGGGTTTCAGGATCAACATCGTCAGCGACCAGCAGTCGGATCCAGTCAAGCGCCTCTGATGTGCTGGGCTTTTTCTTTAAGCCCGGGGTTTCGCGAATCTCATAGAACTGAGTGAGAGCTTCGCGAACCAGCCGTTGCTTGATGCCGGGATAGTGGACGTCCACAATCTGGTTCAGCACATCGCTTTCGGGAAAGGCAATATAGTGGAAGAAGCAACGGCGCAGGAACGCGTCGGGTAGTTCCTTTTCATTATTCGACGTGATGATCACAATCGGCCGGTTCCTGGCCTGAATGGTCTCGTCAAGTTCGTAGCAATAGAACTCCATTTTATCGAGTTCCTGCAAAAGGTCGTTTGGAAATTCGATGTCAGCTTTGTCGATCTCGTCGATCAGCAAAACAACCTTCTCATCGGTCTCAAATGCCTCCCACAGTTTGCCCTTCTTGATGTAGTTGCGAATGTCCTGAACTTTTTTCTCGCCCAGCTGACTGTCGCGCAAGCGAGAAACTGCATCATACTCATACAGTCCCTGTTGCGCCTTTGTGGTGGATTTCACATTCCACTCCAGCATCCTCAGGCCGAGCGCAGAGGAGATTTGCTTCGCAAGCTCCGTTTTACCCGTGCCGGGCTCTCCCTTGACCAGAAGCGGACGCTCCAGAGTTATGGCCGCGTTGACCGCCGTGGTAAGGTCGTCGCCGGCGACGTAGTCCTTGGTGCCTGAGAATTTCATGATCTTTGATTTCCGGGAACTTGGATTTGCGGACGTTTTAGGCACAGATGCAGCAGGGCGCAACGCGAAAGCCCAGGCAATCGGACCTGACTGTCACGGGATTGCGCTTTCGCACAGTAACAAGTCACTCAACGGTGCATTGTTTGTTCGTCCGGCCTTTAAATCGATGCGGAAAAGCATCATATCCTATCGGGGCCTCGCAATGATGGATCGCCACGTGGCAAAACGGAAACTAACCACAATTTTCTGCGCTGACGTGGAGGGATATGGCGGCCTGATGTCGCGCGATGAAGAGGGCACCCTGGCCCGCTTAAATCACTGCCGCAGCATCATGGCGGAGCATTTTTTGCGTTATGATGGTCGCGAAATCAACACCTGGGGCGATTCCGTGATTGCTGAATTCGACAGCGTCGTCGAAGCGGTGCGTTGTGCAGTGGACATTCAGCAAGCGGTTGAAACAGAGAATATCGGGCGCAACAAGAATGATCGGATGCGCTTTCGCATAGGCATCAATCTGGGTGATGTGGTCCACGAAAACGGCAATGTCTATGGCGACGGCGTCAACATGGCGGCCCGGCTGGAGTCACTCGCCGACGCCGGTGGCGTTTTGATTTCAGAGACTGTTCATACAATGGTTCACCGACAACTCGCCATCGGCTTTGACCGCCTCGAGGAACAACGCGTCAAAAACAGTGACGAGCCGATAACCGGCTATAAAGTGAGGCTGGACCGGCGAAACAATCCCGAAGCAGAAGAGAGCCCGCCCGCTCTCGCTCGTGACGCTTCCGGCCCGCCGATCAACGAAAACGAAACCTTCGGCCACCGGCTCGCACGCCAGGCCGACAGTTTCTTTTCGTGGCTTGGCACCCAACCCAAGAAAGTGCGGTTCTCTGCCGCCATGGTCGTGTTCTTCTTCACGGTGAATTTGCTGTTTTCAGGGCTGGCAACACCCTGGTTCATTTTCCCGTCGGCACCGTTCGCGCTGCATGTTCTCATGAACCTGCGCAAAAAAGAAAATCCCGATGAAAAAGAAGCAACCACCAAATAACAAGCATGTGGAGTGTTTCGGCGGCTTCCGCGTTTCCCTTGCGACAAGGGCCAAACAATGCAGGATACGATATGGAGATGGCACCCTGGTCGGGTGACGTGAGCAAATTTCAGACCGCAATTGCGCGGCGGAGGAGAAGACTATGTCAATTTTGAAACGCGGCCTCAAAGGCGCACCAGTCAAACGCCTGCAGGAAAAGCTTGGCATTGGTGCGGATGGAGACTTCGGCCCCGGTACCGAAAAAGCGGTGCGGGACTTTCAGCAGGCCAATGGACTTGCCGTCGATGGCATTGCCGGACCAGATACTTTCACGGCCATGGGTCTGCATGAGCTTGTGCTGCTGCGGGTGGGCTCACGCGGTGACGCCGTCAAGAAACTTCAGGAAGCTCTCGGCATTGACGCTGACGGTCGGTTCGGTCCGGGCACCAAAAAAGCCGTCGCCGACTACCAGAGCGCCAACGGCCTTGAGGCCGATGGCATGGCCGGCCCTGCCACCCTGGCCAAAATGAACGAATTTTCCGATTTCACGGAAGACACGGTGCAACGGGCAGAGGTACAGGCAGACGAAGAACATTTCGAGAGCGAGCCGTTGCCGGAGCTGAAGGGAACGGAGCCGGTCAAAAGCGCAATGGCCGAACCCGCGCCGAAGAAATCGCTTTGGGGCAGGGTCAAAGGCTGGTTCTAGAACACCAGCCAGCGGCCACCCGGCTTCTAACGAACGTTTGAAAAGCTGAGGCTCGCCAAAACGATGGCGGGCCTTGTTTTTGGCACCGCGATGCGCGCCAGTTGCTGCAACTTTGCATATCTTGGCTGAACGCCCAGTGCGGTGCGTCGGCTGACACGTGTGATCCGCACCCTGGTATGACCCCGGCTGAGGAAACCGAGCTTGCGTGCGGCAGCTTTCGATACATCGAGAATACGCCCTCTGGCGTAGGGTCCGCGATCATTGATGCGCAGCACCACAGATCTGCCGTTGCGCAAATTGGTCACCTTAATCCGTGTTCCAAAAGGCAATCTGCGGTGGGCCGCAGTCATGCGCCGCGAGTTCATCCGCTCGCCATTGGCTGTGCGGTTTCCGTCCAGAGCATACCAGGAAGCCGAGCCAACCTGCCCGGCCCATGCGCCCGAAGCAGAAGTGAGGAATCCCGCTACCACCAGGGCCGCGACACAGAACACGTTTCTCATTTCAGTAATTGCCCACTTTATATTCCAACGGCGTTTGGCCATCGAATTGTGGCGGGAATTGTGGCGCCTGCCTCACTCTTGGTTACCATGAGTATTGCAGCGTGAAGCCCTGCACCTCACCAATCTGCCACCAGAGGCCTGGCGCTGAGACAGGGTTGTTGTTGCGAATGCCGGTGTTTGGCGTGTCAGACATGCTGGTGTCGAAATCCGAATGCGGTTGAATTGTCAGATTTTCCGCTCTCGGCCCATCGTGGCCATTCCGAAAACCGCACGGCGCCGGCTGAGGATGGTCACACTTTTCCTGATTGCTGAGCGTCGCGAATGGCATGCCAGAAAACAGCGCACAAAACGATGCCGCCGCCTGCAAAGCTCGCAGTTGGCGGAAGTTCCGACAAAAACATCCACGCCATCAATATCGCCAATGGCACCTCAGCAGAACCAAGCAACCCCGATTCTGCAGCCGCGATGCGTTTGGTTCCCTCTGTCCACAATACCACAGCAACTGCAAATGCGATTGCAAAGAGGGTCAGCAGCGCTGCATCCCGCAAACTCACGTTAAGCGGCGAAGTGAAGAACCAACCGATCACAAACAACTGAAATGCCGAGGCCGCACCCGCCAGAATGACAGGCGTTTTGCTGAACACACGAATGAGGACCATGTAAAGGGCGTTGCCCAGCATCATCAATACCGCAACAAAGTCGCCCAGCAGGTTGATTGAGCCGACGCCAGCACCCACCACGACAACAACCCCAACACTTGAAAGAGCAGCCGCAATCATTGTCGTCTTTCGAACTTTCTGACGCAGAAACAGCCACTCCAACAGCGCCGCAGCAAATGGAACGGTTGCGTAGATAATTGCAACATTCGCGACATAGGTCAGTTTGAAGGACGCTATGAAAGCCAGACTGGCGAGGCTTCCCACACTTGCCAACAGCCATCCACGCCAACCAAGGCGCATGCTGGTATTCTGGGGGACAGTCCGATTCTGCCAATAAACGTAAGCAGCAACCAGAATTGCCCCCAACAATCCGCGCCAACAGGCAACGGACCACGTATCGCTTTCGATTGCCTTGGTCAGGACCCCCGACAGGCTGAACGCCACTGTTGAAGCCAGCACCAGGCAGATACCAAGCGTTTGTTCGCGGTTTTCAAAACGACCTGTCACAGCCACCAATCCCGTCATCCCCATTCAGCTGGAAAACACTAAGAGATCACTGCTGACAACAGCCTGTCAGCAGACCGACAATGGCAACGTTATCAGAGGGCTGAAAAACCTCTGCTTTGCGGAACGTCTGCATTTGCGAAAACCGCGTAAACAGCCGTTAAAAAACCCGCGGTGTGAGCCGCGGGTTTTTCAGTTTCATTGCTCGACTGTAGCCGAAGCTTAGTCGTCGTCACGGTCTTTCAGAGCCGCTCCAAGAATGTCGCCCAGCGACGCGCCGGAATCGGAAGAACCGTATTGCTTGACGGCTTCTTTCTCTTCCGCGATCTCAAGCGCCTTGATCGACAGGTTGACCTTGCGGTTCTTCTTGTCGAACACGGTAACCCGGGCGTCCACTTTCTGACCAACAGAGAAGCGCTCTGGGCGCTGCTCGTCACGATCACGAGACAGGTCGAAGCGTTTGATGAAGGCTTCAATGTCGGTGTCGACAATTTTCACTTCCAGACCGCCATCGGTGACCTTCAGGACTTCAGCCGTGACGATTGAGTTACGGCGAATTTCTCCGCTGTCACCACCATCCATCGGATCTGCACCGTCAAGTTGTTTGATGCCAAGGGAGATACGCTCTTTATCGACATCAACATCGAGCACCACGGCTTTCACCATATCGCCCTTGTTGAAGTTTTCGATGGCTTCCTCGCCGGACAAGTTCCAATCCAGATCGGACAGGTGAACCATGCCGTCGACATCGCCGTCGAGCCCGATAAACAGACCGAACTCGGTCTTGTTCTTGACTTCGCCTTCGACAACCGTGCCCTGCGGGAACTGATCGGCAAACGTGTCCCAGGGATTCGACAGGTTCTGTTTCAGGCCCAGCGAGATACGGCGTTTGGCAGGATCGACTTCCAGCACGATGACCTCCACTTCCTGAGAAGTGGCGACGATCTTACCAGGATGGACGTTCTTTTTGGTCCATGACATTTCCGAAACGTGTATCAGGCCTTCGATGCCCGGCTCCAGTTCCACAAACGCACCATAGTCGGTGATGTTGGTGATGCGGCCTGTGACCTTTGCACCATTGGGGTATTTCGCACCGATTGCATCCCAAGGATCGCTTTCCAGCTGTTTCATGCCCAGCGAAATACGATGTGTGTCCTGGTTGACGCGAATGATCTGAACCTTGACCGTCTGACCAATTGTCAGGATCTCGGTCGGGTGGTTGACGCGACGCCAGGCCATGTCGGTAACGTGAAGCAGTCCATCAATACCACCAAGATCGACGAATGCGCCGTAGTCGGTGATGTTTTTGACGACACCTTCCACAACCTGACCCTCGTCGAGGTTCTGGACAATCTCCGAACGCTGTTCCGCACGACTCTCTTCGAGCACGGTACGGCGAGATACAACAATGTTGCCCCTACGCCGATCCATTTTCAAAATCTGGAACGGCTGTGGGGTGTTCATCAATGGTGTGACATCGCGGATTGGACGAATGTCCACCTGCGAACGCGGCAGGAAGGCGACTGCGCCATCCAGATCGACGGTAAAGCCGCCTTTGACCTGGTTGAATATCTGACCTTCGACTTTTTCCTCGGCCTCGAATTTTTTCTCGAGCTTGACCCAGGCTTCCTCGCGGCGGGCCTTGTCACGGGACAGGACTGCCTCGCCAAGTGCATTTTCCATGCGCTCGAGATAGACTTCGACCTTATCGCCAATGCTCAATCCACCATCTTTGGCGGAGGCGCCGAATTCTCTAAGTGAAATGCGGCCTTCGACCTTGAGACCAGCATCGATAACGGCCATGTCTTTTTCGATTGCCGTTACAATACCTTCGACAACCGTGCCTTCCTGGATGGAATTGGCAGCAAAGGATTCGTTCAGGAGGGATTCAAAATCCTCCATTGAGGGGTTCATGTCTGACATTTATGCTCCAAAGACCAGCCGATACTCTCTGCGGCCGGCACTGCGCCGGGGTTTGTGTTTCACATGCAAGCGCCACGTTCCGCTTTCGAAACACGAAAGCTGGACCCGGTTTGCGGGTCAGGCGCAAAGAACGAAGGCTTGCGGTTTGTTCGGGAATGCGCTCATTCAAACAAATTGAACCTGCAACAAAGGGCGCAGCCCGATACGAGCAACGCCCCAATTCCCTTGTTTCAGTTGGCTTTTGCCTGTTTCACAATGCTTAAAGCTGTCTGGAACGCCGTTTCTATATCCATTTCGGACGTGTCGAGCAAGTGGGCATCTGCTGCAGGTTTCAAAGGACTGTCAGCGCGGGCCATGTCGCGCTCGTCACGCTTTTGGATATCCGCGAGTATCGCGTCGAAATCGACGTCAGCGCCTTTCAGCACCTGTTCATTCCAACGCCGTCTGGCACGCTCCCTTGGAGACGCGGTGACGAAGAGCTTTACCGGCGCATCCGGACATACAACGGTGCCGATATCACGGCCATCAAGAACGGCTCCGGAAAGCTGTGCCGCAAACGCCCGCTGCGCTTCTACAAGGGCCGCACGGACACTGCTCATCACCGCAACCTGAGACGCGGCTTCGCCAATGGCGTGATCGGCGAGGATGGTGGGATCCATAGTCCCCAGGTCAAGTTTCAGAGCCGTTTCTGCCGCGAGTACTTCATTGTCCAGCGGTTGCTGTGCTTCCAACAATGCATGGGCAACAGCGCGGTAGGTCAGACCGGTGTCCAGATGCGGCAGTTTCAGTTCCGCAGCCAGCTTGCGCGACAATGTTCCTTTCCCGGAAGCCGCTGGTCCGTCGATGGCAATCACAAAGGTCATACGATGTGATAGCTCCCGCCAGATGACCGGTCAAACGGGTACCATCAGCGTTTTTGTCCATTGTCATACGATCGACACCAATGTTTCATGAAGTTGTATGGGTGGCTGATCAATGTCCGGCCAGTGCAAAAGCGTGCACGCGGATTTACAAGTGAGGAAATGATGACATTGGAATTGAAAAACGATCAAATCGAGGACCTCTCGTTCGACGACATCGACGAGTTGATTAACCCCAGACCGGAAGACAACGACTTTGATGCAGTGGTGGAAGCCGCAATTTCACGACGCGGCTTTCTGGGTGGTGTTGTTGCCGTGGGAACCGGCGCCTTCCTGACCGGAACCGGCTTGATGAGCGGCCAGGCGCGTGCGGCGTCGCCGTTTAGATTTGAGCCAGTCGCCGCAACGTCAGCAGACACGATTACCGTTCCCAAAGGCCACAATTGGTACACGCTTTCCCGATGGGGCGACCCGTTGTTCTCGGATGTTCCGGAATTCGATGGCGCAACAAGAGGCACGGCAGCGACGCAGGCACGTGCCATTGGCGACAACAATGACGGAATGGCTCTGTTCAGCAAGGATGGAAAGCACGTCTACGTATTCAACAATGAATACACCAACCGAAAGATTATGTGGGGCAACAATCCCGATGGTAAGGCGGCAAGTGACGATGACATTCTCAAAGGCAAGATGGCGCATGGCCTGACTGCGATGGAAGTGGCAGAGAGCGATGGGAAATGGGCGATCGTCAAGGACTCACCCCTCAACCGTCGTGTGACACCTGATGCAGAAATGGAAATTACTGGCCCTGCACGCGGCCACGACCTTGTGAAGACCGCCGCCGACCCTGATGGGGTCAAGTGCCTGGGCACCTGGAACAATTGTGGCAACGGCCGAACGCCCTGGGGCACCTATCTTGCCTGCGAAGAAAATTTCAATGGCTACTTTTCCGGTCCGACAGAGGACTATGAAGTCAGTCCTGAGCTTGCACGCTATGGAATCTCCGGCAAGGACTGGGGATATGGATGGGCCAAAATTGATGAGCGTTTCGACGTTTCAAAGCATCCCAATGAAGCCAACCGTGCAGGCTATGTTGTAGAAGTCGATCCATTCGACACCAATGCCATGCCCAAAAAACACACTGCACTCGGCCGTTTTAAACACGAGAACGCCGAGGTGGTGATCGCAGGCGACGGCACGGTCGTGGTCTATATGGGCGACGATGAGCGCGGCGAGTTCCTCTACAAGTTCGTCAGCGACAACAAGTATGTTGAGGGTGAGCCGACAGACAACCTGTTGACGCAGGGCACCCTGTTTGCGGCGAAATTCAATGACGATCAGAAGGGCGAGTGGCTGCCTCTGACCGAAGAAAGCGTTGGCATGAGCCGGGCGGAAATCAGCATCCATACCCGCCAGGCTGCGTCGAAGGCCGGGGCGACGACCATGGATCGCCCGGAATGGGTGGCATCGAACCCGTTGAAGGCTGAGGTTTAGTGCGCTCTGACCAACAACAAGAACCGCGGTATTGAGCCCAATGCGGGTGGCGATGCCACCCCCGTTGGCGGCCCCAACCCGCGCGAGGCGAACAAATATGGACAGATCGTGCGCTGGCGCCCGGCAGGCGAAGATCATCTGGCCACCGGTTTTGACTGGGATCTGTTCGTGCTTGCCGGCAATCCAGCGGTTCACAAGGACGGACTGAATGCCGGCTCGGCGAACGTCAATGCAGGCAACATGTTCAACTCGCCCGATGGCCTGATTTTTGGCAACGACGGCGTGTTGTGGATCCAGACCGACGGAAAGTATTCCAACAAGGATGATTTCGAAGGTCAGGGTAACAACCAAATGCTCGCAGGTGATACCGCTACCGGGGAGATTCAGCGTTTCATGGTCGGGCCGATCGGTTGCGAGGTAACCGGTATGGCGTTTTCTCCGGATCGCAAAACCATGTTCGTGGGTATTCAACATCCAGGCGAGAAGGCCTCAGGAAGTCACTTTCCAGACGGTGGTGATTCTGTCCCACGATCCGCAATCGTCGCTATTCGTCGCGACGATGGAGACGTGATGGGCTAGATTGCCCCTATAGCCGGTCAGTCTTCGGGGAGGTCGTATTGCGTTGCGGCCTCCCCGATCTCACATCGACAAAATCAAAAAGTCATCCACAGACAGAGTTCCCTGCGGGTCAAACTCGAAATTCGACAATTCCACATCCGCCACAAGCGTATTTTCAAGAATCACGGTCGAGTTGCTGCCATAGCGCACGCGGACATCATCACCACTTTGATAAATCGACAGGTCCTCCGCAGCCTGAACTGCAGAATTCCCTGAAAAGACGATCTTGTCGCCACTCACGCCCCAGGTGAAATCTGTGATGCGGTCAAGGTCATCACCCATGACCAAAAGGTACGTGTCCGATCCATTGCCGCCCGTCATGACATCACGGCGCGTTCCTCCGATGATCACATCATCCCCGTCCCCACCGACCAGGGTGTCGTAGCCAAATGCGCCATACAGAACACTGCCGGAATCATCGCCAACTATGGTTTCGTTTTTTTCTGAACCGATGCCCTGAACGAAAGTTATTTCATTGACGGAAAAATCCGTGGCCGCATGATTGGTGCCACCGCCGGATACCAGTGCCCATGCATCGCCGCCGGCCTCAAAATCCAGGATGGCGTTTTGCACCCGAATGATGTTGCCATGATCCGGACTGCCGTGGAGGTTGATGTCGCGATTGGTGTTTACGATTTCGACCACATTGCCAACTTCGGCATGCCATGCTGACAATACCAGGCTATGCCGCATGTCGAGTATTTCAAGTTCGGTCAATGTGTTGCCGAACGCCTCGTGCAGCTCGATCCCGTAGCCATTGCCGCCGCCGCCCTTGTTGTGGGCACCCTGAATTGAGATTCCGGAGACGGTCGCACCGATAGTACTGGATAGATTGAGCGCCGTGCTGGCCACATCGGTAAACGAAATATCAGAAACTTCTATTCCCGATGTGTTGTTGAGCAAAAGGGCGCTTGTGCCTTCGTAGAGTGTTTGGGTATTGGCAAACGCGTAGGCATCGGTCTGCCCCAATGCGTATGTGAGGGCAAAACCCGACAGCGAAACGCCACTGACCACATCCATCGAATAATAGCGTCCTTCGCCGGCTTCCATGTCATAGAGCAAGGGAGTGTCCAGCGTGACAGTGTTTCCAACAACGCTCTCGACAATATGAATGCTTTCCCTGAACGGACGAAAAACAGCCTCGTCCATGGAGACATTGTCCCAGCCGTTGGCATCGAGATAGGCTTGCGTATTCGGTTGCTGCACATAAATCGCATCACCGGCCTGGAAGCCGTGACCGTCACGCAACGAGATCTGACTGTCACCAACCGTGCCCCCGTCTGGAATCGTGCTGACATAGGCGTTGCCGCCACCCTCGACAACAATGCCATTGCCACCTGTGCCGGCCGCAAAGTCGAATACAATGCCGGTACTTTCATCTTCGCCGCGAATCGAGACGTTGTCGCGTCCGATGCTGATCGTCTCTGAAAAAATGTGGTTTCCCGAGGCAAGAACAAAGACTGTTCCGTCACCTGCAGCGGCCAGCATGCTGTTCAGCTCCGCCGCCGTTGTGCCGACCTGCACCAAAACCACTGGCGGACCATCAGGGATCGGGTTGCCGTCCAGTGTGAAATTGGTTGCGTCAAGATCGGCCAACGCAACAGCCTTCAAGACCACGGCGTCACCACTACCGAAATCGAACACGACATCGCCATTGACCCCGGATGCAGAAGCAAGCAGCTCATCAAGACTGTCAAAAGTCATGCCTTCGAACGCAATTTTATCCTCTGTCGCTTTGAAGTTTTGTATGGTGTCGGATCCGTAGCCCGTTTCAAAATGGAACGTATCGGCGCCGCCTGACGTGCTGGCCACGAGCATATCGTCACCGCCACCGCCGTCGATGAGCATACCGCCCGCTCCGGCTATGATCGTGTCGCCCTTTATCCCTCCCTGGACGTTCAAGCTCGAATTGTCGGCAAGCGTGACATGATTTGCGACAGCGTCAGACAGGCTGACAGTTCCCTCACCGTCAAGAATAAGCGTGCCGTTGCTATAGGCTTTTGCCGTAAGCTCGATGGGACCTGTATCACCGAAGGTCATGGTCAAAACGTTGCCGTCCGCCTGACGCAGCATGGACCCCTTTACATTGATGCTCAGGGCGCCGGAAATACCTGTAAAATCCAGTTCCTCAACGCGCCGCAATCGGTCGTAGGCGCCGCGATCGAACACATAGTCGGTGTCGGAAGTGATCTTGAGAACATCGTATCCCGACCGCCCCCGAACGACGCCGCTCACCAACGCGTCTCCCGACAGCTCGAATATATCGTTCCCGTTTGTCCCATTGTGGATCATTTTTGCCGCTCCCTCGACGCCTGACGCCTTTTTTGCCCCGTCAAGACAGACTGGAGCAAAAGTCGGGCCAGAGTCTAATGGTTAACGAACTATGTCGATTAACCATCGGGTGCAAAGTGGCGCATGGTGTTTGGTGATTGCTTTACCTATATAAAGGCCGATCAGGAAGAACGGGCCATAACATGACCAGCCAGCGAGACAGTTCACGCGCAAGAGCAGCCGGCGAAATGAGCACGGCCTACGGATTCGAGCAGGTTGCAGAGGGCCAAAAGCAAGAGAAGGTCGACACCGTTTTTCACTCCGTCGCGCGCCGCTACGACCTCATGAACGACTTCATGTCGGCCGGGGTGCATCGGGCCTGGAAAAGCGCAATGGTGGCCAAAGCAGCGCCATCAAAACACGCTCAATGGCATTCTCTTGACGTCGCCGGCGGCACTGGAGACGTGGCGTTTCGAATTGTCGAGGCCTCGGACCGCAATGCTCACGTGACCGTTTTAGACATCAATGGTTCAATGCTTGAAGTCGGTCGTGAACGCGCTCAGAAAAATGGCCTTGCTGCAAATGTCGACTTTGTCGAAGCCAATGCCGAAGAGCTGCCTTTCAATGACAATACATTCGACGCCTATACGGTTGCATTCGGCATTCGCAATGTACCGCGCATGGATATTGCGCTGCGGGAAGCCTATCGCGTGTTGAAACCGGGCGGACAGATATTGTGCCTGGAATTTTCAGAGGTTGATGTGCCACTGCTGGATCGATTTTACGATGCCTGGTCATTCAATGCGATTCCGCGAATTGGAAAGATGGTCACAGGCGACGCTGAGAGCTATCAATATCTGGTTGAATCGATCCGCAAGTTTCCGAACCAGCAGAGCTTCGCCAACGTCCTCCGCGAGGCAGGTTTCTCCCGCGTGGATTTTCGAAACATGACCGGCGGTATCGCTGCACTTCACACGGGCTGGAAGACTTAAGCAACCACCATGAAATCCGTCTTTGCATTCTTCTCGCTTCTCAAGGCGGTCTATGTGCTGATGCGAGAAGGCGTCATCACGGCCTTGCCGGATGAGGGTGCGCCGCCGCCGGTCGTGTTCCTGAAAAGCGTGGCGCGGATCGTTCGCCGCCGTCGTGGCAAAGATGTTACCCAATCTGATATTCTTGCAAGGGCCCTCGACCGGCTTGGGCCCAGCTGGGTCAAACTTGGGCAGTTCCTGGCCACACGACCCGATGTTGTGGGCAGCTCCATCGCGCGCGACCTGGAATTATTGCAGGACCGGATGGATGCGTTTTCGACCCCCGAAGCGCGAAAAATGATCGAGGCAACACTTGGCCGTAAGGTGGATGACCTGTTCGTCGAGTTTGGCGATCCCGTTGCTGCTGCATCGATTGCTCAGGTCCACCGGGCAAAAGTGAAGGACCGTGACGGCGAGCGGGAGGTGGCGGTCAAGGTTATCCGTCCAGGTGTGCGTGAACGGTTCGCTTATGACATCGATGTGTTCTACACGGCCGCCCGCACGCTGAGCCGTATGATTCCGGCCATGCGCCGACTGATGCTGGTGGAGAGCGTTGCCATGCTGGAGCAGTCTGCGACCCTGGAAATGGAGTTGCGCTTCGAGGCGGCGGCATTTTCGGAGATGTCCGACAACACCAAGGATGATGCAGGTTTCCGGCTACCGGCCATCGACTGGCAGCGATCAGGCCGTGACTGTGTGACAATGGAATGGGTCGACGGCATAAAGATGAACAATATGGAGGCTTTGCGGGCTTCCGGGCATGATCTGAAAGCCGTTGCGAACACTCTGAACCAGTCTTTTCTGCGCCAGGCTTTGCGTGACGGGTTTTTCCATGCCGACTTGCATCCGGGCAATCTTTTCCTCGCCTCCGACGGCGACATAGTCGCCGTGGATCTGGGAATAGCCGGACGCTTGAGCAAACCCGAACGACGGTTTCTCGGCGAAATTCTTTATGGCTTCATCGAGCGCGACTATCGGCGGGTTGCGGAAGTTCACATCGAGGCCGGCTATGTACCGGCCGACAAAGACGTCGACAGTTTTGCCCAGGCTTTGCGCGCGGTAGGAGAGCCCATCTACGGCAAGACCGCCGAGGACATTTCAATGAGCAGCCTTTTGGCGCTGCTCTTCGAAATCACCGAGATGTTTGACATGAAGACGCAACCGCAACTGCTGCTGTTGCAGAAGACCATGGTTGTCGTAGAGGGCGTCGCCCGTAAGCTCGACCCCCAGTTCAACATGTGGACATCCGGCGGGCCGGTAGTTGTGCCCTATGTCAGCCGCCTGATCGGTCCGATCGGCAGGCTGGACGAGGCACGGGACGGTCTTCATGCCGCCAGCCGCCTGTTGCGGCAGGCACCCGAATTCGTGAAGCGTACGGAGGCTCTGTCAGCGGAGATTGACTTGATGGCCAAACATGGAGTGCGTCTGGATAAGCCAACCATCGATGCCATCGGCAAGGCAGAAGCTCGCCATTCCAGGTCGGGGCGGCTTGCCCTGTGGCTGATCGCGGTCAGCCTGTTGGCTTTGGTTTGGAAACAGTTCGTGTAGACTGAAATTATGACAGACTCTTCCAGCCCCGTACAATTCCGTTCAATTCTGCTGATCATCAGCGGTGGCATTGCTGCCTACAAGTCTCTCGATCTGATCCGCAGGCTGCGCGAGCGGGGGGCGAAAGTGCGGGTGGTCATGACAGCGGCCGCACAGCAATTCGTCACCCCAATGACTGTTGGAGCGCTGACCGCGGACCGTGTGTTTACCGATTTGTGGGATCGGGAGGCAGAACAGGACATCGGCCATATTCGACTGGCAAGAGAGGCCGATCTGATCATTGTCGCACCGGCAACCGCCGACCTGATGGCGAAAATGGCGAACGGACTTGCGGATGACCTGGCTTCAGCTGTTCTGCTGGCCAGCGACAGTCCGGTGCTGGTTGCACCAGCCATGAACCCAGCCATGTGGTCGCATCCGGCAACGCGGCGCAATTGCGAGACTCTGGCTGGAGACGGCCTCTCATTTGTCGGACCAAACGAAGGGGAGATGGCCGAGAGCGGCGAGGCCGGTCTGGGGCGAATGGCAGAACCGATGGAAGTCGTCGAGGCGGCAGAGATATTGCTGGACGACCGTCCCCGACCGCTTGCCGGAAGACGGGCCGTGGTCACCTCTGGCCCTACCCGTGAGGCGATAGACCCGGTCCGCTACATATCCAACCACTCGTCCGGGAAACAGGGGCACGCCATCGCAGAGCATCTGGCGCAAGCGGGGGCAGAAGTCATCCTTGTTTCCGGGCCGGTTGGTATCCCGGATCCGCGAGATGTAACGGTGGTCGACGTGACATCTGCGTTGGAGATGCAACAGGCGGTTGAGAAGGCTCTGCCTGCTGATATCGCCGTTTTTGTAGCTGCTGTGGCCGACTGGCGCATGGACGAGCAGGCCGGCGAGAAAATCAAGAAAACAAGTGACAGCGGCGCGCCCGAGCTTCGGATGGTCGAAAATCCCGATATTCTTAAGGGGATCGGAACAAGACAATCCCAACGGCCCGAACTGGTTGTGGGATTTGCCGCGGAAACCGAGAAGCTCGTTGAGCATGCCCGCGCCAAGCTGGCAAAAAAGGGCGCCGACTGGATTGTCGCAAACGACGTTTCGGCTGAAAACGGTGTTTTCGGTGGCGACGCCAATACCGTGGTGCTGGTTAGCAAAAGCGGCGACGAGCAATGGGAAAAAGCATCAAAATCCGAGATTGCAGCACGCCTGGTAGAGCGCATAGCGCAAAGACTTGAACAGATTTCGGTTTAGCCTGCAGCCTTCAACGAAGGTCAGTCGCGACCGGGCAACACCCTGTCCGGCGGCCGGTGGCCATCGACAAAAGTCTGGATGTTGATCAGCACTTTGTCGCCCATCTCCATGCGCCCTTCGATCGTGGCGGATCCCATGTGAGGCAACATGACCAGCTTGCCAACTTCGGCCAGTTTACGCATGCGTGGCGAGACTGCAGGCTCATGCTCGAATACGTCCAGCGCGGCACCAGCAAGCGCGCCGGATTCGAGTGCCGCTACCAGCGCCTTTTCATCAATAATGTCACCGCGGGCTGCGTTGACGATGTAGGAGCCCTTTTGAAGGAGTTTCAGCCGCCTCTCCGCCAGCAGATGATAGGTGGCAGGCGTGGCTGGGCAATTGATAGAAATGATATCCATGCGGGAAAGCATCTGATCCAGACTTTCCCAATAGACCGCTTCCAGTTCCTGCTCCAGGTCCGGATGAGCCCGCTGGCGGTTATGATAATGTATCGCCAGGCCAAAAGCCTTTGCCCTGCGTGCAACGGCCGAGCCGATGCGGCCCATACCGACGATGCCCAGTCGTTTGCCTGTGATCCGCTTTCCAAGCATCCAGGTTGGCGACCACCCTGCCCAACCGCTATCAGGATTGGTCATTATGACCGCGCCTTCCACAAGACGGCGGGGTACAGCCAGCATCATTGCCATGATCATATCGGCCGTGTCGTCGGTGAGCACCCTGGGGGTGTTGGTGACGGTAATGCCCTTGTCGGCTGCGGCCTTGATATCGATGTTGTCCGTGCCATTGCCGAAATTTGCGATCAGTTTCAGCTGGTCGCCAGCCTGAGCAATGACATTGGCGTCAACATCATCACTAACCGTAGGCACAAGCACATCCGCTGTTTTCACCGCTTCCACTAATTGTGGCTGCGTGAAAGGCTCATCGGTCAGATTGAGTTTGGTGCTGAACAGTTCACGCATGCGCGTTTCCACTGCATCCGGCAAGCGCCGGGTAACAACAACATTGGCCCGCTTGCCTGTCACTGTGAAGAAACCGTCCTAATGCAATTTGTTAACCATAGTTTTTGAAGCCAATTTAACCAAGCTGCTCGATCATGTCGAAACTGGGCGGCCACAAAACCTGCCGCCATTTCTAACAGACAAAAGCCGGAACGCAATGGCGGGGGCCATAGCATTGGAAGGCTGTAAAAGGGGTGACATCGGCCGTGAATCAATCGATCAGTATTTTCCGCAGAGGTATTTCTGTTTTCTTCATTCTGTGTTTGGCCGCTTTGGGACTCACGCTGGGTGAGATCGCTGCCAAGACATCATCTGCAAATGCCGAAGATTTGCAGCGTCTGGGCCGTGAAACCGGCCTGCCACTTCCCCGATTTGTCAGCCTGAAAGCCAAAGCTGTCAATCTACGCGTCGGGCCCGGCCGGAAATACGGAATTTCCTGGCTCTATAAAAAACGTGGCCTGCCTGTGGAAGTTATCCAGGAATTCGATCAGTGGCGCCGGATCAGAGATTCAGAAGGAACAACCGGCTGGGTTCTGCACTCACTCCTGTCAAGCAGGCGCACAGCCCTGGTAGCTCCATGGGAGAAAGCTGAACCGCTTGAAGGCCGGCAACAGGATGCGGCATTCTTCGATGCACGCAACTCGGCAAGTGACACGTCATCCACCATTGCGAAGGTTCAGGCCGGATTGCTGGTCAGTGTCGAGAGCTGCGACAAAGGCTGGTGCGCGATTGAGGCCCACAGCACACGTGCCTGGATGAAGCAGGAAATGCTCTGGGGCGTCTATCCCAATGAAATGGTAGACGGCTGACCGTCAGCTCTTCTCACGCAGGCGTACAATCACGTCAACACGTGCGATTTCCATACCCTCAGGCGGTGAAGGCAGATCTGTTACGTTGATGTGCGACGCCGGTACGTCCACCACGCGATTCTCGTCTTCAATGTAGAAGTGGTGATGGTGACTGGTGTTTGTGTCGAAATAGGTCTTGGCCGAGTCGATTGCCACGGCACGAAGCAAGCCGGCCTCGTTGAACTGATGCAAGGTGTTGTAGACCGTCGCCAAAGATACCGACATATCTGCATTCAGCGCTTCTTCGTGAAGTGCCTCAGCCGAAATGTGCCGATTTCCCTTCGAGAACAGCAAATGAGCCAATGACAGCCGCTGTCGTGTTGGGCGCAATCCCGCACCGCGCAAACGATCACTAATACCTGAAATGTCAGTATCTTTCATGGATATGTCAGCGTTTCTGTTGCTTGTCATCGTTTGTGCTCTGGCGTCGCGCGTCAAGACGTGCTCCGTGCCCAACAGGATAGGTCAGCGGTGCAGTTGCCGCAAGATGCAACATTTGTCTGGGTAAACCGACAAATCGTCGCAAATTTGCCGGGCCGCTGTTTGACCCGATTATCCATGCACGGTACAGCCAAGGCTAGGCAAATGCCGCACAATTGTGCAAACGCAGTACTGGAATACAGGTCGGGCTTCCCAATATGCATGAACAAAAGTCAAACTACTCGCACGAAGAGGTTTTGAGTTGCGGGCGCGGCGAAATGTTTGGACCCGGGAACGCTCAATTGCCGTTGCCCCCCATGCTGATGTTCGACCGGATTACCGACGTCTCGGAAGGCGGCGGACAACACGACAAAGGATATATTCGAGCAGATTTCAAGATTCACAAGGATTTGTGGTTCTTCCCCTGCCATTTTCAGGGCGATCCGGTCATGCCGGGATGCCTGGGGCTGGATGCTTTGTGGCAGTTGACCGGATTCTATCTGGGTTGGCTCGGTGAACCTGGAAAAGGCCGCGCCATATCCACCGGCGAGGTCAAGTTTACGGGCATGATAACACCTGAAACCAAGCTGGTTGAGTTTGAAATTGACTTCAAGCGGGTCATGAGAGGGCGGCTTGTGCTCGGCATTGCTGACGGCGCGGTCAAGGCTGACGGGGAAACCGTGTTCACAGCAAAAGACTTGCGCGTGGGTCTTTTCAAGTAGTTTTCCACGACATAAAACCGCCCACAACGGTAGGTACCGAAGCCATGTCGGGCAATATTAAGGGGAGTGCGGCATGAAAAGAGTTGTCGTGACAGGGATGGGGATTGTTTCCTCCATCGGGAACAATTCGCAGGAGGTGCTTGCCTCTCTTCGAGAAGCGAAATCAGGCATTAGTTTTGCCGAGGATTTTTCTGATCACGGCTTCCGCTGCCGGGTGCAGGGAGCCCCTGACCTGGACCCCTTCGAGATCCTGGATCGCCGCACCGTTCGCTTTATGAGCAAAGGCACGGCCTGGAACTATATTGCCATGCAACAGGCGATCACAGATGCCGGGCTGGAGAATTCGGATGTCGTCAATCCCCGCACTGGGATCATTATGGGCTCAGGGGGCCCATCAACCAAAACGATTGTCGAAGCGGCCGCCAAGACCGTTGAAACAGGATCGCCCAAACGCATAGGACCGACAGCCGTTCCCAAGGCCATGAGCTCAACCGCGTCAGCCGTTCTGGCAACGCAGTTTGAGATTAAAGGGGTCAACTATTCCATATCGTCCGCCTGTGCCACTTCAAATCATTGCATTGGCAACGCCTACGAAACCATACAGGTCGGCAAACAGGACATCATTTTCGCGGGGGGATCGGAAGACCTCGACTGGACGATGTCTAACCTGTTCGATGCGATGGGCGCCATGTCATCAAAATATAATGACACACCGGAAACGGCTTCCCGCGCCTTTGATGTCAGCCGCGACGGCTTCGTCATTGCCGGAGGCGCAGGCGTTCTGGTTCTGGAAGAACTCGAACACGCAAAAGCACGCGGCGCCAGGATTTATGGCGAGGTTATCGGCTATGGCGCCACATCTGATGGCTACGACATGGTGGCCCCGTCCGGGGAAGGCGCTGTTCGCTGCATCAATATGGCCATTGACGGAATCGGCGACAGCATCGACTACATCAATCCTCATGCCACCTCCACAGGCGTCGGGGACGAGAAGGAAATCAGCGCCCTTCGGCAGATATTTGGCGACAAGTGCCCGCCGATTTCCGCGACCAAGTCGCTGACCGGCCATTCGCTTGGAGCGACGGGCGTTCAAGAAGCGATCTATTCGCTGCTCATGATGCAGAACAGATTCATCTGCGAAAGCGCCCATATTACCGAGATTGATCCCGAATTCAGCGACATGCCAATCATGCGCGAGCGGGTGGATAACGCCGAAATCAATACTGTACTTTCAAATTCATTCGGGTTCGGCGGCACCAACGCCTCACTCGTTTTTCAACGTCTCCAGTGACCGCGCCAATTTCTGCGCACCTGATTGAACCAAAGAGAACCTGATCAGCATGGCTGAACTCAAATCTAATCTGATGGCCGGAAAACGCGGCCTTATCATGGGTGTTGCAAACGACCACTCTATTGCCTGGGGAATCGCTAAAATGCTGGCGGACCACGGTGCGGAATTGGCTTTCACCTATCAGGGAGAGGCGTTTGGAAAGCGTGTGCGCCCGTTGGCCCAATCGGTGAACTCCAAGCACCTTTTGCCGTGCGATGTGGAAGACATCGACTCAGTCGACTCGGTTTTTGAAACACTCAGGGACGAGTGGGGCGGCCTCGACTTTTTTGTTCATGCCATCGGATTTTCCGATAAATCGGAACTGAAAGGGCTGTATGCCGACACCACACGGGAAAATTTTTCCCGCACGATGGTTATCTCGTGCTTTTCCTTCACCGAAACGGCCAAACGTGCTGCCGCTCTTATGAATGATGGCGGTTCGATGATTACGTTGACCTATGGTGGCTCAATGCGCGTCATGCCGAATTACAATGTTATGGGCGTTGCAAAGGCAGCTCTTGAGGCCAGCGTGCGTTATCTGGCGACGGACTTCGGACCAAAGAATATTCGTGTCAACGCCATATCGGCGGGCCCAATCCGTACGCTTGCCGGTGCCGGTGTCTCCGATGCCCGCGTGATGTTCAACTATCAAAAGCGCAACGCGCCACTCCGGCGCACGGTCTCGCTGCAGGAAGTTGGCGGTGCAGGCCTTTATCTGCTTTCGGAGCTGTCAAACGGCGTTACCGGAGAAATTCACTACGTCGATTCCGGTTACTCGACCATATCAATGCCCCGGCTCGAAGAGCTGAAAGTGACTGACACGGAATAGTCACCCCTGGGTGAGGGTCAGTGTGTCTCCACGGGTGTTCATGTTCACCTTACTCAGGAATGAATTACCCAACAAAATATTGTCGAGAGATTCGTCGCTGAGAACGGTCGCCTCAACATTGTAAACTGTGATGTCGCCGATGGTTATCGAATCTATGGTGGCGCGGGCGAATTCAGTGGTTCCGTTGGCTGTGTTGGCGGTGTGCACGAAGTCATTATCCGAAACATCGATGCCCATCTGCTCGGCGGTCGAACGGTTGATTGCTACAGCTGATGCGCCCGTGTCCACCATGACATCGAACCATTGTCCGTTCATCTGCGCCTCAAAGTTGAAATGGCCCCGGTTATCACGTGTTGCAACGGCGACGCCGTAACTTACAACTTCTGGCTGCGCTTCTTCATCCTGCGCTTCCGAATATTCATCCTCACCTTCATCATCTTCGTTTTGAACGTGGTCAGGATTTCGCTGAACCTGACGACGTGCCTGATTGGATTGATGAGTGTTGGAAGCACCTTTGCGCGAGGTGAGCGGATCATCCTTGCCTATGACGATGGGCGCGATAATTGCGAGCGCGCAAGCAGCGAGTGCGAATTGTCCTATGGTGTTCATAAACTCAGATTCCTGCCGGCAAACCTGAGATATTTTCAACAATGACTTCTAAAGGAGGCCTAACGGCCTGCCCAAAGTGAGATCATCGTTAAACAACCCTTAAAGCCAGCCGCCATCGACGATAAACGACTGGTTGGTGCACGCGCCGGCTTCGTCAGAGGCCAGAAACAAAAGCGGACGTGCAATGTCTTCCGGCATCAGCTTTCGCTTCAGGCATTGACGCTCGAAAATCTGCTTCTCGCCCTCTGGTGTGACCCAGTTTTCCAACTGACGTTCCGTCATGATCCAGCCGGGAGCAAGGGAGTTGACGCGGATGTTGAATTCACCGAGATCGCGGGCCAGCGAACGCGTCAGGCCGAGTACAGCCGATTTGGATGCTGTGTAGCAGGCCATGCCGCCCTGCCCGATCATCCACGAGGTGGATCCCATGTTAACGATTGACCCGCCGCCGAGTTTTTTCATGTCATCGACGACCGCCTGTGAGGCAAAAAACTGGTGCTTGATGTTGATTGCAATTCGGTCATCCCAATAGTCCGACGTCACGTCTTCAAGCTTGTGACGCTGGTCATGCGCGGCGTTATTGATGAGAACGCCAACCGGCCCGAATGTGCTGCGAATTTCGCCGATTGCAGACTGCAGTGCAGGGATATCCGTCACGTTGCACTTCACATAATGAACCTCCAGGCCATCGTCGTTAAGCTCATGCTGCAGGGCGTTGGAAGGTTCATCGGCAATATCGAGGAAACCGACCCTGCACCCTTGTCGTGCAAAATGCTCGACAATCGAGGCACCGATGCCGCTTCCGCCTCCGGAAACAACAACCGTTTTTCCGGCAAGGCTCGGATAGGTGGCAACTTCGACCATCACTTTGTTCCGTACATGCGGTCACCTGCATCCCCGAGGCCGGGAACAATGTAACCCTTTTCGTTAAGATGGCTGTCTATCGCGGCCGTGTAGATCGGAACGTCGGGAAGCCGTTCGCGAAACGCAGCGATGCCCTCGGGTGCTGCAAGCAGGCACAGGAAACGGATGTCTTTGGCGCCGGATTCCTGAAGTTTTTCAATAGCAGCCGTGGCCGAATTGGATGTCGCAAGCATCGGATCAACGGCGATGACAAGACGGTCACTCAAATCATCGGGCGCTTTGTAGTAATATTCAACCGCCTCAAGCGTCTTGTGATCACGATACAATCCTACATGAGCAACACGCGCCGATGGCACCAGGTCCAACATGCCTTCAAGCAGTCCGTTACCGGCCCTCAGGATCGAAGCGAAGACCAACTTCTTGCCCTCCAGAGTCGGCGCGTCGGTTTCCCCCATGGGTGTTTCGATACGGGTGGTTGTAAGTTTCAAATCGCGCGTAACCTCATAGCACAGAAGCAACGAAATCTCCCGCAGCAGGCGACGAAAACTGCCTGTCGAGGTTTCTGTTTTCCGCATAATGGTGAGCTTGTGTTGAACCAGCGGGTGGTCAACGATTGTGACGCCGTCCATTCATTGTCTCCGGGCAGGGAAAATTTGTCGCAACCTTAAACGGACCTTTCAGCCAAACAAGTGCAACGGCTCAGCCTTCCGCCTTTTCCAGACGTTTCAACAGACGGGTGCGGGTCTTTTCATCGACAAAGGCAGCTTCCACGGCAGCCTGGGTGGCCTGCAGCAACGCTGCATCATCGAAAGCGAAGTGTTTCGCGGCAATCTCGTATTCACGGGCGATCGACGTATTGAAGAACGGTGGATCATCGGAATTGAGTGTAACAACAACGCCCGCATCGTACAGATTGCGCAAGGGGTGCCGGGCAAAATCCGGATAAACGCCGAGTGCAATGTTGGAACCGGCGCAGGTCTCGAGGACAATACCCTCCTCGACGATCCGCTCGACCAGCAACGGGTCCTCAGCCGCCCGGACACCATGACCGACGCGCGAAATACCCAGATGATCCAGAGCATTGCGAACACTGTCCGGCCCCGCGAATTCACCGGCATGGGCTGTGAGACCAAGGCCAGCATCGGAGGCGATGGCAAATGCAGACCCGAAGTCCTCGACGTCGAACGCCCGTTCATCTCCACCCATGCCGAATCCGGTTACACTCGGATGGGGATTTGACACGACCAGGTCTGCCACTCCCTCAGCCGCTTCCGGTCCAAGATGCCGCACGCATGTCACAATATTGCGTCCTTCGATTCCGGTCTCCTGGCGTGCGTCTTCAATACCAGCTGCCATCGCTTCGACCAGATCGGTGTAACTGATGCCCATTTGCGCTGCGTGGTCCGGCGAGGAGAATACTTCACCGTAGATGACGCCGTCGTCGGCCATTCTCGAAAAGACATCATAGGTCAGCAACCGATAGTCTTCCGGCTCCCGAAAGACCGAGGATGCCCGGTCATAGCAGGACAGAAAGGTTGTAAAGTCGGACCAGATATACCGGCCGTCGCGGATTATGTCGTTCAGGTCCACCGCGTATTTGCGGGCAAGCCGCTGTACCAGCCGAGGTTGGGCTGCACCTTCAATATGGCAATGAATCTCCGCCTTGAGCATCAGGTGCAGGCTCCGGAAGTGCAAACCCGGCAACTGTTGCGCAGCCGGCGATCGACACCTCGAACGATTTCTGTTGTTCGAGCAACGGTGCCCCCGTCTGCTGCTTTCAAACCAAACCGACGCTTCATATCATGTTCCTTCCCTGCGGCCCGGCGGCAAGGCCAAGATGTGCGGCAATCGTTTCGCCAATATCGGCGAAGCTCCTGCGAACACCGAGGTCACGTGATGGCAGACCAGGGCCAGTCAGCAGCACTGGAACCTGTTCGCGGGTGTGATCGGTTCCGCTCCAGGTGGGGTCGTTGCCATGATCAGCGGTAACAATCAGCATGTCGCCGGGGCGCAATTTGGTCGTCATTTCAGGAAGGCGCCTGTCGAAATGCTCCAGACAAGCCGCATATCCGGGCACATCACGCCGATGACCGTAGAGCTGATCAAAGTCAATGAAGTTGACAAAAACGAAGTCTCCGTCTGCTGCATCTTTCATTGCCTGCAGCGTCTCATCGATCATGGCGTCGTTGCCGTGAGCCTTGCGAATATCCGTCACGCCGCGATGGGCAAAAATATCGGCAATCTTGCCTACGGCAAACACACCGCGCTCATCAGACTCAACGCGATCGAGGAGCGACGGCTGCGGTGGCGGCACCGAGTAGTCGCGGCGGTTTCCAGTCCGTTCGAACGTGTCCCGCGTTTTGCCGACAAACGGCCGCGCAATGACACGGCCAATATTAAGATCGTCGACCAGAGAGCGAGCGATGCCGCACAGTTTATACAGCCGTTCGAGACCAAAGAATTCCTCATGGGCGGCGATCTGCAACACAGAATCCGCCGACGTATAAATGATCGGTTTCCCAGAGCTGATATGCTCAGCCCCAAACACCTCGATGGCCTCAGTCCCGGCCAGATGCTGAAGCCCGAGAAAACCGGGCAATTCCCCCTGCTGGATCAGAGCATCAAGCAGGGATTTGGGGAAAACCGGTTCCGCTTTGGGGAAGTAACCCCAATCCTTTGCCAGTGGAACGCCGGCCATTTCCCAGTGGCCTGTGATGGTGTCTTTTCCGGCCGAAACTTCGATGGCCGATGCCCAGCTCCCCGTCACCGCAACACTATCATCCAGTCCTTCCGGTAGGCTGCCATTCGCGTTCAGAAACGCCTTCGCGAGGCCGAGACCAAGCAGATTGGGAATTTTCAGAGCGCCGGAGCGCTGACCGTCACGATCGGCCTCACCGCGCATGCAGGCAGCTGCGATGTGACCGATTGTGTTGGCGCCGTCGTCACCAAACGCAGCAGCATCTGGTGCACCACCGATTCCCACAGAATCCATAACGAAAAGAAAGGCTCGCGCCATAGAAGCTCCTCAATGCGACGGAGACTTTGCACCAGCCCGCCGGCCCGGTCAAAGAATGACTCGGTTAATATCCCACCGAAACGAGATACAAACCGTGCGCCGGTGCAACAGTTCCACAGGCACGCCGGTCCCGCGCTTGAAGCGCCGTCATCAGATCGTCCTTCGTCCACTTGCCTTCACCCACATGCTTCAATGAACCGGCCAGCGACCGCACCTGGTTGTGCAAATAGGAACGCGCGGTGGTCGAAATTTCGATGACGCTGCCATGCGGCAACGGGCGGCTGCAGACATCCAGCGTGTTGAGTGTCTTCACTGGCGACCTGGCCTGACATTCGGTGGAACGGAATGTGGTAAAGTCATGCTCTCCAAGCAACACCTTGGCTGCTGCATCCATAGCGGCAATGTCCAGGTCCACCTTGACATTCCAGGCCAGTCCCCGGTCCACTGTGAGCGGCGCTCGGCGGCAGATGATGCGGTAAATGTAGTGGCGCTGTACTGCTGAAAAGCGCGCGTGAAAATCCCCTGAAGCCACCTGGCATTCAAGAACCGATACCGGATCACCGGCCTCACGCAAATGCGCGTTGACGGCTTCCGACAGCCTGAACGGGGTCCACGGGCGATCAAGGTCGCTATGGGCAACCTGGCCCCATGCGTGGACACCGGCATCGGTGCGGCCCGCTCCCTGCACGATCGGATCAACTTCGCCCAGCCGTCGAAGCGCTGATTCAAGCGCCCCTTGCACCGACGGTCGATCATCCTGGCGTTGCCAGCCGGAAAAAGGAGCGCCATCATACTCGATTAAAAAACGATAACGCGCCATCAGCTCAGCACCGCTCCCTGCGGCAACGTGTTGCCGCGCAGGAATTCGTCTGCATCCATCGCCTTTGAACCGGCTTTTTGAAGCCGGGTCAGCTTCACCGACCCTGTTCCACAGCCAATGATCATGTCATCCAAGATCGCTCCGGGGACAGCAATGTTATCGCGAACATCTGCGGCAAGCACCTTTACCCTCTGCGGCTTGCCAGAGAGTTCCATTTCGCACCAGGCGCCCGGCGAGGGCGAAAGTCCCATGATGTTGCGATGCACTTCGCTTGCGGATCTGGACCAGTCGATGCGCGTTTCAGTTTTGGAGATTTTGCCGGCATAGGTTGCCCCATCCGCTGCCTGCGGAGTCAATGTGAGTGTACCACGTTCGAGGCGTGCCATTGCGTCCACCATGAGACCGGCACCCGTCGCGGCCAATTCGTCGTGCAGGCTGCCCGCCGTTGATTGCGCGGTGATCGGAACGCGGGCAGTCATCGCTACTGGTCCGGTATCCAGACCCGCCTCCATCTTCATAACCATCATTCCGGTTTCTTTATCGCCAGCCATGATGGCGCGTTGTATCGGCGCCGCACCGCGCCATCTTGGCAGCAACGAAGCATGCCCGTTAAAGCAGCCATGGACCGGCATATCCAACACAACCTGCGGCAGAAGCAGTCCGTAGGCCACGACAACAGCTACGTCTGCCCTGTGACCCCTGAAAGTGTCCTGCTCTTTCGAACCCTTCAGGCTGAGAGGTGAATAGACTGGAATACCCAGACCTTCGGCAGTGGTCTGGACCGGTGACGCAACCAATTCCAGGCCCCGGCGTCCGGCAGGTCTTGGCGGTTGCGTGTAGCAGGCAACTATCTCGTGCCCGGCCGCGATAAGCGACCGCAGCGTTGGCACAGAGAATTCCGGTGTTCCCATGAAAACGACGCGCAGAGGCATGTTTTTCGCCCTCGCCTAGCCGATAAATTTCGTGCCGTTTTGACGGGCAATTTTTGTAAATTTCCTGATGACCATATCGCGCTTGAGTTTGGAAATATGATCCAGAAACAACGTTCCGTTCAGGTGATCAAATTCGTGTTGAAGACAAGTCGACAGCAACCCATCGGCTTCCAGAAATTGTTCTTTTCCATCGCGGTCCAGGTACTTTACCGTGCAAGCCGCCGGTCGTTCTACGTCGGCATAATAGTCGGGAATTGAAAGACATCCCTCCTCGTAAACGCTTCGCTCGTCGCTGAACGACACAATTTCCGGATTGATGATGAAAATCGGATCGCGGTGCTCCTCTTCGGGTTCGCTGCGGATTGGCTCGTCTCCTTCCGCCTGCTCTTCCTCATCGGCGCGCTTTGCGCAATCAACAGTAAAAACGCGGATCGGCTCTCCCACCTGAACGGCGGCCAGTCCGATGCCGGGCGCTGCATACATCGTCTCGAGCATGTCATCGAGGAAAGTCCGCAGCTGATCGTCAACCCGCTCTACGGGTTGCGATTTGACCCGCAATATCGGGTCGGGAATTTTTACGATCGGCAAGACAGACATGGCTGTGAGATAGTGGGTGCAACTCCCAGGGTCAACTGCCATAAGACCAACAACGTTCCCGTTTTGATCTCCCAGCAGAATCATGTAGGGTGTCCCGATGGAAGCCTTTGATCTGAACCAGACCTTTGTCACCATAGGTGACGTTGTGCTCTCGCGCGGCGACGCTGCAATTCTTGCCGCCGCTCTTTTCATAATCATCGCGCTTTTTCTTCTGTTTGCGATCTGGCGCGGCGGGAAAAACCGGCACGAGCAAGAGACCCTGCTGCGACAGGTGGCGGATGAGCGGGCGCGCAGCGCCGAATCCAGGATGGCCGAACTGGTGGCTGCCCAAAACGACCTGGCGGGCAGGCTTGCCTCGCTTCAGCAAAACGCCACAAACAATCAGGCAGCTTTTTCAAAGCAACTGGACGAGCGACTGACGGGCGTGACCGGTCATGTGTCGAAGTCGTTAAATGAAACCACCCAGAACACACAGAAAAGTCTGGCCGAACTGCAGGCCAGGCTGGCAGTAATCGACACGGCGCAGAACAACATACAAACGCTGGCACAGGACGTGGTGGGATTACAGAACATCCTGCAAAACAAACAAACCCGTGGTGCTTTCGGTCAAAGCCGGATGGAAGCGATTGTGCAGGACGGGCTTCCGATGGGAGCCTTTGAGTTTCAAACCACACTTTCAAATGGCAAGCGGCCGGATTGTACCGTCAAAATGCCCAATGATGCGCCGGTTCTCGTTATCGATGCCAAGTTCCCACTTGAAGCCTGGAACATGATCCGCAACGCCCAGACACCAGATGAGGCCAAGGTCAGTGCCACACAGTTTCGTCGTGACATGGAAGTTCACATAAAGGACATCTCGGAAAAGTATCTGCTACCGGGAGAGACACAGGAAACGGCATTCCTGTTTGTCCCGTCGGAATCGATCTTTGCTGAAATTCATGAAAATTTTGAGGGCGTCGTTCAAAAGGCGCACAAATCCCGCGTGGTCATCGTTTCGCCGTCGCTGCTCCTGCTCTCCATTCAGGTGATCCAGGCGGTGTTGAAAGACGCGCGGATGCGGGAACAAGCCCATCTGATCCAGGCCGAAGTCATAAAGTTCATGGAAGATCTGACGCGTCTCGACGAGCGCGTTCGCAAACTCCAGAATCATTTCAACATGACCGCCAGGGATGTGGACAATATTCTTGTCTCAACTGATAAACTCACGCGCCACGGCGCCAAGATCGAAGCACTTGAGTTTGGCGCGGCTCAGGTCGAATCCAGCGAAAAGGGCGAGGCCGGGAAACCCTTTCTACGGGCTATTGACGGCGGCGAATAGAGCCGCTGAGTGCGTCTGCAGAGGCCTAAAGTTTTAGACAAATTGCGGCCCCGGACTTAAACGAAAACCAAGGCGCATTTGGAACAGTGCACCCTCCCAGTTCCGGAGGGCGCATGAAGTCGATTACAATTCCAAAGCAGACGCTTGCTGGCGTTTTGGTCACTCTGTTTTTCACCACGTTTACACCGCCTTCACAGGCCGGCGACCGCCAGATCAGCCGCCTCGTTAATCAGGTCAGAGCGCAGCATGGACTGCCGCAGCTCAAACAGGAGCATCGCCTGCAAAAGGCTGCACACCATCAGGCGACGCTGATGGCGCGCAAGGGCGTGATGTCTCACAAGGTCGGCTTCGGGCAATCCTTTAAGTCGCGCATCAAGCGTGTCCGTTACCGCGGGCCGACAGCCGAAAACCTTGCTGTGGGCTACAAGTCTCTCGACAGGACCTTGCAGGGATGGCTGCGCTCGCGCGGTCACCGGAACAATCTTCTGCATCCCAGAATGCGCCAGTTTGGTCTGTCCGTCGTCATTGGCAAGGACAGAAAAACCGGTCGCGAGCGTCGCTATTGGGCAATGGTGCTTGGTGGATAGGACTCGGGCGGCACGTGGCCGTTCGTCATCAATGACAACCGGGCAACAAAAAGGCCGCTCCGTGATCCGAAGCGGCCTTGATTTTCGTCTGGAATTTCAGCTTAGCCAGCAGGGCAAGCACTGTCATCCATGTAGTTGTGGACCTTGATGGAGCCCGACTTGATGCCTTCGGCAGCGGCGTCAACAGCAGCCTGCATGTCAGCGTCAACCAGTTTGGCGTTGTTATCGTCCATGGCGTAGCCGACACCATCTTCCTTGAGGCCGAGAACGTTGAAGCCCGCGCTCCATTTGCCGTCCTTGACGTCTGAAAATGCACTGAACACAGCATTATCGACACGTTTCAGCATGGAGGTAAGCACGGAACCAGGATGCATGCCGTTCTGATTTGAATCGACACCAATACCGAGCTTGCCAGCATCTGCAGCCGCCTGAAGCACACCGATGCCGGTACCGCCGGCCGCGTGATAGACAACGTCTGCACCACGGTCGAACTGGGACTTGGCGAGCTCAGCGCCCTTAACCGGATCGTTCCATGCAGCGCCAGTGGTACCAGTCATGTTCTGGAAAACCTCGGCGTCAGCATTGACTGACTTCACACCCTGTACGTAACCGCAGGCAAACTTGCGAATGAGCGGAATGTCCATGCCGCCTACAAATCCGACCTTACCGGTCTTGGAGGCCTTGGCCGCCATCACGCCAACCAGGAACGAACCCTCGTGCTCGGAAAACAGAATTGAGCGCACATTTGGCTGCTCGACCACCATATCGACGATGGCGAATTTTGTGTCTGGAAATTCCTTCGAAACTTTTTCCAGGGCAGCCGCCTGCGAGAAGCCAATCGCGACGATTGGATTGTGTCCATCCCGTGCGAAACGGCGCATCGCCTGCTCACGCTGGGCGTCATTCTGGATTTCGAAGTCCTTGTATTCGACACCGGCTTCTTTCTTAAAGCGCTCAGCACCGGTATAGGCGGCTTCGTTGAACGACTTGTCGTTCTTCCCGCCAAGGTCATAGACCAGTGCAGGCTTCAAGTCTTCGGCCCAGGCCGTGACGGCCATGGTGGCTGCAGCCGCCAGGCCAAGGATGAGTTTTTTCATCATGTTGTTTCCCTTTCAGGTTCCCTGTTCGGCCTCTTAAGAAGCCTTATCTTTTGGGGTTTGAGGCTCGATACCTCTCCCTCTGATCCTGGTTAGCCGGGTGGGCATTCTTGCGTCCGGCATATCCGGAGAAAAGTTTTGCACGATTAAAAGGCCAATGCATGCCTTTTCTTTGACTTTCTTCACTCGAATTCGCTTAGGGCATCGGTTCAGAAAAGGCTGGATATGCCCTCTCTCCTTGCTTAGACAAGGCAGGAATAATCCTTGCACCAACTGCCCAATACTGGCCGGCATGATCCATCTAGAACCCCAATTTCCTATACTGGTCGGTGATATTGGCGGCACCAATGCTCGCTTCCAAATTCTGGAAACCGCCGATTCCGAGGTGTCGAACCTCGAAATCGTTCAGACGAACCAGTACTCTGGTGCCTCAGAAGCCATAGCCGACGCCGTTCTGACGAAAACCGACCTGCGGCCAAGAACCGCAATCCTCGCCGCTGCCGGCCCTATCACCAAAGACGGTCTGGACCTGACAAATTGCTCCTGGAACATTCAACCGCAGCCCTTTCTGGACAACGGCCCTTTCGAACAGCTGGTCCTGCTTAACGATTTCGAAGCGCAAGCTCTTTCGCTGCCCTTTCTTGGCGACGACGATTTGCTGACGATAGGCCCCGAAACGCTACAAAACGATCCCAACCAAACCAAGGTTGTGCTAGGTCCCGGAACCGGTCTTGGCGTTGGCGGTCTGGTGCGCGCCGCAGATATCTGGGTTCCGCTCGCCGGTGAAGGCGGCCATGTTGATCTCGGGCCGCGGACTCCTCGCGAAGTGACCATCTGGGACAATATTGAGAAGCTGGAGGGCCGGGTGTCCGGAGAGCAGGTTCTGTGCGGACCCGGCATGCTCAATGTCTATCGCGCGATCTGTAAGACCGACGGCGTGGCTCCGACGTTGCAAAGCCCGTCGGAAGTGTCTGCGGCGGCCGAGAATGAAACAAACCCGCAAGCCATCGAGGCGCTGTCTTTGTTTTGCATCTGTCTTGGCCGCCTGGCCGGCGACCTTGCGGTGACGACAATGGCCAGAGGGGGCGTCTACATTGCCGGGGGCATTGGCAACAAGATTCGGCACCTTCTTACGAAAAGCGGCTTCCGCGCGGCATTTGAAGACAAGGCTCCGCACAGCCATCTTATGCGCCAAATCTCAACCTATCTGGTAACCCATGAGTTACCTGCCCTGGTTGGTCTGACGGCATATGCAAGAAACCCTTCCCGGTTTGGTGTTGACGTTTCACACCGACTTTGGACCCTTGCCGGCACGTAGGCCGGGCCAGCAAATAGGCCGGCGCGGTGCGGTGTGTTCTTCCGCGCGGGAGAGGCGGTCGATAATAGATGTGGGCAGGGACATACGAATTGGCTATATGCGGATCGTCCATGACCAAAACCGACCGTTCATCCGTTGAATAGCCTGATCACATTTCTGACCCGGAACAAGGGCGAAGCATCCGTCCTGCAGCGGATGATTTCAGAAAATTTTGCGCACTACCGCCGGGATTATGCGATCGCGATTGCATGCCTTGTCATCATTGCCGGAATCACAGCCTATAGCGCCTGGTTGATGGGCCCGATCGTGAAAGATGTATTCTACGGCAATGATCTGGGGCGAGCTCTGACCCTGTCGCTGGTTGTGATTGGTGTGTTCCTCGTCAAGGGTTTCGTCACCTACTTGCAGACCGTATTGATGCAACGCATTGGCAACAACATGGTTGCACGCTATCAGCGCAGCTTGTTTGACCATTTGCTGAAGCTCGACGTGGGCTTTTTTGCCTCCCAGCACTCTGTTGCCCTGGTCAGCCGCCTCAATCAAAACGTACTCGGCGTACGCGATCTGCTGAACAATGTAGTTTTAGGCTATGTCCGGGACCTGCTGACGGTTGTCGGCCTCATTGGTGTGATGATCTATCGTGATCCTTATATGTCGATCGCGATATTCGTCATCGGGCCGCTCGCTCTGATAACCCTGGCAGGTTATGCGCGCCGGGTAAAAAGAATTGCGCGCGAGGAGGTCGAGATCAATGCGAAGGTCGCAACTTCCATGCAGGAGGCTTCGCATGGCATTGCCATCGTCAAGGCTTTCACCATGGAAGAACAGCTGAGGACAAAGCTGAATGCCCTGACGGTGGAGGCGGAAACCCGCTCCAACAAGATTGCCAGGATAGCCGCACGCACCAGCCCGTTCATGGAAACACTGGCCGGATTCGCAATTGCCGCGGTGATCGCTTACGGGGGCTGGCGGGTCATCGAGCATGGCTATGAGCCAAGCAATCTCACGTCCTTTATGACGGCTCTTCTGCTGGCCTATGAACCGGCCAAGAAGCTGGCCCGGTTGAGGGTCGTTTTGGAACGTTCCATGGTCAATGCGCGAATGATCTATGAAGTGCTCGACACCCCCGTCAGCCAACAACTGGCGAGCGGTTCGGATCCCCTGTCCGACGGTCCCCGGAAGGTCGAGTTCAAAGATGTTGTGTTCCGTTATCAGGGCGCGGGTCAGCAAAACGATGATGAAGAAGCAGGCCTGATCCCCGAACCCACGGTTCTGAGCAAGATGAGTTTCGTTGCCAATGCCGGACAGACAACAGCCCTGGTGGGTCCGTCCGGCGGCGGCAAATCGACGGTCCTGGCACTGCTGCAAAAATTCTACGCTCCGGAATCCGGGCGGGTCTCGATTGATGGACAGGACCTTGCAGACGTTGATACGACTTCGCTTCGAAAAAACCTGGCTTATGTTTCGCAACATCCAATTCTGTTCGAAGGCAGCGTGAGAGAAAACCTGCGCCTTGCCAGGCCTGAGGCAACGGACAGCGAGCTCGAGCAGGCTGCGGGCAGTGCCCAGGCTCACGATTTCATTACTGCCCTGCCCAATGGCTACGACACACTGCTTGGAGAAAACGGGACCAACCTGTCCGGAGGTCAACGACAGCGGCTTTCGATCGCACGTGCCGTTTTGCGCAACGCTCCCATCCTGCTGTTGGACGAAGCAACGTCTGCGCTGGACAACGAGTCAGAAGCGCTGGTCCAGGAAGCCCTTGAAGAACTCATGAAGGGTCGCACAACGCTGGTCATCGCACACAGACTGTCGACCATCTCCAATGCCGACAAAATAGTGGTCATTGAAGCAGGTCGGGCCGTCGACGAGGGCCGGCATTCGCAACTCATGAAGCGCAAGAGCGGTGTCTATGCCCGCCTTCATGCAGTTGCCGACAGGTCAGCACCTGCTACAAAGCGCGGTACGCGCAAGAGCAAAGCCTCGGGTTGAGCAGGGGAAGGCGATATGGCTGATATGAAAATCGTGGTTGCCGGGGCTGCTGGACGAATGGGGCAGTCGCTCATTCGTGCCGTCGCTGATGTCCCAGGAATTGTGCTGAGCGCGGCACTGGAACAGGCCGGCTCGCCAAACCTTGGCCAGGATTCGGGCGCGCTGGCCGGCATCGCGGCCAACGGAATCGCGATAACCGACGACCCGTTGCCAGTCTTCGCGGCAGCGGATGGTGTGCTGGACTTCACCGTGCCGGCAGCAACGATTGAGTTCGCCGCTCTCGCCGCCCAGGCACGAATTGTTCATGTCATTGGCACCACGGGTATGAATGCGGAACATCAAGCACGGATTGAGGCTGCTGCCCGTCATGCCCGGATCATGCAATCGGGCAACTATTCTGTCGGAGTCATTTTGTTGTCCGTGCTCGTGAAACAGGCGGCTGCGGCACTTAAGGCCACCGATTTCGATATTGAAGTCCTGGAGATGCATCACAAGCACAAGATCGACGCCCCATCAGGAACCGCTTTGCTTCTGGGGGAGGCAGCAGCTGAAGGACGCGGTATTGATCTCAATACAAACAGCACAAGAACCCGCGATGGCATTACCGGCGCCCGCGACGATGGAACAATCGGCTTTGCCACACTGCGCTGTGGCTCCATCGTTGGCGAACATTCGGTCTTTCTCTCCGGAGACGGCGAAACTATTGAGCTCTCGCACCGGGCCACCGACCGACAGATTTTCGCCCGGGGGGCTGTTAAAGCGGCTCTGTGGGCATTTGACCAGAAACCCGGCCTCTACAGCATGCTCGACATGCTGGGCCTGAAAGACAACCAGGAATAACCCATGACCGGTACTCTCGTACTCGTGCGCCACGGCCAGAGTGAATGGAACAAGAAGAATCTGTTTACCGGCTGGAAAGATCCGGATCTGACCGAGCAAGGGGTGGCTGAGGCCATCGAAGCAGGGAAACTGCTCGCAGATAGAGGCATGAAATTTGACATCGCCTTCACGTCGGACCTCATCCGGGCACAAAAAACCTGCCAGCATATCCTCGATGGTGTTGGCCAGAGCAGCCTCGAAACGATCCGTGATCAGGCTCTCAACGAGCGCAACTACGGTGATCTTGCTGGGTTAAACAAGGATGACGCCCGCAAGAAGTGGGGCGAAGAACAGGTCCATATCTGGCGTCGGTCCTACGACACCCCGCCGCCGGGCGATGAAGGCGAAAGCCTCCGAGATACCGGCGCCCGTGTTTGGCCCTACTACATGCAGGAAGTCCTGCCACGGGTCCTGCGCAACGAAACGGTGCTCGTTGCCGCCCATGGAAATTCACTCAGGTCACTGGTGATGATCCTCGATCACATGACCCAGGAGTCGGTTACGTCGCTCAATCTCGGCACCGGGGTTCCGATGATCTACACGCTGAACGCCGATTCCACGGTGGCTAACAAGGAAGTGCTCGGAGACATGCGCGGCGCGCATTGATCGGGGAAGTGACCCTTATATCAAAGCGACAACCCGTCCTCTGATTTTTCCTTCCACGATATCACCCGCCGCACCGATCAGGTCATCGAAACCAATCTCCGTGGTGAGACTGTCGAGTTTCGCCATGTCGAGATCCTCAGCCAGCCGGCTCCAGGCCTCCTCGCGCAATGCCTTGGGTGCCATGACGCTGTCGACACCGAGAAGGCTGACTCCGCGCAGAATGAAGGGCATCACAGTCGCCGGCAGATCGAATCCCTGAGCAAGTCCGCAGGCCGCGACTGCACCGCCGTATGTTGTCTGGGCCAACACATTAGCCAATGTATGTGAACCGACAGCATCTACACCGCCTGCCCAGCGTTCCTTGCCCATCGGCCGCCCAGGTTCCGACAATTCATTTCGATCAACAATTTCGCCGGCGCCAAGGCTTTTGAGAAAGTCGGCCTCTTCGGGACGACCAGTTGATGCGATCACTTCGTAACCAAGTTTGGAGAGGATTGAGACGGCAATCGATCCAACACCACCATTTGCCCCAGTGACAATGACCGGTCCTCGTTCTGGGGTAATGCCCTGGCGTTCAAGCGCCATCACGCACAACATGGATGTGTACCCGGCGGTGCCGATCGACATGGCCTGCTTCGCCGAAATCCCGGCAGGACGCTTGATCAACCAGTCTCCTTTAACACGGGCTTTTTCAGCATAAGCGCCCCAATGGACCTCTCCGACTCCCCAACCGTTGAGAATGACTTTGTCGCCGACCGAGAACCCGGCATTGTCAGATGCGATAACATTGCCGGAAAAATCGATGCCAGGGATCATAGGCCAGTGACGGACAACGGGAGACTTGCCGGTAATGGCGAGCCCGTCCTTGTAGTTGACGGTCGTGGCCTCGATCGCAACCGTTACGTCACCCTCCATCATGTCGGCTTCTGCCACCTGTGTGACCGAAACTGATTGCTTTTTCTCCTCGTCGCGGGAGATGAGTATTGCTTTGAAGGTATTGGACATGTGGTTCTCCCGTCAGGCCGGATTTTCCTCTTTCCGGCCAAGTGAAAATAATTCGTCGATGATGATGGCAATGGCGCCGACACTAATGAAAGCATCCGCAACATTGAATACCGCAAAAGCCCACGATTGGGTGTGGAAAAGGAAGAAATCGACAACATATCCCAGCAGCGCGCGGTCAATGAGGTTGCCGATGGCGCCCGCTACGATCAGTCCGAAACCCAGACTGGCCAGTCTCTGATGGGCTTCCAGACGGGACCACAGAAAAAGCATCAGGCCAATAACGGCAAGCGTGATGACGATCAATCCTGATGGTCCCAGCGAACTAAGCATAGAGAATGCAATGCCGGTATTGTGGGTCCGGTAGAGTGAAAAGAATGGCACGATTTCGAGAGCCTGCTGCATCGGCAGGTGCTCCTCGACAAGCCATTTTGTCAGTTGATCAATGATCACGAAGATCACCACCAATGCCGGCATTACAATGCGTGAGCTCACAGGTGCAACTTTCCTCGGTTCAGGTTTCGGACAAGGCGTGCCGACGGGCTTCGAACAGCATAATGCCTGTCGCCACGGCCAAATTGAGTGAATCAGCAGCACCGTCCATCGAAATGCGGGCCAGCTTGTGGCAAGCGCCGGAGAGCTCTTCGGTCAAGCCCTGCTGCTCGTTGCCCATAAGAATGATCTGCGGTTTGCTGCTGTAGTCGATGGTGCGATGATCCATGGCACCGCGAAGGTGGGTGCCGACAATCTGACCAGGCCATTGATTTGCCAGTTTGAGAAATTCCGGCACCGTTGCCCGCACAAGAGGCACGTGAAAGAGCGAACCCATGGTTGCGCGCACTGCTTCCAACCCAAAAGGGTCCGTTGTTTCGCCAACCAGCATGACGCCCTTTGCGCCCAGGGCGTCAGCCGTACGAATGGCGGTTCCGAGATTACCGGGATCACGAACCCGGTCCAGCGCCAGCCAGCAATCGCCAGACTTTGGATCAATTTTCCCGACTGGCATTGTTTTCTGCTCAACCACCGCCAACACGGCCTGGGCATTGTCGCGCCTTGTGATGCTGGTAAGCACCTTGTCGCCAACGATGAGAATGTTGCCGCCGCGAGCATGAACTGTGGCCGCCAAAGCCTGTACCTGGTCGCGGTGTCTGTCGTCATGCAGCGCATTTTTGGCGTGAACGAGGGTGCGGACCGCCCAGTCCCGCTCAATCGCGTCGGTGACCAGTTTCTGTCCCTCAGCCAGAAATGTCCCTTCAGAATCCCTGTTTTTCTTCAGGACAAGCCCCTTGATCGCCTTCACCAGCGGATTTGCAGTGGAGGAAACTTCTTTGATTTTGCCGGGCGGGACACTCATGCCGAGACCCCCGTTGCTACGAAACGCGAGAACATGGAGGTAGACAATGCCCGTGAATCGACCTGCTGACGCAGGATCAGTTCGCCGGACTCCAGGGTGCCGTCCATTCCGGTAAAGACCTCTTGCATTATTTCATGCATGGCGAATGACGATGCCCGTATCGCATAGGCTGTCAGAATCGTCATCACCGGATTTTTGCTCTGCAGTTCACGCACCAGATCAAGCATGTGGGGCAAATGATCAAACAGCTGCCAGACCTCACCCTTCGGGCCCCGGCCGTATGCGGGTGGATCGAGGAGGATGATGTCGTAATTTCGCCCACGCCGAACCTCACGGGCGCAGAACTTCATTGCGTCATCGCATATCCACCGGATTGGCTTGTCGTCGAGACCGGCCAGCGCCTGATTCTCACGGGCCCAGCCAACGGCTTTCTTCGAGGCGTCTACATGGGTCACCTCGGCGCCAGCCCGCGCTGCCACCAGCGAAGCAAGGCCCGTGTATCCAAACAGGTTAAGCATCCGGATGGGGCGATTCGCATTGCGGATCACGTTTTGAAGGGAATGCCAGTGCGCCGCCTGCTCCGGGAAAACGCCGGTATGACGAAACGATGTGAAGCGGCCGAAATAGGCCAGCCCATCAAACGCCAGCTCCCAGGTTTCTCCAGGATCCAACCGTGGAAATCGCCACCGACCGGCGCCTTCTTCATCTGTGTCACCGGAGAATATTGCATCAGCGGCTTCCCACTCGTCAGCAGCAAGCGTCGGCAGCCAGATTGCCTGACCTTCAGGCCGGCGAATTCTCAGCTTTCCGTAGCGCTCCAGTTTCTCACCATTACCGCTGTCGATCAGCGCGTAGTCTTCCGACGCAGGCGCTTCGAGGACAAGCCCGGTACGTTCCGGCAGGCGCGACCCTTCGGGCCTGTGACGCAGTGGCAAAGCCTGGCGCACGGCGGGTGATGGTTTCGCCTCCGTCTTCGGCGGTTTATCCCGGACCAGGTTTGGCCTTTGGTCGGGCTTGCGCGTATCGCGTTTGCGGTCATTTTTGTATCGGGGCTTTGCCATCACCCCCCATAACTTGTTGTGTATCGCCGGAAAAGAAAAAACCGATGGCTTGCCGTCCTGGCGGCGCACAGCTTTACTAACGAAACAACTGTGAGGAACCCTCCCTATGGAAATGAACGGTAGCCATTTGATCCCCGCCAGCAGGCAAACCGTCTGGGAAGCCCTCAACGATGCCGATGTGCTGCGCGCCTGCATTCCCGGCTGCAAAGAGCTTGAGCAGGCATCACCGACCGAGCTGAGCGCCACTGTCGTCACAAAAATCGGACCGGTTAAAGCAACCTTCAAGGGCGAAGTGACACTGGAAAATCTGAACCCACCCGAAAGCTATACGATTACGGGCGAGGGAAAGGGCGGAATTGCAGGTTTCGCCAAAGGTGGCGCAGATGTGAAGCTGACAGAGGCTGAAGGCGGCACGCAGCTCGACTATGACGTTAAAGCAAAGGTCGGCGGCAAGATCGCCCAACTCGGTTCACGGCTTATCGACTCGACAGCGAAAAAACTTGCCGAGCAATTTTTCACCAATTTTTCGGATCATGTAGGCGGGAAATGAGCCGAAGCGCGCCGGCGCTAGGCTGCTTTTTCCGGTGCCGGCAGTCCCGCAACTGAGGAATTGTTGGCCGCCTCGGGCGGCGACAGAGCCACCTTCTGAGCGAGGTCCTCAGCCCGTTCTTTCTGCTTCTCCGCCTCGAAAACAGCTTTCGTGGCTTCGACCTTCTGAACGCGCGCTTGTTTTCGGTGTTTGCCCTGCTTTACCCAGGTGGCAAAGCTACCGATCACCATACCCACCAGCAAGGCGATAAATATCAGCGCGTATACGGGTATGGACTGGCTGTAGAAGGGCGCGCCGCCAACATCAGGTGGCACATTGAGCGTTACCGACTGACGATTCGCCACGGCCAGTGCAACAATGATGATGCCGATTGGCACCAGGACCAGAAGTGTCACAAGTCGCTTCATAGGTCGGTCTGTCTCCGGTGCCACAACGAACTGCTTTTATTGCCGTATTTTGCGTCGCAGTCGGCTGTTGGTCAATGGTCCAGTTGATCGATCAGGACTGCATTCAGGGGTTCAGCCGATCACGCAAGTCTTTACCGGTCTTGAAAAACGGAACCCATTTCTCCTCGACCTCGACCCGCTCCCCGGTACGGGGGTTACGGCCGATCCGAGCCCCGCGATTTTTTACAGAAAACGCACCAAAACCGCGCAATTCAACACGATCTCCGGCGGCCAATGCATCCGTAATTTCATCGAGAATCGCATTTACAATGTTCTCCACATCCCGTTGGTAAAGATGTGGGTTCTGCTCAGCAATGAGCTGCACAAGCTCTGATTTAATCATGCCCTGTTATGTTCCTGTCCCTCAAACGGGGCAAGAGCGCCCCTCCAGAATATTGTCCACTCACCGGCATCTCCATCCCGGTTCTAAAGCGCTTTGAACGCCCGCGCGGCCTCTATTTGTGCCAAATTGAAAGCAGACCGTCAAGAAACACACGCTTGGGAAAAGCGTTTGGAAGATCGTCGGCGCTCAGGCCATCGAGTGCCCTCAACTCCTGACCACCCAGCCAGTCGCGAATGTAAGCACCAAATGGAAATGTGTTGCGACGCTCAGCGGGACGCCAGACCAATACCTTGAGTTCCTTGTCGAGGCCTTTTTCCTCGATCAGCCAGTCCTTTGCAGTCTCTTCGCCACCGATTGCGTCGATCAGTTTTAGCTCGAGCCCTTGCCCGCCGGTATAGATGCGACCATCTGCCAGACCCAGCACTTGCGTCCTGCTGAGCGGGCGCCGCTCTGCAACGATGTCAACGAACCAGTGATAACTGTCCATGATCAGGTTACGGATCATGGTTTCGGCTTCGGGCGGTGCGTTGTGAAAAGGCGAAGGCTCTGCCTTCAACGGCGACGACTTCACTTCCTTGAGCTTAACACCAATTTTGTCGAGCAGTTCCGCCGCCTGCGGATATTGAAAGATCACTCCAATGGATCCGACGATGGAGGAACGTCGCGCAACGATATGATCGGAGGCAGTGGCGATCATGTAACCCGCCGACGCAGCCAGCGTTCCGACGCTTGCGGTGGTGGGTTTCTCCTCAGCCAGCTTGCGCACGGCCTCAAATATGGCCTCACCTCCAACGGTGGTTCCGCCGGGGGAATCAATGGTCAGAACAACACCTTTGACCATCTTGTTCTCGCGAGCATCATCAATCAGTTTCAGCAACGCCCGGTTCTCGGTTATCATGCCTTCGATAGGAATACGGGCAATGTGTGCGCTGTTTCTCGAGGCGCCAGAGAACAGGCCTGCTGCCGCCAGAACCGCAACCAGGGCCGCAGCAAGTGCTAACAGTGTGGCCACGCGCCATACAGTCAGTTTCTTGCGTAAGGAGCGTCGGTCGATGATGTGGTCAATATCTCGGGCCATGCCAAATCCGTCAAATCAGAGTAAGAGTAGCTGAGGTGAGCAATAGGCCGATGCCTATCCGGTATCAAGGCGACATATGAGCCGCGGCTTCACAGATTACTGAGAAATGAGAAATGTATGAGACCGCAGAGCAACATTGTCGGCCTCCGAAGAGGAGTGACTGTGTCGCTCGTTGAGCGGGGTGAATCACCGGTCTGACTGCTGATGCAGCCTGCCTGACGCATCTTCACTATTTGAGACTGACAACGAACTTGATGGTTCTCCGGGGATTGGATTTGAGCCTTTCGACCGTTTGCGGCTCGGGCAGTTTGAGAAGTAAAATTACCAATGTACCAGTGGCCCCCGGACGACATCGCAACCTCTGCCGACGGCGTGGACGGATGGTGGTGACAGCTTCGTCCTTCCGCGTCATAAGGCCACCATGATCGCAACAGCTGATATTACCTGGCAGGAACAAGACCTGCCGTTCTCCACCGTATTTGGTGACAGCTATTACTCCCATGCCGACGGTCGGGCTGAGTGTGCCCATGTATTTGTTGCAGGCAACAGCTTGCCAGACCGCTGGGCCGGCAAAGACAAATTCGTGATCGGTGAACTGGGATTTGGGACCGGCCTCAACTTTCTGGAGACATGGGCAACGTGGCGGCAATACCGCAAAAAGGACCAATGCCTGACATTTGTCTCGATGGAGGGCTTTCCCATGGCAGCAGCACAGGCACGCCAGGCTCTGACCCGATGGAGTGAACTGAATCCCCTTACAGAATGTCTGCTGCGCCAATGGCGGTATCTTGGCCAGGGCCCTGTCATGATGGATGATCAAACCCGGCTGGACGTGATCTTCGAAGAAGCCAGTGCGGCCATCACTTCTTTTCCCTCCGCCGTTGACGCCTGGTATCTGGACGGGTTCTCGCCCGCCAAAAATCCCGAAATGTGGTCATCGGACCTGTTGGGAGCACTCTCCGATAGAACAACAACGGGCGGGACGGTTGCCAGCTACACAGCAGCAGGCTGGGTACGCCGCAACCTGGCGAAGGCCGGGTTTGAGGTAGCCAAACGCCCCGGCTTCGGCACCAAACGCGACATGATCAGCGGTTTCAAGCGAAAGTCTATACCGTGAAAGTGCTCATTGTCGGGGCTGGAATTGCCGGGCTGTCACTTGGATTCGAGCTGCTCAACCAGGGGGCCGAAGTGACCCTGCTCGAGGCGCACGATGTGGCACACGGCGCCAGTGGCGCTGCCACATCCTATATGGAGCCGCGCCTGGGTACGACAGCAATCAGGGCGGTCGAGTGGGAGGCCCTAAAACGCTGGCCGGAATTTGCCGGTGCCATTGAGCAGGCAAGCGGTTGCGACGCAGGATTCCGCGAAGAAGGACAGGTTCGGGTCGCCATCGAAAACACTTTATCGTGGTTTGAAAAGGACCTGTCCCAACGCAAAGAGCAAGGCTGGGAACTCGAACGACTCGATCCCCAACAGGTGAGTGAGATGGAGCCTGCGGTTTGTCGCGATGTGGTAGCGGGATTGTTTCTGCCACAAGTGCGATGGGTTGACGGGCGCAAGATATGTTCAGCGCTCGCAGCAGCCATAGTGGCCGGTGGCGGAACCATCAGGACAGGATTTCAAGTTACCGGTGTCACAGCGACCGGCACTGGAGTGGAGCTGAACTCGGCGTGCGGCGACATCGTTTGTGGTGACGCACTTGTGCTGTGCACAGGTACTGGAAATGCCTTTCCCGGCGCCCCTCGAGACATGCCGGCTGTGCGACCAGTACGCGGTGTAAATCTGGTTGTCGGCATGATTGGCCTCGCAAGGCCCCTGCGACACATTGTCAAACACCATCGTGGCAATCTATGCCCCCGAGGCGATGATCGCCTGATTGTCGGCACCACCTATGATCCGGGCGAAACCGCCCTCGACGCATCGGCCGATGTGATAGAGAAGCTCTACCGAAACGCCGAACCGATCCTCCCTGGCATCAGGGAATTGCCGCTGCTCGACATTTGGTGCGGACTGCGCCCCAAGGTCGGGGATGGCCAATTGTTCGTCGGGCGATCGTCGCATCAGCCAAATATGTATTTCAGCATGGGCCACGCCGGCGCTGGATACCTGCGGGCACCCGTAGTCGCTCAGGATCTTGCCGAATTGATTCTTGGAACCGGCGACGGTGGCCTGCTGAAGCCGCTTGTTGCCGGTTAATGCAGTTCAGGCCGCGAGGAGACGTTTCTTTGCGGCCTCATATTCGACCTTCAGTCTGGCGACGAGCTCTGATGTCGTGGGCACACTCGTAACAGCACCTATACCCTGCCCACAGCCCCAAATGTCCTTCCAGGCCTTGGTTTTCTCCTGACCAAAGTCCATCGCACTGGGATCTGATTCCGGCAGGTTATCGGGATCCATACCCGCGGCCTCCACTGATCCCTTCAGGTAATTGCCATGAACACCAGTAAACAGGTTCGAATAAACAATGTCCTCGGCGCCGCTGGAGGCAATCATTTCCTTATAGGCGTCAACGGCTCGGGCCTCCTTGGTGGCGATAAAGGCTGAACCGACGTAACCCATGTCGGCTCCCATGGCCTGCGCTGCCAATATCGCGTCGCCTGTTGCAATCGCCCCGGATAGCAATAACGGCCCGTCGAACCATTGTCTGATTTCCTGAATCAGGGCCAGCGGTGACAGGGTTCCGGCATGACCTCCAGCGCCCGTTGCAACGGCAATCAGGCCATCAGCGCCCTTTTCAATCGCTTTGTGGGCAAATCGGTTGTTGATGATATCATGCAGCACGATGCCACCATAGGAATGAACAGCTTCATTCAGCTCCGGTCTTGCGCCAAGAGATGTTATCACAACCGGGACCTTGTACTTTATGCACATCTCGACGTCGTGTTCGAGCCGGTCATTGGACTTGTGGACGATCTGGTTGACGGCAAAGGGGGCTGCCGGTTGATCCGGGTGTGCAGCATTATAAGCCGCCAGCGATTCAGTAATTTCGGCGAGCCACTCATCAAGCTGCTCCGCCGGACGCGCGTTCAGCGCTGGAAAAGATCCAATTACACCGGCCTTGCACTGCTCAATCACCAACGGAGGGTGTGAGATGATAAAGAGCGGAGCCGCAATCGCAGGCAGCTGGAGATTGTCTTTCAGGATCGGGGGAACAGTCATGGATAACCTTTGCCTTGGAAATGCCGGGCGGCATTTGGCGCTCACCCTACAAACTCTTACCATTACGTCAATTGATTTTCGGGAAGCCATACACAGTTCCATGTTTGCGGAATGCCTCGTCGATTGCATTTCTGAGGCGCGCGGATAAAACTGGAAGTGGCAAGCACGCGCGGGAGAAAAATGTGGCTGGCTTTGAAGATCTGATCCGCACGACGCTGGGGAAGCAGGACCATCCATCACCAGAGCGACGTCAGGCCATCTACCGGTCTGCTGGTCAGGCGCTGGAAAGGATGATCGAGGAAAATGGTACGCTGGATGCCGCGACCATTGAACGGCAGCGAGCCAGGCTCGGCGACGCTATTCAAACTGTTGAGGCGGAATACGCAAGCACCGCTGACAGTGCTGCTGCGCAGGAACCTGAATTGTCCACATTTGCGGCTGAACCAAACACAATGGGATCGACATCGGACGATCCGGAAATTCGGCCGGTTACAGATTCCCCGCCCGTTGAGCGGCGCGAAAGCGCCGCACCAGACGTCGAAACAACCCCCGCAGCTTCAACCGGCGTAGAGCCCGATCAAACTACGCCGCCCGCAGTTGCACCGGATGTACAGGCCGACATTCCCAAAATCCGGATATCCGACCGTCTTAAACAGGATCCGAAGTCAGAGGAGAAAGCACCAGAGGTAAGCGCTCAAAAGCGCTTCGAAGGAGATTCGTCCCCCACGGTGTCCACCGCTTCGGTAACAACTTCCGCACCCGAGATCGATGTTGCGCCAAGCCGACCGGCTTCCGGTTCGGAGGCAATTCAATCTAAGGCCAAAGACCCAGGAGATGGCACGCCAGATTCAGGAAAGCGAGTGGAGCCGACGCTTGTTTCGCCCGAGTTGGTTGGCACCCCGGAGAGCGAAGACGACGCAAACAGCGATGATGTTGCCCCTGCAGCGCCGGAGGCCTATTCCGGTCCGGTGCTGCGCGAACGAAGGCCGTTTGCCAAGATGCTTCTCTGGGCAATCATTTTGGCCGGCATTGGGGTTACCCTTTGGTGGGCTGTAAACTTTGGCCCGGCCTTTTTGAACAACAGACTCGACGGCAGCGTTCCCAATCCTCAGACCACGATTGAATCCGGCAGTTTTGTACCGACCAGCGCGGATGGTTGGATGACCGTTTTTGTACCAGGATCCGATCCGGGAAACCTGGTTACGAGACAGGCCGGATCGTCAGAAATCGTCGACATTGACGGCGGACAGGTTGCCCGGCTGGCGTCCAATGCCGGAGGGCAGAATAATATTCTGATTCAAATTCCGGAAGAAGTTGTCCCTATGCTGCGGGCTAAAGCTGCGACATTTGAAGTAAAGCTGCGCGCTGTGGCGGGCGAAGGACACCAGTTCGCCATGTACTGTCAGTTTTCGAAGCTCGGAACGTGCGGCCGCAAGCGGTTCTCGGCTTCAAAAAAACAGGAAACTTTCATTTTTGACATGCTGGTCAACGATGCTGATCTTGGAGAAGACCAGAGCATTTATCTTGCAATCAACACCGACTTGTCCGGTGAAGGACGAGCTATTGATTTGTCGTCAATTCGGGTAAAGGCCGGCAATTAGAGCATCAGGCCCCGAGCCGGTTGAGGAACTTCCCTCCGTGCCCAAGGACGTTCGCGTCGATGGTGCCTATGGCGTTGGAGTCCTTGCCATCGTATTCGACTTGCATCAGCACGTGACGCATGACGTTTAACCGCGCCCGGCGCTTATCATTTGAGCGCACGATGGTCCAAGGTGCGTGATTGGTGTGCGTGTGCCTCAGCATTTTGTCCCGCGCGTCAGTATAGTCTCCCCATTTGCCAATCGCCTTGATATCCAGCGGCGACAGTTTCCAGGACTTGAGTGGATTGTGCCGACGGTCATGAAAGCGCTTGATTTGCATTTCCTGACTGACATTCAGCCAGACCTTGAAAAACGCGATGCCCTCATCGGCAATAAGCTTCTCAAAGGCCGGCGTTTGTTCCAGAAACGCCTGGTGCTGTTGCTCAGAGCAGAATCCCATGACCGGCTCTACACCCGCGCGATTGTACCAGGATCGGTCAAACAACACCATTTCACCGGCGGTTGGAAAATGATCCAGATAGCGCTGATAGTACCATTGACCCTGCTCTGTTTCAGTTGGTTTGGTCAGCGCGACAACGCGGGCATGTCGAGGATTGAGGTAGCTTCTAAACGCGGCGATTGTGCCGCCCTTACCGGCTGCGTCGCGCCCCTCGAACAGGATAATAATGCGTTGCCCGGTTTCCTGCTGATGGGCCTGAAGTTTCACCAACTGAAGGTGCAGGATCTCTAACTCTTTTTCGTAAACTGATCGCTTCAGTTTTTTGTCGTAGGCATACTCGCCCGAGGACAGTACATTCTTCTCGACCCAATCGGGGAGTTTTGGATTTTCGAGATCCAGCTCGCGTCTTTTGCCGTCGATTTCGATCTCTGCCATGCGGTCATCCTTTCAACACCTTAACGAAACGTTGCAACCCAGAGGTCAGTGCGTCAACTCCTTGTTAAGCAAAGGCCGAAGAAGGAAAATTTTAGTCATCTCATTCAGCCTTTCTTTTGTCTTCCTCCGATAGGATGGCCCAAATCTCTACAGGGCGGCTGATATGCAAAAATTCCTCAAGATCGGGCTGACATTTGTCGCCTTCTTCGCAGTGCTTGTCACGGTAGCGGCGGCCGCAGACTGGCGCGTTGCAAAAGTGAGTCAACCGGCGCGTTACACGACGGACAACGTGAATTGGACCACCTTACGCAAAGGAATGAAGGTTCCCCGGGTCAGCTGGATTCACACCGGTCAGCGCGGACGACTGCTGCTCAGACGCGGCAGCGAGAGCATCGTCTTCAGGCCCAATACGCTCAGTGCACTCGTGAAGCGAAACGGCGGTCGGAAAACGGAGTTGCGACAGCAATTCGGCTCGCTGCTTTTGGATGTGCAGACACGACGGAGAAAACACACGCGCGTCTATACGCCTTACCTGGCGGCGGTGGTGAAAGGCACACGGTTTTCGGTTGAAACCGGACGCAACGGGGCAAGCGTCAGCGTGGAGCGCGGCACTGTCCAGGTCACCAGCGAAAGAGCCGGAAAACAGGTAGATGTCGGCTCAGGACAAACTGCATCGGTTTCCGCAGACGGCGGCATGAGCGTGAGCGGCGCGGGCCGCAAGGCGGGGGTCAAGAATGTTGCAAAGACAGCCCCAAAGGTGAAAGCCCGCACGGTTGCTCGATCAGTCTCCGGATTCAGGGCGCGCAGTACTCAAACGGACACAGATTATTCGGGTGGCCCGGCCGCAGCAGCTGGCGGTGCTGCGCCTGCTGCCGGAGGTGCGCCGTCGGATGATTCACCTGCGGAAGGCTCCGACGACTCCGATGGAGACGATGACGGCGGGCATGGTCATGGCGGCGACGACGACGACGATGACGATGACGATGACGATGACGATGACGACGACGACGACGACTAGAACCACAATCTAACTGCTGATCGCTCGCCCGGCCCGCACAGGTAAAATCAAAGCATGGCATCCAAGCCCTTCACCTATTTTATCGCGGCGATGCTAGCGGTTCTGGCCACTGCCGGTGGATTGCAGCGTTGGGGGGCGTTCCACGATGCCGATCATGCTCTCACTGAGATGCGCATGGGCTCGTCGCTTCGACCTGCCAGCCGACGGATCGTCTATCTGGCAATCGACAAAAAAAGCCTCGACAGCCTGGATTCCTGGCCATGGCCGCGCGGTGTCTACGCCGATATTCTGGATGCACTTTCCAGCGCCGGCGCGACGGATATTTTTCTCGACGTCGATTTCAGCAGCCGGTCAACAAAATCCGAGGATAAGAAACTCGCCGACGCGCTGAAACGAGCTGGCGGTTCCGTGCTTCTGCCTGCATTCCTGCAACTTCAGTCAGCCATTCATTCGGATACCCGGCTTGGCCAGAACCTGCCGCTGCCCGAATTCCGTGAGAATGCATGGCTGGCATCGGTTAATGTTATGCCGGATTCCGACGGAATTGTGAGAACGATGAACTATGGCGTCGTCATAGAAGGCGAAGACGTTCAGTCTGTGCCTTCAATGCTGTCGACCGTCACCGCACCGGCGCAGGAAAGCTTCAGTCTGAATTTCTCTGTCGATCCCGCTACAGTCCCGGTTTATTCCGTGAAAGACCTGCTCGAAGGCCGGGTCGGCTTCAGAGAACTAAACAACAAAACCGTGGTTGTCGGCGCTCACGCTGTTGAACTGCGAGACACTTTCACTGTTCCTGTTCACGGTCTTCTGCCAGGTCCGCTCTTGCAAATCATTGCTGCCGAGACCCTGCATCAGGACATCGCACCGATTACCGTCGACGCTTTGGTGCCTGCTGTCGTGATGATTCTTTTGATCCTTGTGTGTGTGGCAACAGATTTTCCCAAACGTTTGCGGTATCAGGTTCTGGCTGGCATCATCGCCGCCCTCTCCCTCGAGGCATTGGCTTTTCTGCTACACGCACGATTGTCACTCACGCTTCCGACAATGACATCACAAGTCGTTTTGACAACGACCTTATTGCTGCTTTCAGTGCGCGCAATGGACTGGCAAATGTGGCTGACGCGAATTGCGCGCACCGAGAGGGACAACGGCGATCTTCTGCTGCGCCAGATTACGCAGGACAGCCAGGATGCCATACTGGTTTGTGACGAAAAGGGCCAAATTCTCGAAATAAACAACCGGGCGCTCAATCTTTTCAGCTCGGCAGGCAAACAGTTCGAAGCATTGGAGATATCGACGCTGGTGCCGGACAAACTGGTTGCCGAAACCGAGGCGGCACTGGCCCGGATAAGGGCTGGCGCACCGCCTGCTCCTCGGATCAAGGAAATCCCCTTTGAAACCGGGGGCGTCTTACACATTCTGGAATGCACAGTGACTGCATCCCGTTTGAAGACGACTGAGAAAACAGCGGGGGAGCATTCGAACGAACGCCTGGTGGTCTGCGTCAATGCACGCGATGTCACCGAGCGCCGACAACAGGCCAAACATCTTGAACACTTGTCGCGACACGACGACCTTACAGGTGCCCTGCGAAGGCATGCTTTGCTTGAAATCCTTGAAACATACGTTGACGACGGCGGGCGCCGAAAGAACAACAATATTGTGGTTTTTGCGGTAAACCTGCATCGATTTCGCACCGTCAATTCCACACTTGGGAGAGGAATCGGCAACCAGGTACTCATCGAAGTTCAGAAGCGGCTGAAGTTTTTCGATGCCCGGTTCAAACATGCCACCCGTTTGGGTGGGGATACATTTGCACTCGTCGCTTCGGCACCCCTGACGAGTGAAGACGTCCTTCTGCTCGGGAAAAGACTAGCGCGGATGCTTGAATCACCCGTACAGCTGAAGGGAACAACGGCACGGGTAGGAACGCGCATCGGCATCTGCATGTTCGACGCAGACGCACCTGTTGACGCGGAGACCCTGCTTGAAAGAGCGGAAACTGCTGTCGAAGAAGCCCGGCAAACGGCAGGTACGGGCATCAAGTTCTTCGACGACGCCGCCTGGGAAAAGCAGGCCACTGCACGACAACTGGAGCGCGAACTGTGGTTTGCGCTTCGGCGCGATCAGATATCATTGAACTACCAACCCCAGATTGACCTGGCCACGGGCGAAACCCTTGGTGTGGAAGCCCTTGTACGCTGGAATCACCCGGCCCTTGGCTCCATCACGACCAAGGATTTTATTGACGTCGCGGAGGCCAACGGATTCGTCGAGGAGCTGGGGCGATGGGTGCTACACCGCGCTTGCATTGACGCAATGCGTCTCGACGTGGAGCTTGACGTGGCTGTCAATATTTCGCCTCTGCAGTTCCTGCGCAATGATCTGATCCACGATGTTCGCAGGGCCCTGAAAGCATCATCTCTGCCCGCTCACCGTCTCACGTTGGAAATAACCGAATCGAGTTTCGTCGAGGACCCTGAACAAGCCATTGAAGTCCTCAACAAGCTGCGAACCATGGGCATCAAAATTGCGCTTGACGACTTTGGGACAGGCTTTTCCTCACTGGCCTATTTGTCGAGGTTCCCGCTGGACAAAATCAAGATTGACCGGTCGTTTGTTACGCATGTGGTCGAAGACGAAACCTGCAAAACGATTATTCGGTCAGTCAAGACGCTTGCCGATGGCCTCAAATTGGACATTGTGTGCGAGGGCATCGAAACAAAGGGGCAGCGCGACGCAGTCCGCAAAATGGGTTGCAGATTGGGTCAGGGCTACCTTTTCTGCAAGCCGCTACCTCTTGACGCATTAGCAGACCTGCTGGCACCGGAACGCAAGCGCAGCGCATAGAAAAACCGCCCCAACCCATTGAAGGGCGGGGCGGGCATAGTTCCCCGGAAACTTCAGATTGCTAACGTCTGCGGCGGCGCTCGTTTGCCGGCTGGAACGCCAATTTGGAATGGAATTCACAATAGGGCTTATCGTCTGCGCTCTTGTGCCCACAGAATGAAAAGCCTGGCATTGTGGGGTCGCCGGTTGGCCACTTGCAGGTCGTGTCGGTCAATTGCATCAGGTTGAGTTGACGGGAAATTGGGACAACGATGTCCTCAACCGGGCGCTCACGAAGGGCAACTTCTCCGTCTGGCCCCGTCTTCAGCGCCGTTGCACCGACGGTTCTTGCGCCGCCCACAATGCGGCTGCCGTTGCGAACATATTTTGCGCGAGGTGTGGAAGGTTTTCGCCGCGGCTTGGATCCGCCACCTGAAGCCGGTTTGACCCGACCAGACAGACCGAGGCGGTGGACTTTGCCGATCACGGCGTTTCGTGTAACGCCACCGAGATCGGCCGCTATCTGGCTGGCACTCAAGCCCTCCGCCCATAGCTTACTCAAACGTGCAACGCGATCATCGGTCCATGACATAGGCAAAAGCTCCTCGTGTTCCGCAGGCCGCACCTGGAATCAAGGCCGCAAGAAGCTGCTGTCTGCCAGCCCGGCAAACATCAATTTCCGCCGCAAAAAGCGGGGGTAAAAAGGCAGATTTTGGGCCGCGATACTCGTCCGGCTACTCTTCGGGGCAAGCTAGATGGCCGCTGACTCGGGCACAAGAGTCCCCCGTTACACTCGAATCTTTTTTTCACTTTGTCCCCAAAAGAAAGAATCATTGTTTCTTTTGCCGGGGAAAAAGTGGGGGCCGCACGCAAAAAAAATCTTCAAAACCTCGAGAAACGCCAAACCATTCCCTCGCGTCAGCACCAAAAAGGAGATTTCGAGATGAATTGACAGCACTGCGGGCTTGTCTACTATGTCCCCGAATACCGCCGAAAGGCGGTTTTTCTTTTCAAGCGACTGTTTCGACCAACCAGCCCCAATGAAACCGGGCGACCCGCACTAACCACAAAGGTAGAATCCAATGGCTCCCAGCGCCCCCACCCCCCTCTACGATGCATTTGCGCGGGCTCCGCTGCATTTTGTGCGTGGCGAGGGTGTGCGACTCTTTACGGAGGAGGGCGAAGAGTATCTCGATTTTGCAGCGGGTATTGCCGTTAACTCACTCGGCCATTCGCATCCAGCTCTGGTCGAGGCCTTGAAAAGCCAGGCCGAAAAACTGTGGCACGTGTCCAATCTCTATGAGATCCCCGGTCAGTTTGAGCTTGGAAACAAGCTTTGTGAAAACTCCTTCGCGGACAGGGTGTTCTTCACCAATTCCGGTTCGGAATCCATGGAGTGTGCCTTCAAGACGGCAAGACGCTGGCACTATGACAACGGAGCGCCGGAACGCGTTAACATCATCACTTTTGAGGGCGCTTTTCACGGGCGGACACTTGCGGCCATCGCAGCGGGCGGCAATCCCAAATACACCGAGGGTTTCGGCCCGAAGGTTCCAGGCTTTGTCCAGGTGCCCTTCGGCGATCACGACGCGCTCAAGGCGGCGGTCGACGACGAAACAGCAGCCATCCTTGTTGAGCCAATACAAGGTGAAGGCGGCATTCGTTCGGTCCCACACCAATGCCTGCGCGGCATGCGCGAATTATGCGACGAAAAGGGCATTTTCCTCATCTATGACGAGGTACAATGCGGTATCGGCCGAACGGGACGGCTTTTTGCCCACCAATGGGTAGATGGTGCGGAACCCGATATCATGGCAATTGCAAAAGGAATTGGCGGCGGTTTTCCCCTGGGCGCTTGCCTGGCGACGGAAAAGGCAGCCAGTGCCATGCAACCCGGCACCCACGGGACAACATATGGCGGAAACCCGCTGGCCATGGCCGTTGGAAATGCAGTCATGGATGTAGTGCTTGAAGAAGGATTCATGGATCAAGTTCTGGAATCCTCGCGCTTTTTGAAGCAACGTCTTGCCGAGATCGCTGATAGTCATCCCACCTTGCTGGAAAGCGCGCGCGGGGACGGACTCATGCAGGGCTTGAAGTGCAAGGCAGCAAACACCGATGTCGTCGCGGCTCTCCGCGAGGAGCATCTGCTGACAGTTCCGGCTGGTGACAATGTCGTGCGTTTTGTCCCGCCCCTGACTGTATCCGAAGAAGAAATTCGCGAGGCCCTCGGCAAATTGGACAGCGCTCTTACGGCCATGGAACAGGCCAGCTGACAATGAAGAGGGATTTCCTGGATATCGCCGCGGTTGAAGCCGGCGAATTGCGCGTCATCTTGAATAATGCCAGCTCGATGAAAGCCGGGTTGGCTCAAGGCAGTGTCGACAAACCGCTCGACGGTAAGATTTTGGCCATGATCTTCGACAAACCGTCAACCCGTACCCGCGTTTCTTTCGATGTCGGCATGCGGCAGCTCGGCGGCGAAACAATCGTGATCGATGGCTCGGGTTCGCAGATGGGACGTGGCGAAACCGTCGCAGACACAGCCCGGGTACTGTCTCGTTACGTGGATGCGATCATGATACGCACCACCTCGCACGCGCGGCTTCTGGAGTTGGCACAATACGCAACTGTACCGGTTATCAACGGGCTGACGGATGAAACACACCCGTGTCAGATAATGGCCGATGTCATGACGTTTGAGGAGCACAAAGGTTCCATCGAGGGCAAGACACTTGCCTATACGGGCGACGGGAACAATGTGGTTCATTCCCTGATGGAAGCATCAGCCCGGTTTGGCTTTGCCATTCGCATCGCCACACCGGACGGTTTCGGCCCCGGGAAAAGCTATGTTGACCGGTCCCGCGAAATCGGTGGCAACATTGAGTTGATGCAAGATCCCCGGGCGGCAGTTGCAGGTTCCGATTGTGTTATCACCGACACGTGGACCTCCATGGGCATGGAGGAAGATTCCGGCGGTCACAACACCTTTGCTGCCTACCAGGTGAACGATGATCTTATGGCTTTGGCAGGTAAGAGTGCGATCTTCATGCATTGCCTGCCCGCCCATCGCAACGAAGAGGTAACAGACTCGGTTATGGACGGTCCACAAAGCGTTGTGTTTGACGAGGCCGAAAACCGCTTGCATGCGCAAAAAGCCATTCTGACATGGTGTTTTGACGCCTAGGCGGGGATGACGAATCCGGATTGCATGCTGACCTTGCAGTTGCAGGCCTCAGACCTCACTTAAAACAAAACGCTGGGCTGGAGACTCGAACCGCTCCAGTCTGGGCCAGACAAAGATTGAATCGACATGATCTCTCCCGCTTCGCAGACAGACTTCACCTTCGCAGGTCAGGATGCAGTTGTTCCTTTTCAAGTCGCATCGCTCGATGTGCGCGGGCGCGCTGTCCAGCTGGGTCCGATACTGGATAAGATCCTGGATCGGCACGCCTATCCCGAAGCTGTGAACCGGCTCCTGGCAGAAGCAATTACTCTGACTGTCCTGCTTGGTACGGCGCTGAAATTCGAAGGCAAATTCATCTTGCAGACTCAGACTGACGGTCCGGTTCCGATGATCATCACCGACTTTTGCACTCCGGATTCAATCCGCGCCTATGCTCGCTATGATAAAGATGCTGTCGCCGCATTGGTGGAAAACGGACCACCAGAGGCTTCGGCGCTGCTGGGTCAGGGTGTGCTGGCGATGACCATTGATCAGGGCGAACACAGCCAGCGGTACCAGGGTATCGTTCAACTGGACGGAATTGGGCTGGAGGAAGTGGCGCGGCGCTATTTCCGCCAATCAGAACAAATTCCTACTGATATCCGTCTCGCGGTTGGTGAAACACTGACCCGCAACGAAGGCGGTGGCCCAGTTCATGGTTGGACTGCCGGTGGCGTCCTGGTGCAGTTTCTGCCGGATACGGAAGCCAGAATGCGTCTCAAGGACCTTCCCGGCGGAGACGGGGCTGACGATCACAATTTCGACGAGGATGACGCCTGGGCAGAGGCAACCGCGCTCATGGGCACAATCGAAGACCTTGAGTTGACGGATGTGGCGGTTGAGCCCGAACGCCTGCTCTACCGACTGTTTCATGAGCAGGGAGTGCGCGTTTTCGACGCAACCCCGGTGCAGGAAAGGTGTGGCTGTTCGCCGGAGCGCGTACGCGGCGTGATACAGGGATTGAGCCACGAAGAGCGGGTTGAAAGCGTCGAAGATGGCGAAATCACCGTCAAATGTGAGTTTTGCAGCCGCGACTATCGGTTTGATTCATCGGAGTTCCCTGCCGAAGACTGAATGGTCTCAAGCCTTCTCTTCGCAAAGAGTTGCTGAATTTTAACTTGAGCGGAAGAAACCCCGCTCTATTATTGTCGCAACGCGCGAGGAAGGCTTCATGCTGGACAAAGTCAGTGGCGCCGAGATCGAGCTGGATGGCAACTTCAACGTTGACCCTCAGGACCGATCAAAGGCGGCAGAACACCATTCTACACCCGGCCGTCAGCTGGCCGGGACGCTTCTGCTTGGTGCGCTGCAGGCCGCCCTGGTGATCGTCATGATCATTGTTTCGCTCTTTGTCGCCAGTAAAATGATCGCCGGCAAACCCGAGAGAAGCAAGCGTCCGGTCTTTAAGACAGTTTATACGGTCGACACAGTCACGGCTGTGGCTGCAGATCACCAACCTGTCTTCACCGTTTATGGGCAGACCGTCGCCGCGCGCAGCGTCGATCTTCGAGCGCTCGTGGCCGGTGAGATTGTCAACGTCAACAATAAGCTGGTTGCCGGAGGGCGCGTGGCCAAAGGCGACAATCTGGTGACAATTGACGATTTCAATTATCAGGTGTTGCTGTCCGAAGCGAAGGCCAACCTGATAGAAGCCAAGGCAAAGATTGTTGAGAACGCAGCCCAGATCAATCTCGAAAAAAGCAGACTCAAGAGCACTGAAGACCAGCTCAACTTCGCCAGGGCTGATTTAAAGCGGACGCAAAGCCTGCGATCGCGCGGCACCTCCACCCAGCAACAGCTGGACGAGCGCATGTTCATTGTTTCGCAGCGCGAACAGGCCCGCGACAATGCCATGAACACGATCAAGGTACAGGAATCGCGCATCGGACAATTAGAGGCCTCTGTCGAACGGCTGAATTGGGGGGTCAAGCAAGCCGAGCGCAACCTGCAGTCTACCGTCCTCATTGCGCCATTTTCCGGAATAGTGCGCTCAAGCGACGCTGAAATCGGCCGCAATGTCACGGCAAATGATGTCGTGGTCTCGATGTACGAGGCGGACACGTTGGAAGTGAAGTTTACACTTACCGATGCTCAATACGGCCGTTTGCAAACAAGCCAGGACGGTCTCATTGGACGCTCTATCGAGGTGGCGTGGTCGGTGGGCGGAAAGCAATATCTCTATGCCGCTGCGATCGAACGGGTCGGAGCCGATATCACCTCCGCCCGTGGGGGTGTTGAGATGTTTGCCCGGATTGGCGATATGAGCAACAGCATTGCTATCCGGCCGGGCGCCTTTGTTGAAGTGCGTGTGCCGGATGTTGTTTTTGCAAATACGATTTCAGTCCCTGACACCGCGCTGTACGGAGCCAGCACGATCTACACCGCGGTCGACGGAAAACTCGTTGAAAACTCGGTTACAGTTGCAGCCTATGAGGGCGAGAATGTTCTCATATCCAGCGGACTTCGAGCCGGAGACGAAGTCCTGGTAACCGCTATTACAGAAGTCAGCGAAGGACTGGCTGTGCGCACGGAAGGCCAACCAGAACCCGGTCGCAACGAAACAAAGCCAGGCGACGAAACGCCATCCGCCGCCCGCGCCTCTCGCGAAGAAGTTGCAAAAATTCTTGATGCGAGCGGCATGAGCCGTGAAGCGTTTCGGGCAATGTCGCGCGACGAAAGACGGGCACTGATTGCGAAATATCGCGCTGACGGCGCGGCAGCGAACTAGCCGAAATCATGGCGACCCGCGCGATACCCTCATCTTCCGGCCTGGTCAGCCTCTTCGTTCGCCACCGAAATGCGGCCAACCTCGTCATGGTTTTGATGATCATTTTCGGTGTGTTTTCACTGGGCCGGATAAACACTCAGTTCTTCCCCACGACAGAGATTCCGATCATCACGGTGGCCGTCACCTGGGACGGCGCCAGCGCCGAAGACGTTGAATCCAACATCCTGGAAATCATGGAACCGGAACTTCGTTATCTTGATGGGGTCGACCGGATCAAATCTCGCGCCAGGGAAGGTATTGCGTCCATCGGCGTCGAATATGAGCAGGGCACCGACATGAAGGAGGCGCTGCGGGAGGCCGAAACAGCCGTTAAGACCGTAACCAACCTGCCGGAAGATGCCGAAACACCCACTGTTACTCAAAGCGCGCGCGGCTTTGACCGCGTCGCCCGTCTGGCAGTCACTGGCCCGGTCTCCGAGAAGGCACTGCGCTTCTACACCAAGAAAATCCGCGATGATCTCATTGAACGCGGCATCGACAAGGTTCTGTTCACGGGCCTGCGTACCCGTGAATTGCATGTAGACATACCGGAAGCCGAATTGCGGCGGTTAAACCTGACTGTAGGCGACGTTTCCGGCACCATCGCCAGCAACTCCCGTGATCTTCCATCCGGGCAAATGGAAGGATCGGTCGAAAAACAGCTGCGCACCCTCGCGGATGCCCAAACTCCGCGCAGCCTTGGTAATCTCGAAATCAGTGCATATTCGACCGGCGAAAAAGTTCTGCTCAAGGACATTGCAACAATATCGGATGGCTACAAGGACGGCGACCCGCAGGGCTTCATGGAGGGCGAGCGTGCCATCCAGATCGAAATTCAACGGGCCGAAACCGCCGACACCCTTGAAACCAACCAGATCCTCACGGCCTATATGGCCGAAATTGCAGGCCGGCTGCCGGCCGGACTGGAGATCAAAACCTATGATGTGAGAGCCAATGCGCTGACGGATCGCATCATGCTTCTGGTTACGAACGGCCTCGGTGGCCTGGTTCTCGTGGTCGGAATTCTGTTCATATTTCTCAACGCCCGCATAGCCTTCTGGGTTGCAGCAGGAATACCGGTCGCCATGCTTGCGACTGTTGGTGTCATGTGGGTGATGGGAACCACGATCAACATGTTTTCACTGTTCGGCCTCATCATGATGCTGGGCGTCATCGTCGATGATGCCATCGTCGTGGGCGAGCACACCGCGACCCGGTTTGAAGCAGGTGACGACCCCTATACAGCAGCCGAGAATGGCGCTGGTCGCATGGTTGTGCCGGTGTCAGCAGCCATGATCACGACACTCGCTGCCTTCGGTCCGATCTTTGTAATTCAGGGCGTCATTGGTCAGATCATGAGTACATTGCCGATGGTGGTTATTGCCGTGGTCATTGCCAGCCTGATTGAGTGCTTTCTCATTTTGCCGGGCCATCTGGCGCACACGCTGAAGCCGCGCGCGAAGAGACGCTGGTCTTACTGGCGACAGTTTACAATCGCCCTCTGCATTGGGGTGCTGGCTGTTTCCGTGTCTGAAACCGGTAAGGGTGGATGGCTTATCGAACTGGTCAACGGGATGATGGGCTTCCTGCGCAGTCATCTGCCGCTGCCCATCTTGCCGGGATCGGTTGAAGGCGCAGTCGCCCTGACGCAAAACTTCAGGGAATCTGCGGGACTTGTCGGCTTCATACTGGCAACGGCGATCATTGCCTATGTAACCTCGGTTCTCGTTGAAGCGGGTTTTGCAACCTTTTCGGCATGGTCCCGCAAGAGAAAGCAACGGACCCGGCAACGGCTGGGCATTTCTGACGAGGCCATGTACGAGGGCGGGTTTCGCAGATCTTTTGATCGCGGCTTCAACCGTTTCCGTGACGGACCGTTCAATGCCATGGTTCGAGCCAGCTATAGCTGGCGCTATGTCACAGTTGCCTTCTCCATATGCTGCGTCATTATCGGCGTCTACGGCATGATTTTCAGCGGTAAGGTTGGTTTTGTCTTCTTCCCTTCCGCTGAAGCAGAAAATATCAACGCGCGCATTATCTTCAATGCCGGCACCCCCGAGAAGAAAACCATTGACGCAATAAATCGTGTGGAGGCCGCCTTGAAGGTGGCCGAAAAAGAGGTTTCCGTTGATGGTGAGAAGCTGATTGTTGCCTCCTTCGCAACACTCGGCAAGGCCGGGCGTTCAACCGGCGACAATGTGGCAAGCATTCGTGTACAGCTCACTACATCGGAAGTCAGGACCGTCCGCACTCCCGACATTGTCAAAGCGTGGCGCAAAGCGGTTCCCAAAATTGCCGGCGTGCGTCGTGTGGCGCTATATGAATCCCGTGGTGGACCACCCGGACGCGACATTGATATCCAGCTACAGGGCGATTCCGTTGCCAGACTGAAACAGGCTGCAACTGAGATCATCCCCGTCGTGGAAGCAATTGATGGTACTTCAGGTGTTTCCGACGACCTCCCCTACGGCAAGCCTGAACTCGTAATGGAGATGACACCCCGCGGTTCGGCGCTCGGCTTCACGATTGATGATGTCGGCCGCCAGCTGCGCAACTCGTTCGAAGGAGCAATTCCCCGGCGGTTCGCCGATGGCGATGACGAAATAACAATCCGCGTCAGCAAAATCATGCGCAATCGTGGCACTGCAGCACTGCGCAGCTTTGAGCTGCGCAGTCCGGCAGGCGAGTTTGTGCCCCTCGCCGAAGTGATCAAGGTGACTGAACGACAGGGATTCGCCTCGATCGAACGCGTTGATGGAAAGGCTACGGTTTCTGTGACTGCGGACCTGAATTCCGATATCACAACAACAGAGGAAGCGATTGAAGTTCTTGAACGCGGAGAGCTCCAGGCGATTGCCGACCAGTACGGCATTACCTACCGCTACTCCGGCCGTGCAGAGGAAAGGGCCGAAGCATTCGCCGACTTGCAGATCGGGGCCATCATCGCCCTGTCGATCATTTACATCGTGCTGGCCTGGGTTTTCGCCAGCTACTGGCGCCCCATCGCGGTCATGTTGATTATTCCGTTCGGTATCGTCGGCGCCGTGCTCGGTCATTACCTGGTCGGACTGAAACTCACCATTCTGTCCTTTATGGGGCTGCTGGGTCTGGCGGGCATTCTGGTCAACGATTCCATTATTCTGGTCAGCAGGCTTGATGAGCGTCTGGATGAGGGCGACGATCTGAAAGAGGCTGCGATTGGCTCAAGCCGCGACCGACTTCGCGCTGTATTACTGACCTCGCTGACCACCATAGGCGGCCTGGTTCCGCTGATGTTTGAAAAAAGCCTGCAAGCCCAGTTCCTGTTACCGATGGCAACCACCATGGTATTCGGTCTTGCCTCTGCCACGCTGCTGGTTCTGTTTCTGGTGCCCTCGTTGGTGGGTATCGGCGATGATATTTCCAAAGGGCTGGGTGTGTTGTTCGGCAAGGCTCGCGCAGAACGGTCCAAGGAAGGCCTGCAACCTGCCGAGTGATCCTGCATCGGGCACTGCTGGTTCCGTTGAAGGAGGTTGAGCTTAAGCTCGCCAGAACCGGGGCGACAATAGCACGAGCACGGTAAACAGTTCGAGCCGCCCGATCAGCATGGTTCCTGAGAGCACCCATTTGGGTCCATCACCCAGGCTCTGATAGGTCCCCGAGGGTCCGATCAGATTTCCCAATCCGGGGCCCACATTGGAAATAGCGGAGCCCGCTCCTGACAGGGCCGTGACCGGATCCACACCCATAAAGGACAGAGTGATTGCCGACACTCCGAATGTACAGATGTAAAGAAAAAAGAAACTCATCACCGCAGCAGTCACATCATTTGCAATAGGCCGCCCGTTGAAGCGCGGCGTGAAGATGCCATGGGGGTAGAGAACGTTGGCAATGTGCTGGCGCACGTTTTGAAAAAGAACCTGAAAGCGGAAAATCTTGATGCCACAGGAAGTCGACCCGGCGCAGCCGCCTATGAACATGATGAAAAAGAAGAACGCCACCGCAACTGAACCCCATCCATCATAGGCCGTTGTCGCGTAACCCGTGCCCGTTAGAATTGAGGTCACATTCACGACGGCAAAGCGGAAAGCTTCCGCGCCAACGCGAACACCATTGCTGACTTCGATCAACCAGGCACCGAGTGTCAGCATCATCAACAGCAACAGGAAAGTGCGCACCTGTCCGTCGGTAAAAAGAGGCTTGCCCTGTCCCCTGAGCGCCTGAACATAGAGCAGGAAAGGAAGCGAACCAATGATCATGAATACAGTTGCGACTAAATCGATTGCCGCACTGTTGAAATGACCAAGCGAACCGTCATGGGTTGAAAAACCACCGGTTGCCACAGTGGTCATTGCATGAACGACGGCGTCCAGAAAATTCATTCCGGCGGCAAGGTAAGCAAGCATGCAAAGCAATGTGAAGAGCAGGAAGATTGCCGTAATGAAGCCCGATATCTGCGTGGCACGAGGCAGGATTTTTTCAGAAGTTTCGAAAGCCTCGACCTTGAACAACTGCATGCCGCCAATTTGAAGCATGGGGAGAACCGACACAGCCATGACGATGATGCCGAGACCGCCGAGCCACTGCAGGATGCCACGCCACAGCAAAATGCCGGGAGGCATGTAATCCAGTCCCGTCATCACCGTGGCTCCGGTTGTGGTCAGTCCCGAAATGCTCTCGAAGAATGCGTCTGTGTAGCTGGGCACGAGACCAGACCAGTAGATGGGAAGTGCACCAAAGGCGGCCAGTGAAATCCACAGGAAAACCGTCATCAAGAACGCCTGACGGGTGGTAAGGCCCTTCTGCGTGCCCCGGGCGGCGAGATACATGAACGCTCCGGCGCCAACGGTGACAAAGGAGCCTGTAGCAAAAGACTCCCAGTCATTGTTGTTGGCAGCAAAATCGACATATGCCGGGATCAGCATCGCGGCGCCGAGCATGATCAGCAGCACGCCAACGACGAGAATTATGGGGCGGGGATCAAGGATCATCGAGGGTTGGAACCTGTCACGGTCAGTTCAGGTTCCGTCCGGCATCCGGCAAATCAAGAGCAAAGGCCGGAATGTCCACTTCAAAACTGTCGCCGTTTTCGCCGACCATGGTGTAGCTGCCGACCATGAAGCCGCTGGAAGTCGAAAGCGGGCAGCCTGAGGTATATTGGAACCGGTCGCCAGGATTAAGTATCGGCTGTTCTCCAACGACGCCCGGGCCGCGCACTTCTTCGATGCGTCCCTGAGCATCTGTAATATTCCAGTAGCGGTCGCGCAGTTGAACAGTGTCTTCGCGTTCGTTGATAATTTCGACCTCATAGGCCCAGACAAATTGTCCGCTTTCCGGGCTTGATTGGTCATCAAGATAGTGCGGTGCCACGCCAACACGAATGTCATGTGTCACGGCCTCATAGCGGTTCTTATTCAGCTGGCCGGCCATCTCTTCCCCGCTGTTCGTTGCGCCCGTTCACCTCTATAATAGCCAAGCCTTTAGCCGATAACAATTCTTTCCCATGTTCGACAACCGTATCCGTATCATGATCGATCCTGCGCTTGAGCGTATTGCCCGCAGGCTCGCAAGTGCCGGTGTCAGCGCCAATGTGATCACCTGGGTCGGGTTTGCTCTTGGCTTGTTGGCAGCGCTGTTGATCGCTTTTCAGGCGTATTGGCCTGCACTGGTGTTGTTGCTCATGTCGCGGCTTTGCGATGGGCTCGACGGCGCCGTGGCACGCGTCCATGGCAAAACCGACTTGGGAGGCTTTCTCGATATCGTGCTGGATTTCGCGTTTTACGGCGTAATTCCTGTGGCGTTCGTCCTGGCCAATCCCACTGATAATGCAATAGCGGGAGCCACTGTCCTGCTGGCCTTCTATGTCAACGGCGCAAGCTTTTTGACCTACGCGCTGATGGCCGAGAAGAAGGGCGTCAACGACGGCGATCGCGGCAGCAAGTCTCTGCTCTACACAGCCGGTCTGGCTGAAGGCAGTGAGACCATTGCCATTTTCTGCCTGTGGTGCCTGTTTCCACATTGGTTCGCGGTCATCGCCTATGCATTTGCAGCTGTGGTCGTCGTCACCACAATCAGCCGGTTTATGCTGGCATATCGTGCATTCGGCTAGGTGTGTCCTAGAACGGCATTTTGAAACCCGGCGGTATCGGCAGACCTGATGTCAGTTCTGCGGTTTTTTCCTGCATCGCCGCTTCGGCTTTCTCCTTGGCTTGATTGTGGGCAGCGACAATGAGGTCCTCGAGGATCTCGCCCTCGTCTTCCTTCAGCAAAGATGTGTCGATATCGACACCTTTCATGACGCCCTTACCGGTCAGGGTGACGGTGACCAAGCCGCCGCCCGATTTACCCTCGGCTTCCATGCTTTCCAGTTCGGTCTGCATGTCCTCCATCTTGGACTGCATTTCCTTGACCTTACCCATCATGCCCATGATGTCTTTCATTGGGGCTCACTCCACGTGTGTTTCAAAAGTAGTCGTCCATGCCTCCGGCGCCGGGGTCGCCGGCCCCGGCAGCAGCTTCATCACCGTCGGCATCCGGATTTTCCAGTGCCGCATCAGCGACCGCATTTTCGTCCAAACCATCGGCGCTTCCAGTGACCCGAACATCGATAATGCGGGATTTCGGGAATGCCCGCAGCACAGCGGAGACGACCGGGTCTTCGGCGGCGTCCTGAACCAGTTGCTCGCGGGTGGCGACTTCGATTTCCTTGATGGTGGCGCTGCCCTCGGCTTCACTCTCCACCACTTCCCACGGCCCGCCGGTCCAGTCCTTCAGACGGTTGAAAACTGTCTGTCGCAGATCGCGCGGCGGGTTGCCGACGGGGTTGTACTCGATCCTTCCGGGCTCAAAAGCGATCAGGCTGACATTGTTGCGCAGAAGCAGTTTGAACTTTATGTCCCGCTTTTTCTCGGCAGCATCGAGCAGGTCCTGAAATGATGCAATTGTGTCATAAACCTGCTTAAGCGCCACAGGCTCCGGCGTTTCCTGGGTTTCAGCGATCAACTGCGGCCCATTGTCAACGATCAGCGAGGGTCCGTTAGCCACCTGCTTCATTGTTACATTGCCGTCGGGGGACGATAATGAAGTCGAAACCGGCTTCGCAACCGAACCGGCTTCACCGCCATTTGGAATCGACGATCCGGTTTTGCCGACGGTGATAGCGCCGGTGCCGTCCGACTCCGTCAATTTTCGGATGATTTCGTCTGGCGTCGGCATATCCGCAGCATGGGTGATGCGCACGAGCACCATATCGGCTGCAGCGAGAGGTCGAGATGATGCCTGGGTCTCCGCGATGCCTTTCAGCAGCATCTGCCAACAACGCCCCAATATGCGCGGCGACAGCTTTTCAGCAAATTCCTTGCCGCGGGTTTTCTCCTGCTGGCTCAGCGACGGATCGTCGAGTGCAGTATCAACGTAACGTACCCTGGTCACGAAATGAACGAATTCTGCCAGATCCGTCAGAACAGTGACCGGGTCGGCTCCGACGTCATACTGCTCCTTGATCTCCCCCAGAGCAGCGGTGATATCGCCTTTCATGACGTGTTCAAACAGGTCAATAACGCGCGCCCGATCAGCAAGCCCAAGCATCACACGCACGTCTTCCGACCGGATCTTGCCGCCGCCGGAGCCTGCAGAATGAGCGATAGCCTGATCGAGCAGGGAAAGAGCGTCGCGGACTGAGCCCTCGCCGGCGCGGGCAATCGCTGCCAATGCCTCGGTTTCAGCCTCAACACCTTCAAGGCCGACAATTTTATCCAGGTAGGTTGTCAATTCACCGGCGTCGATGCGGCGAAGATCAAAGCGCTGGCACCGCGACAAAACAGTGATCGGAACCTTGCGAATTTCGGTGGTGGCAAAAATAAACTTCACATGTTCGGGAGGCTCTTCCAACGTCTTTAGCAACCCATTGAAGGCGGCGGTGGACAGCATGTGCACTTCATCGATGATGTAGACTTTGTAGCGCGCCGAGACAGGCTTGTAGCGTACGCTGGCGATGATTTCGCGGATGTCGCCAATGCCTGTGTGGGAAGCGGCATCCATCTCGATCACGTCAACATGGCTGCCTTCCATGATGGAACCGCAATGGACGCCTGGCTCGGAAATATTCAGTGTGGGCTCATCCACGGTACCGGATTCATAGTTCAGCGCTCGCGCCAGAATGCGGGCAGTTGTGGTCTTTCCGACCCCGCGGACGCCCGTCAGCATATAGGCCTGAGCGATGCGCCCACTCGCAAAGGCGTTTGAAAGGGTGCGGACCATCGGCTCCTGACCGATCAGGTCATCAAAACTGGACGGCCGGTACTTCCGGGCCAGAACCCGGTATTCATCCTGTGAAGCTGAATCAGTCAATGATGCATCACTTGTACCACCAGTCGCGCCATACATTTGCGTGTCACGCAACATTGCCCGGCAAATTGTCCTGGCAAATTGTAATGAGAGACCCGAACAAACGAGAACCGAGCGCCCATTTGGACGCGAGGTGGAAGACTGGCTTAGCGTGACCCGATCCGGAATCTCGTTGGGGCTGCTTCGTTCCCGATCTGACCCGGTTGGCGAGTGGACCGTCCACAAACCAGCCTTCCGAGGGCATCATATCATGTGTGCAAGGGGTAAATGCAAGCTGGAAACGGCAAAAAACCTGTTAGATTGGCTGAATGTTTGGTCTCGAAAACACATGGCAACTTGATCCCCGCCTTCAGGCAGATACGTTCCCGATCACAAGCCACGGTGAGTACCTGTATCTGCTGATGAACGACAAGCGCTGGCCCTGGATCATCATTGTGCCGCAGGTCTACGGGCTTGAGGAACTGCACGACCTTCCTCCCGGCAGGATAGGAACCGCCATGCAAATCGCTGCCGATGCGGGAAAGAAGCTGAAAGCTTTTACCGGCTGCGACAAGATCAACATCGCAGCCATAGGCAACATTGTCCGACAAGTGCATATTCATGTCGTTGCTCGCAGCGAAGATGACCCCAACTGGCCTGCGCCAGTCTGGGGATTTGGCGAAAAACAAAAATATGATGGTGCCGATGGGACAGCCCTTGCAGCACAGTTGAAGGAACAACTTCGTGTATCGCTCTTTTCTTGATCCCGCCTACACGCCCGAGGAAACCAGCGCAGAGCTTGTGTTCTCCGGAGGTCGACTGGACAGGCTCTCGGAAGACCGCAGCGAAGACTGCGTGGCGGAGGCACTGACCGACCCGGCCACTCGCATTTTGGGGTTCGCCCGGGGTCGTGTCTTTATCAGATTTGAAGGTGACGAGGCACGTTGTCTGTTCGAGGCGGTTGAACTTGATACATTTGGACCTCAAATGGACAAAGCCGTCATGCTGGGATTTGACAATGGTGCGCCGCGGCTCGCAGTTCCTCTGTCGATCAACCCCGATGATGAGGGTTTTGAATTGCCCGAACCGTTCAAGGCCATCGACTACCGCTCAATCGCGCGACAGGGTCTGTTGCAACATGACGCATTCGGCAATGTCGCCTATGGCGGTGCACTGTTGGCCTGGCACGCGACCAACCGCTTCTGTGCCAGATGTGGCTCCCCGTCCGAAATCCGGGCAGGCGGCGCCAAACGTCAATGCACGTCATGTGAAAAGGAACACTTCCCGCGTACCGACCCGGTGGTCATCATGCTGACAATCCATGGCGACAAGTGCCTGCTGGGCAGATCGCACCATTTCCCACCGGGCATGTATTCGGCCCTGGCAGGCTTTGTTGAAGCGGGTGAAACAATGGAATCCGCAGTGCGCCGTGAGACATTTGAAGAAAGCGGCATTCGCGTTGGCAAGGTGACCTACCATGCAACCCAACCATGGCCATTCCCGCACACCCTGATGATTGGCTGCTACGGAGAGGCGCTTGAGACTGATATCGTGAAAGACGAGAGCGAGTTGGACGACTGCCGCTGGTTCAGCCGTGACGAAGTTCTGGCCATTTTGAAGGGCGACGGGCCAAAAAACTCTGACGGTGAACCGGAATTCTTCATGCCACCTCCGATGGCCATCGCAAACCGTCTGGTAACCGACTGGGCCCGGCGTCAGTAGCCGCGCGAAAGGTCGACGATATTCTCCAGCGACCCGTCGGCTTCAAACTGCTCGATCTGCCGTTTCACATAGGTCACAAGGGCATCTGCATTGCTGACAGCCGCTGCGTGAGGTGTGATCACGACATTATTGAAATTCCATAGCCTGCTGTCTGCGGGCAGCGGTTCCTGTTGGAACACATCCAGTGATGCGCCACGCAGTGTGCCGTCTTCCAGAGCCGCCACAATATCGTCTTCGATCTGGCTGCCGCCGCGGCCGGCATTGATCAGGACTGGTGCTCCGAAGGGCCCGTTTCTGGCCAGCCTGGAAAACAGACCACTGTTCAGCAAGCCGCGTGTCTCCGCTGTGTAGGGCAACAGGCAAACCAGAATATCTGTTTGCGCCAGAAAATCATCCAGACCGCTGCCATCAAATGAAGCCACGCCATCCATCGCTCGGCCGCTGCGCGACCATCCATTGACCTGAAAGCCCAGAGCCAACAGTCCCCGCGCGCAGGCTTGCCCGAGATGTCCGAAACCGAGAATGCCGACCCGGAACGCATGCGCCGCCGGTTGTTCCAGCTCTTTCCACTGTCGCTTACGCTGAAACCCGTCATAGTGTCGTTGCTGTCTCACGTGCATCAGACACTGAAGCACAACATACTCGACCATGCGGCCCGTCAGATCCGGATCGACAAAACGAACGACCGGCAGATCTGGAAGACCGGTATCGTGGAACAGGTGGTCCACTCCAGCGCCAAGGGAAAAAATCACCTTGAGCCCGGGAACAGATGCCAGCATGCCCGGCGCCGGCTGCCATACAACGGCGTATTCAACATCGGTGGTGTCGGGATCAGCCTCTTCCTTGGCATCGACAATGGATCGATCCGGGAAGTATTGCTCGAAAACCTGCCGTTTTCCTTCCGCCTCGAAGGACAAATACAGCAAAATGCCTGCTTTCTTACTCATGTCAGTCGCCTTTGGTGCCGCGCGAACCAAAATATCCCAAGCTGCGCGATGCCATTGGTGATGCGGCCATCGTCTATTGCATCCAATGCTTCATCCAGTGTCAGGGTGAAGGGAAAGGTCTCTTCCGTTTCACTTTCCAAACCGGCGACTTTTGCCAGATTGCTGGCGTCGACTTCAGCATAGAACAAATGAATAACCTCATTTGAAAGACCGGGCGTGGTGAGAAAATCGCATAACTTCTCCAGCTTCAGAGGTTTCAGCCCGACTTCTTCTTCAAGCTCGCGCTCGGCGGTGGATAAAGCTGTCTCTCCGGGATCGATCAACCCGGCTGCGATTTCGGCGCAAAAACCGCGGCCTGTTCCCATCTGCGCGCCGAGCCGAAACTGCCGGATCATGACCAGGCGTTCCAGCCTGGGATCATAGGCAACGACCGCAACTGCCGGTGCCCCGACAACAATCTCGCGGCGCGCCTCGGTGCCAGATACGGTTTCCCGATAGCGGTAGGTCCGAACCTTACGAAAGCCTTCGAACTCGTTTCTCTCCTCGAGTATTTCCACGTCCAGGGAGACATCATCAATACAGGTTTGCAACGGCATCACTGACTGACAACTCCGGCGGGAGCGGCTTCGAGATCGAACGCAGCGGCCATGAGTGCCTTCGTATAGTCGGTCTGAGGGTCATCGAATATCTGCTTCGACGCACCCTGCTCAACCACCTTGCCAAGGCGCATGACGATCACTTCATTGGCCAGGGCCCGGACCACTTTGAGGTCGTGGCTAATAAAGAGATATGCGAGATTGCGTTCTTCCTGCAGCCGCAACAGAAGCTCGACGACCTGCGCCTGCACGCTCATGTCCAGCGCAGAGGTCGGTTCGTCCAACATGACAAATTTGGGCTCCAGGACCATGGCACGGGCAATGGCCATGCGCTGGCGCTGGCCGCCGGAAAACTCGTGCGGGTATCGATGTCGAGTCGCGGGATCAAGACCCACTTCGGCAAGAACGCCGGAAACGATATCGTCTTTCTCCGCTGCCGCCAAATGCGGCTTGTGGATGCCCAACCCTTCGGCGATGATTTCTGCAACAGACATGCGTGGTGAGAGCGATCCGTAGGGGTCCTGAAAAACGATTTGCACTTCGCTGCGCAGAGGCTTCATCTGCTTGAACGAATAGGCGTTGATGTCGCGCCCGACAAAACTGATGCTGCCCTGTGACGAGATCATCCTGGTCAGTGCCAGGCCAAGCGTGGTCTTTCCGGAACCGGATTCACCGACCACCCCAATCGTCTGACCTTCGCGAAGAGTCAGGTCGATACCATCAACTGCTTTAACATGGTCCACCGTCTTGCGCATGAAGCCTGCCTTGATCGGGAACCAGACCTTGATGCCCTCGCCCTGCAAGATGACAGGAGCGTTATTGTCTGCATCCGGCGGATTTCCTCTCGGTTCCGCCGCAAGCAGGTGTTTGGTGTACGCGTGCTGAGGATTGTTGAATATCTCCGTGGTCGCTCCGTGCTCAACAATTTCGCCATTTGTCATGACGCAGACCCGGTCAGCGAATTTGCGAACGATTCCCAGATCGTGGGTAATGAACAGCATGGAAAGACCGCGGTCGCGCTTCAGATTGTTAAGCAACTCAAGAATTTGTGCCTGAACGGTCACGTCCAGCGCCGTTGTCGGTTCGTCGGCAATAAGCAGTTTGGGTTCATTGGCGAGCGCCATGGCAATCATGACGCGCTGCCGCTGTCCGCCGGACAATTGATGGGGATAGGCGTTAAGTCGTTTCTCCGGGTCACGAATGCCCACCTGATTCATGAGTTCGAGCGTTCGATCGCGTGCCTGACCTTCACTCATTCCCTTATGCAGACCAAGCACTTCACCAATTTGCCGTTCAATCGTGTGGAGCGGGTTGAGCGACGTCATCGGCTCCTGAAAGATCATGGTGATGTCATCGCCGCGCACGCGTCGCAGGTCACGCTCAGCGGCGTTCATGAGATCGTTGCCCTCGAACAGGACCTTGCCGGAAGGATGACTGGCCGTCGGATAGGGCAGCAGTTTCAGGATCGAAAGGGCGGACACGGATTTTCCCGACCCTGATTCACCGACCAGCGCGACGGTCTCTCCTGCACGAATATCGAACGAGACATTGTTGACGGCCGTCGAAGTCTCGCCGGATACGGTGAACGCAACAGAGAGGTCCTGAACGGATAGGAGAGGCTGGTTCAATTCGGCAACCTCACTTGAATGTCTTGCGTGGGTCAAAGGCGTCGCGTGTCGCCTCGCCAATGAAAATCAGCAGCGAAAGCATGATCGAGATGACGGCGAATCCGGTCAGCCCGAGCCAAGGCGATTGAAGGTTGTTTTTGCCCTGTTGCATCATCTCACCCAGCGACGGAGATCCCGGCGGCAGTCCAAACCCCAGGAAGTCCAGCGCGGTCAGCGCGCCAATGGAACCAGAAAGTATGAAGGGCAGGAAGGTGAGTGTTGCGACCATGGCGTTGGGCAAAAGATGCCGGAACATGATGGTGCTGTTGCCGACACCCAGGGCACGCGCCGCATTAACATATTCAAAGTTGCGGGCGCGCAGAAACTCTGCTCGTACGACGCCTACAAAACCGGTCCAGGAAAACATCAACATGATTCCCAGCAGGATCCAGAACCCTGGCGGCAGGACAGACGCGATGATGATCAAAAGAAACAGCAGCGGGATTGAAGTCCAGATTTCGATGAAGCGCTGAAACAACAAATCGACCCAACCGCCATAATAGCCCTGAACGGCTCCGGACGCGACGCCAATGATAGCCGACAGCAGAGTAAGGGTCAGGCCAAACAGAACCGAAATACGGAAACCGTAAATCATGCGCGCGACCACGTCGCGCGCCTGATCATCCGTGCCAAGCCAGTTGAAATTGCCCCACGTGCACAATGGATCCTGAGAGCCCTGGGAGTATTTCTTGCACGCTTCTTCCCTGTCGAGCATCCAGGTCGGGGGCGAAGGTGCGGGTCGGGGCACGTCCACATTTGTGGTCCGGTAAGAGTAGCGTATTGGCGGCCAAAGCATCCAGCCGTTGGCTTCAATTTCTTCGATATTGACCGGATCACGGTAGTCGGTAACCGGCAGGAATCCCCCGAATTTCTCCTCCGGATAGTCAACCCAGACGGTAGGCAGAAGTTCACCCTTGTAGGAAACAAGGATTGGCCGGTCATTGGCGATGAACTCGGCAAACAGCGAAAGCACAAACAGGATCATGAAGATCCAGAGCGACCAGTAGCCGCGACGGTTGGCTTTGAAATTTGCCCAACGGCGCGCGTTTATCGGCGACAGGGAAAGGCGGCGCGGTTTGGGCGCTGCTTCCTTGACCACCAGATCATCCGGATGCGCGATCGTCATCACACATCCCTCGTTTCGAAATCGATCCGCGGGTCGATCAAAGTGTACATCAGGTCAGAAAGGAGCGAGACCAAAAGCCCCATCAGCGAGAAAATATAAAGCGTGGCAAATACAACAGGGTAGTCGCGGCTTAGGGTTGACGTGTAGGCCAGCAGCCCAAGGCCATCTAGCGAGAAAATCGCCTCGATGAGAAGCGAACCGGTAAAAAATGCCGAAATGAATGCGCCGGGAAATCCAGCAATGACGATCAACATCGCATTGCGAAATACATGACCGTAGAGCACCTGACGGTCATTCAGCCCCTTGGCCTTTGCCGTGACTACATATTGCTTCTTGATCTCATCCAGGAAGGAATTCTTGGTGAGCAGTGTTGTCGTGGCGAAAGAAGCCAGCACAAGTGCAATCAGGGGCAGAGTCAAATGCCAGAAATAGTCTGCTATTTTGGTGTACCAGGGGAGTGAATCGAAGTTCTCCGAGACCAGCCCACGCAGCGGAAAGATATCCCAAAACGATCCCCCGGCGAACAGAACGATCAGCAATATGGCAAACAAAAACCCGGGAATCGCGTAGGCGACGATAATCACCCCGCTGGTCCAGACGTCGAAAGTGGAACCGTCGGAGACAGCCTTCTTGATCCCCAGAGGAATTGAGATGCCGTAGGAAATAAGGGTTATCCAGAGTCCCAGCGAGATGGAAACCGGCATCTTTTCAAGAATCAGATCAAAAACCGAGATCGAACGAAAATAGCTTTCCCCGAAGTCAAAGCGGGCATAATCCCAGATCAGCTTGAGAAAACGCTCATGAGCCGGCTTGTCAAAGCCGAATTGCTTTTCCAGTTTGGCAATGAACTCCGGATCAAGCCCTTGCGCACCGCGGTACTTGGACGAACTTCCGCCGCCGCTGCCTGAAGCATTGGTCTGCGAATCGTTGCCGGCATTGAAATCACCACCGCCGCCGGAAATACGGTCGGTTGCCGAACCGCCCTGCCCCGTCAGCTGGGCAATTACCTGCTCTACCGGCCCCCCCGGAGCAAACTGGATGACAGTGAAGGAAAGCAACATGATGCCGAGTATCGTCGGGATCATCAGCAACAGCCGTCGTGCGATATAGGCACCCATATGCTGTGTCTTTCTCCCTCACCCAGGCGGTTGTTCCGCCACTGGAGCCGATAATACCGACCCCTGTTAGCCCTTGCCGATTGCTTCGGCCTTTTCCTTGTCAAACCACCACATCGCTTCGACCGGGAAGGCAAAGTCCGGCTTTGGTTCCGGATAGCCGTACATGTCCCAATGGGCGACGCGGTGATTCGCCGAATGCCAATTTGGAATCCAGCTATGCGTCGAACGCAAGACCCTGTCGAGAGCACGTAAGACAAACCCCAGTTCTTCCCGGGATCCGGCAGCATCTATCTGGCCGATTAATGTGTCCACAGCGGGGTCGGCAACGCCGGCCAGATTCATGCTTCCGTCCGTTTTTGCGGTTTCTGAACTGAACAGATTTCGCACGCTTTCGAAAGTCGGCAGCGAATCGTAACCCCGTGCAATGCCAAGCAAATCGAAATCGAAGGTTTCCATGCGCAGCTGAAACTGAGCCGGATCGACCAGCCGGATGCTGGCATCCACACCCACGGCCTTCAGGTTCGAAACGAACTTACCCAGTATCCGTTCGAATGTCGGCGATCGAATGAGGAATTCCAGCGTAAATGGCTCGCCGTCTTTATTCACCAGTTGACGCCCCTGGCGCACCCAACCCGCTTCCATCAACAACTTTGTGGCCTGGCGCAGCATGGTCCGGTCACGGCCGGAACCGTTGGAAACCGGCTGCATGACAGCCTCGCCAAAGGCGCTCTGCGGCAAACTGGCACGCAATGGATCCAGCAAGGCAAGCTCTTCCGCTGACGGCATGCCCGCTGCTTCAAACTCTGAGTTCTCGAAATAGGACTGGTTGCGCGCATAGGCACCGTAGAAAAGGTTCTCGTTTGTCCATTCGAAGTCAAAACACAGGCCGATCGCCTGTCGGGTTCGAACATCGGCAAATTTGGCACGCCGCAGATTCACCGCCCATCCCTGCACCAACGGATTTTTGTCGGCCGGGAACAATCGCTTTTTGACCTTGCCTTCGAGCACTGCCGGGAAATCATACTCGGTCTCCCAGACCTTCGAGGTAAACTCCTGGCGATAGGTGATCTGGCCTTTCTTGAAGGCTTCAAAGCCGGCCTGACGCTCACGGAAAAATTCCAGCCGCAGGACATCGAAATTATACAGGCCCTTGGCGAAGGGCATGTCTTTGCCCCAGTAATCATCAACGCGCTCGAGCTCGACAAATGCACCGGCCCTGAAACGACCGACTTTGTACGGGCCCGACCCAAGCGGCGGCGTCAGGGCAGACTGCGTGAAATCGTTCACCCCGTAAAACGCCTTCGACACTATCGGCATGGCAACGACAGAAAGGATCACCCGATCAGATTGCTTACCATCAAAGACAAGTTCAACCGTTCGCTCGTCCAGTGCTCTTGCTTCGCTGAAATGCAACAGCGTCAGAGCGAGGTCAGGATGCCCATCCTTTTTGAAAGTATTGTAGGTGAAAGCAACATCTTCGGCCGTGAGAGGCGTACCGTCGTGCCAGCGGGGTTCGGGCCTCAGTTTGAAAGTGTAGGTGTTGCGGTCTTCGGAAATCGTAACCGTTTCCGCCAGCCGGCCATAACACGAAGCCGGCTCATCAATCGGGCCTATGCTGGCAGGACCGGATGTCACCATTAACGCATCAAAGCAATGTTCCATGCGCGGCGGTGCGTTGCCCTTCAGCACAAATGAATTCAGCGTGTCGAAAGTTTGCGGGTTCTGGTTGTAAAACCAGTAACTCATTGAGAAATTGAACTTCCCCCCCTTGGACGCATCCACGTTCACGTAGTCGAAATGCGGGTAGTCCGGTCCGTATTTGAGATCGCCGAAGGCGGAAATACCGTGCAACGGCTTACCGGTCGGATTTCCGGCGAGCGAGATTCCGGGCCACTGGGACAAAGGGCCGGCGAGAAAGACCGCGCCCGATAATTTGCCAAACTGACGCCGGTTCAACCTCATGAAGTGTCCTAGCGGTACTTCTTGATCAGTGCAGCTTCCTTTTCAGGATCAATCCACCAACTGTCGGGATCGATGCCGGCATAGGTGGGCTGCGGAC
>CALIOE010000010.1 GCA_938044775.1 uncultured Rhizobiaceae group bacterium
GTTCAGGCTTGGGCGGAAGAATTGTCGGTTGCGACATTCATTCCGCCTCAGCACCATATCAATTCATTTTTCTTCAAATGGTTTGGAGACGAAGTGACAAAGCGCTCCAATGGATCGCTCACCATTAAAGTCTATCCCGCAGGTCAGCTCGGAGCCGGTCCGGTTCAGCAGTATAAGCGTGTCGTTGAAGGCGTGGCCGATATCGCATTCGGTCTTCAAACCTATTCTCCAACGATTTTTCCAAAATCAATCCTGATTGTACCTCCTGGCAAATCCAAAACAGCGCTGGAAGCCACCAAACGCATGCTCAGCGTTTACGACGAACATCTGGTTGACGAATACAAAGACGTAAAATTGCTCGGCATGTTCACTGTAGCGGGTGATGCTTGGGCAGCCACCAAAGACATCTCCACGATGGAGGGCCTGAAGGGAACAAAAGTCGTTCCTTTCGCGTCGATGGTTACCCCCATTATGGAAGCGATGGGCGCTGTTCCCGTGCAGATGCCTGTGACGAAAATGTACACCGGCCTGTCCACCGGCACGATTGATGGAACAACAATCTCGCCTGCCCAGATGGATAAGCCGTGGAACTTTGCGGAGGTGTCGACCCATTACATCGACAATATCCCAACCACATTCGCTGTGTTCTTTGTAGCGATGAATAAGGAGCGATATCAGGGCTTGTCTGATGAGCACCGCGCGATCATTGACGAATTGTCAGGTGAGACGGTGTCCATGATGGGAGCAACAAGCTTCAACAACGAGGGCCAGCGCGGCAAGGACTGGCTGGCGACCAAACCGGCAGCAATGGCGAAGGTCAAATCAGTGACGATTTCGGATGCGGAACGCGCCAAAATGGACGCGGCTGTTGCCGAAGGCCTGAAGAAGATCTTCGCCGATTACAAATCTCGCGGCATCGACAATGCCGAAGAGATTTACAACGCAATGAACAAGTAAAAACTTGGCATGCGCCGGAGCCAACGGCTTCGGCGCAATCGCGCTAGAGGAAACGGATGTCCGGCGAAGGCGACGCTCCAACGCTCATCAAATGGATCGACCGCGCTTTAACGTGGTTGTCGCTGATCCTTGGTGGCATCACGCTGGCATTTATGACCGGCTATTCGGTCTGGAATGTTCTGGTCATGCGCAAAGCCCTCAATTCCCCGATCCAGGGAGCTGAAGACCTACTTGTCCTCACACTTGTCGTCATCGTTGCAGTATCCATACCACTTGGCGCTCGGACAGGCGCTCACATCGAGATCGAGGTGTTGGAATCGAAAATGTCGGCTACGTTCGCCAAATGGTCGATGATTTTTGTGAAGATTCTCGGCGTCGCCCTACTGCTCACAATGGCCTGGCGTTTGTGGCACGCCGGCACCAGCGCAGTGCGCTTTGGGGAAACGACGCAACAATTGCTTATTTCCTTTGGACCATTCTACTACGCGCTCGCCGTCTCAGTGGCGCTCTATGCGGGGATCCTAATCCTCGATATCTGGCAACTATTGCGAAACCGGAAAGTGTCACCTCTGACAATTGACGGGGATGTGATGTGATTTCGCTAACTCTTCTCGGCTTCCTGGGACTGACGATCCTGTTCATTCTCTTATTTCTTCGAATGCCCGTGGCACTGTCGATGCTCGGTGTTGGTTTTGTGGGAACGATAATTGCCAATGCCACAAAGTTCATTGAAGTCGGCATGGCGTCCGAGCAAGCATGGGCGCGCGGACTGAAGATTGCCTATTCTAACCTCGCAGGTGAGACGTTTGAGGCCGCCTCCAATTTCAACCTGCTCGTCATTCCAATGTTTATCCTGATGGGTAGTCTGGCCGGCGCGTCGGGCATGTCGACAGATTTGTTTGGCGCCGCCTACCGTTGGATGGGCCATCTGCGGGGAGGATTGGCTTCCGCCACGATTGCTGCCTGCGCCGGATTTGCCGCGCTATCTGGGTCTTCACTGGCGTCCGCTGTTACGATGGGCCGTGTCGCCTTGCCTGAGATGAAGAAATACAAATACGCCGACAGTCTGGCCACTGGCTCAGTCGCTGCTGGTGGAACACTTGGCTTTCTGATCCCACCATCCGGCGGCATGATTATCTACGCCGTTCTGACCGAACAATCTATTGGCCGGTTGTTTATGGCTGGCATCATTCCAGGTGTCGTTCTGACACTTCTGTTTATTGGTGCGATTTATCTTGTTGTGACGCGTAAACCCGAAGCGGGACCGCCTGGAGATCGCTCCACCAATGCAGAGCGGTGGAAATCATTGTTGCGCGCAGCCCCCATTTTGTTCGTGGTCGGTATGACAATCGGTGGCATGTATACCGGTTTCTTCACGCCGGTAGAGGCTTCTTCCGTCGGCGCATTTTTGACTTTCGTCGTTGCCCTGTCGCGCGGCACTTTATCATGGACAAAAATGCGGCAGGTTATCCTTCAGACGATGAACGCGACCGCGACCGTCTTTCTAATCATCATCGGCGCATTCGTGTTTATTCCGTTCATGGCGCTGACCGGTCTGCCTGCCCAATTGGTTACGACTCTGACATCATTACCTATTGGTGATATTGGCATCTTACTTGTGATCATCGCCGCTTACATGTTTCTCGGCATGTTCCTGGAAGGCATCGCGATGTTGGTTCTGACCATTCCGGTCGTGATCCCCATAGCCATCGCGCTGAACTGGGATCTGGTTTGGTTCGGCATCATTGTCGTTATCGTGCTCGAAATGGGCATGATCAGCCCGCCTGTCGGGATCAATGTATTCATCGTCAAATCCATCGCACCAGAAGTCCCGATGGGACAAATTTTTCGAGGTATCTGGCCATTCTGGTTCGCTATGGCAGCCATGATCGGATTGCTGATCCTCTTCCCACAAATCGCACTTTACCTGCCACAAACGCTGGTAGGCACTTGAGCCAACAATAGGAGAAACAAAATGGACGCCACGACAGATATCAAGTCGCTCCAACTTTTCATCAATGGCCAGTGGGTCGATGCAGATGGCGGCCAAACATTTGAAGATTATAACCCCCTCGATGACAGCGTTTACGCTAATGTTGCCAAGGGAACCGGAGACGACATCCGCAAGGCCATCGCAGCGGCAAAAGCTGCTTTTCCGGCCTTCAAGGAGACCACGCCGACTGAACGTGAACGGATGTTGCTGCGCGTTGCGGAAATCATGGAAGAACGTAGAGGCGAAATCCTCGATTGCCTCATCGATGAGATTGGCTCTCCCATCGGCAAAGCCATGTTTGAGTTCACCAAGGGTTTGGCCATGATGCGCGCTGCCGCGGGAATGTGCCGCAACATGCGTGGCGAAACCATTCCATCCGACCGACCCGGTACTTTCTCCATGACAATTCGCGAGCCTTTGGGCGTTGTTGGTATTATCACGCCTTTCAACGTCCCCCTGATTAAGACGACGCGTCTGGTTGCCAATGCGCTGGCGTGTGGCAATACAGTGGTTCATTTGCCATCGGAAATGGCGCCGCATCTGACACTTCTTTGTGCCGAGATTTTTGCGGAAGCCGGTATCCCTGACGGTGTGTACAACGTGGTCACCGGCATGGGGGCCGAAATTGGTGATGACCTGACAAGCAGCAAGGATCTGGACTTCCTGACCTTCACCGGCTCGTCCGTCGTCGGCCAGCATATCAATGAAATCTGCGCAAAAAACAAAACCCCAAATACGCTGGAGCTTGGCGGCAAAAGCGCGACCGTGGTTCTGGCGGACGCTGATCTGGAAGCGACAATGCCTTTGGCGGCGCGTTCGATCTTTATGTTTGGTGGTCAGCTCTGTATCGGGTCCGGCCGCTTTTATGTCGAACGCCCAATCTATGACGAATTTGTCAAACGCTTTTCAATGATTGCCGGCAAGGTTGGTATGGGCGACCTGCGAGACAAAGATACGGTCGTGGCGCCGATTATCTCTGAACGCCAGCGCCAGCGGGTGAAGGATCACATTTCTGATGCTGTCGCCAAGGGCGCGAAAGTTGCTGCCGGGGGAGAGTTTGAAGGCAACCGCTGTCAGCCGACCATTCTAACAGATGTATCGGAAGATATGACCGTCTGCCGCACCGAAACATTCGGTCCAGTGACAACTATCTACCCCATCGACAGCTATGAAGAAGGATTGGAGCGCGCCAATGATTCCGAGTTTGGATTGTCTTCAGCCATCTTCACCAAGAATATCGACCACGCCTTTCACTTCGCCAAAAATATTGGCGCTGGCATGTGCCACGTGAACGGCCCAACCGTGCATGATGAAGCGCACGTGCCGTTTGGTGGCAACGGGGAATCCGGCGTTGGTCGCGAGGGGACAGATGCTGACCTGGAAGCCATGACGGAGCTGAAATGGGTGACGGTGCAACTATGACATTCACGCTCTACCACCACGGATCATCCGTCTGCGCTGCCAAGGTACGCTTCGCGATGGCGGAAAAAGGCATGGAATGGGATGGCGTCTATATCGACATACTTAGAGGCGAGCAGTTTGAGCCGGACTATCTGAAGCTCAATCCCAAAGGTGTCGTTCCAACTTTGCTGCATGATGATCTGGTCATTCCTGACAGCACTGTCATCATCGAATATCTGGATCAGATTTCGCCAGAAACTTCAGTTCACCCCACCGATCCGTGGGAAAGGGCGCAGGTGCGATATTGGACCAAGGCGGTTGACGAAGATCTCCATCCGGCCTGTGGCACGATGACCTTCGTGTGCTCGCACCGGCATACGGTTTTGAAAAACCTTGGACCGGAAGGCGCCGAGAAATTTCTTGCCTCGACGCCCAAATTGTCGGTCACGTCCAACTGGAAAGAGCAGAAGGACGGCTTCGTGCGCTATGGATTTGAAGCTCCTGGCGCAACCGAAAAGGTCAGGCTCTACGACACTTATCTTTTTAAGATGGAAGAAGCGCTGAAAGGCAACGACTGGCTTGTCGGCAACAGATTCTCAGTCGCTGACATTTCGCTGACACCCTACGTCAACCGGCTCGCCATGATGTCGATGCGCGGCATGTGGGAAGGTGGCCGTCTGCCAAACGTAGAAAAGTGGTTCGCCCGGATCGAGGCGTTGCCGAACTTCAAACAATGTCTGATCGATTGGGTGCCGGAAGACCTGACTAACGACCTGCGCGAGAACGGGGCCAAGAGCTGGCCCGAAGTCGCAAAAATTCTCGAAATCAAAATCTAAGAGGAAGCCAAAAATGGGCAGACTAGACGGAAAAACAGTAGCAATCACAGGTGCCGCACAGGGCATTGGCGCCATCATGGCAAAGCGCATGGCAGCAGAAGGAGCCAACGTCCTTGTCACAGATGTGCTGGATACAGATGACTGTGTGAAAGCGATCAACGACGCCGGTGGCAAGGCCGTTGGCATGTCAGTCGACGTGACGTCCGACGATGATCTCGCGGCAATGGTCGAAAAAGCTGAGTCAGAATTTGGTTCGCTGAATATTCTGGTCAACAACGCATCAATCTTCACGGCGCTTCAACCGAAGCCTTTCATGCAAATCGACAATGACGAGTTCGACAAGATCATGACAGTCAATTGCCGTGGCGTGCATCAGGCCACCAAGGCTGCTGTGCCAGCCATGATGAAAGCTGGCGGCGGCAAGGTCGTGAATATCGCCTCTGGCACGTTCTACTACGGCCCTCCCGGCCTGTCGCACTACACAGCATCGAAAGGCGCGGTCATTGCCCTGACCCGCTGTCATGGCCGTGAGTTGGGCGACAAAAATATTCAGGTCAACGCAATCGCTCCCGGTCTGACGGAAAGTGAGGGCATGCAGGGCCACACTGGTTTTGATCCGGCCCGTGCACCAACCGTTGCGTCTCGCTCTATCAAGCGAGATATGTTGCCGGAAGATCTACTCGGTTCGCTGATGTATCTCATCACACCGGACAGCGATTTTGTGACCGGACAGACGGTCAACGTCGATGGCGGCAAGATCAATCTCTAAGTTAGTGGCAGGAGTGTAAACCGGTGGCCCGCAAGAATGTGCTTTTCATCATGTGCGATCAATTGCGCTGGGACTATTTGTCCTGCGCAGGGCACAAGACTCTGCACACGCCCCATATCGATGCGTTGGCAAAGCGTGGTGTGTTATTCACCAAAACCTTTGTCCAATCGCCGATTTGCGGGCCGAGCCGGATGAGCATTTACACTGGGCGCTATGTCTCCTCCCACGGTGCCACCGGCAATTTTGTGCCGCTGCGCATCGGCGAGAAGAATATTGGCGACCATTTGAAACCGCTGGGTGTGCGTCCCGTCCTCGTTGGGAAAACGCATATGGTGGCTGATGTTGAAGGCATGAAACGTCTGGGTGTGGAGCCACAAAGCGAGATCGGCGTTCACCACAGCCAAGCGGGTTTCGAGCCCTATGAGCGTGACGATGGCATTCACCCCGACCTGATGGTGAAACCGAATGTGCGCTACAATGAATACCTGAAAGAGAAGGGGCACGATGATGTGCCCAACCCTTGGCACTGGGCAGCGAACTCCGTCGATGGTGACAAGGATGGCGAAGGCGGCGTGCGTTCCGGTTTTTTCAACGATATCGCAAACAAGCCCGCGCGGGTTGAGGAAGAAGATTCCGAGACGCCCTATATGACGCGCCGCGCCATGGAGTTTATGGCCGAGGACGATGGAGAGACGCCTTGGCTGCTGCACCTTTCCTATATCAAGCCACATTGGCCCTACATTGCGCCCGCTCCCTATAATTCCATGTACGGCGTGGATGACGTTCAACCCGTAATCCGCTCGGACGTGGAGTTGGAGGATCCGAGTCCGCTGGCTAAACTGTTTATGAATCGCGTGGCCGGGCGCACGTTCTCAAAGGAAGAAGCGCGTGAGACAGTGATCCCCACCTATATGGGGCTTATCAAACAGATCGATGACCAACTAGGCGTGCTGTTTGCGTTTATGGAAGAGCGCGGACTGATGGATGAGACGATGATTGTCTTCACCGCTGATCACGGCGATTACCTCGGAGACCATTGGATGGGTGATAAGGATTTTTTCCACGATCCGGCGGTGAAAATTCCACTCATCATTGCCGACCCTGATCCGGCCAGCGATGCCACTCGTGGCACCGCGAATGATGCAATGATCGAAGCCATCGACCTGGTTCCAACGTTTGTTGATTATTGGGGTGGCGATGTGAAAGAGCATATCGTCGATGGACGTTCTTTGATGCCACTGCTGCACGGAGAGAAAACCGAATGGCGTGAATTCGTGGTGAGCGAGTATGATTACTCGCAGCAAGTCTTTCGGCACAAAACAGAACGCGAGCCACTGCAATGCCGCAGCTACATGATCGCCAACCACGAGTGGAAATATATTTTTGCACCAGGCTTTCCACCGCTCTTGTTCGATCTGAAAAACGATCCGAATGAGTTCCATGATCTGGGCCGTTCTACGGACCACTCTGACCAGATTGCCAGGATGCATCGCGCTCTTGCCGACTGGTCGCTACAATATCGCCAGCGCGAAACTGTGTCGGAAGACCGTGCGCGGGAGATGACAGGGCTGGAGGACAAGTTCGGTGTGCTTATCGGTTATTGGGACGAGGACGACGTAAAGCCGCCCGCTTTGATACCCAGCCAATCCACCAAATCCAAATTCAGTTGATTTGAATCAAACACCAATGACGGCAACTTTTTTAAAGGGAGAAGATTTATGAAAAAGGCAACCATGAAAGCCGGCCTTGTCGCTGCTACCATCAACTTATTGGTGGTCAGCGCCAATGCGCAGGCTCTTTTAACAGCCGAGACCGGCCCTCCGGGAACCGTACCCTTCACAGCGATGACCACGCTTGCGGAAATTGCTTCTGAAAAGAAACTTGCAACTTTCCAGGTAGCAGACAGTCAAACGGCTACGAACTCTCTGCAAAACCTTGCTGAGGGCAAGACGGATGTTTCTATCGCACCGCTTATCCTGACATTCCTGATGTCCAAAGGCGCGGGCCCATACGCAAAATTGGGTAAGGAGAAAGGCACGGAACTGGTCAGCAATGTGCGCGTTCTTCACACCTACAATTACGGTGGTTTTGGCTTGTTTGCCTACAACAGCTCCAGCGTGAAAGGCTGGGGTGATGTAAAGGGTAAAACGATCCTCAACGGCCCACCACGCGGCGCGGCGCTTACCAATGACCGCGGTATCTTGACCATCGTCTCCGGTGCTGATGACGGGAAGGACTACAAGGGCATTCAAGTGAACTGGGGCCAGATGCCGAAGACCATTACTGATGGTTCTGCGGACGCCATGATGTTGCCGGTGACGTTTCCGGACACGCGCATCACCCGTTCACTGGCGGCCGGCGACATGACGCTTTGGTCTATTCCCAAAGATGTTTGGGAAGGCAAAGCCATGCAGAAATACATGAAAAGCCCGGGTACCGGCCCCATCACGTTCGACTTGAAAGACATCGCCCCGCAAAAGGGTCTGACGATTGTCAGCGAAGATGGCGTCTGGCGCAGCCCCACCACAATCGGCGCTGAAGTTGTGAACAAGAGCATGGATTTCGAAACGGCAAAGGCGCTGACGAAGGCTGTGATCGAGAACAAAGATACGTTCCTGAAAAAGGCACCGTATATGGCAACTACAAACGTTGGCTCCATTGGCCTTGGGCTTTGTGGCGCTGTGCCAGTTAAATACCACCCCGGTGCCGTGGCTGCTTATGAAGAAGCTGGCATGACTGTGCCAGACTGCGCCAAGCCGTGACTCTAAATGATCTAAAATGGACACTCCTTTGAGGCCGCGGCTCGCCGCGGCCTCACTGCTTTTTCAATCTGGGGAATTGTAATGGCCGATCGGCAAGTGCCAGCAGAAGAGACATCGGGTTTTGCAACTCGGTTACTCTATTGTCTTGCAACATTTCTGGTTGTTTTGGGCATGATCAATGCCATGCCGGGCATCCCCGGATTGGATAGCTGGGCCGCCAGCGTTACCGGCAACCCCGATTTCATCATTCGCAAATTCCCGTTTGAATATTACTACCCCTTCGTCTTCTCTCTGATGATGCTGATCGTAGCGCTGCAACATTCCATGTGGCGAAGCTGGAAAGAGCGAAAGATTTGGCGAAGGCGACTTGGATTGCTCATGGACGTTGCACTGGTAGCAACAGCCGTGACGATTTCGCTGACTTATCTCGTGGAAATTGAATCCGTTTGCCTCATCGATCAGTTCACTGGCGACCGTGCCCGCATGTTTGCCGAGAGCATGCGGATCGAGAAAGAGAACGCGCAGCTCTTTGGCCTGCCGGAACCGACCACTGTGGATGATCCACAATGTCTCAACACAACCGGCGGCTGGCTGGTGGCCATCGTTGGTTTGGCGATCATTGTCTTCCTGGCCTACAACGTGAAAGTCTGGGGCCTGGCTTTGGTGTTGGTCGCCATCTTTGTTGCCGCTTACACAATCATCACCGTTTTGGTTTGGTATTTCTACGGCGTCGAAGACATCAACAAATATCTGGTGACGAAGATCGGGGGTGAACCGCGCCTGCTTTCAGACGGCAGGCCGCGCGTTCACGACATTCTGGTGAACAACGCGTCAGGCTTGCTCGGGCGGTTCATGGACATCATCTTGAACGAGATCTTCCCCTACCTGATTTTGGGTGCATTGTTTGGCGCATCAGCCGGTGGCCGCTCGCTGATAAAACTGGCCTTCCGCACAACACGCAATATGCGGGGCGGTCCTGCTCACGCTGCGATTGTTTCGTCCGCCATGTTTGGCACGATTTCAGGTGGGCCCATTGTCAACGTTTTGTCGACGGGTGTGCTCACAATTCCCATGATGATCAAGCGTGGTTTTTCGAAGGTATTTGCAGGCGGCATGGAAGCGGCCGCATCATCAGGTGGGTCCATTATGCCGCCCGTCATGGGCGTTGCCGCGTTTATTTTGGCGGCGCTGACGGGCGTTCCCTATAGCGAAGTTATCATTGCAGCGGCACTTCCCGCACTTGCCTATTTCCTGTGTCTGTTCCTATCCGTCATTTTCCAAGCACGTAAGCAAAAGATCACGGCAATCGGCGAGATCACCGAAGAAATGCACATGGGGCGGCAGGATTTCTATAATCTCATTATGATTTTCCTGCCGATCCTGATCATCCTGTTTTTGCTGCTGACCAGCAAGGAAAGTATTGGTTGCGGTTTCATTAGCGGTCTTTTCGGTGCTGAGCGCACGTTCAGCGAAACGGGCGCTTGCCAGGTGCAAAGCCTTCCATGGGTCTTGGAGCTCGTTCGCAATGCGGCCGGTGATGCCGGTAGTGCCGGTTGGTGGGCCGTCATCGTTTTGTGCTTTGCCCTGTTCCTTGATCCTGAACTGCGCGCAAAGCCGAGAAAGCTGCTCGACTCCTTTGCTGATGCGGGTAAGCTGATCTCGACGTTGTATCTGATGTTCCTTGCGGTTTCGATCATCGATTTCTGCTTGAAGTTCACGGGCATGCCATTCTTCATCTCGCTCGATGTTTTGCATTGGCTGCAAAGCCTTGACCTTGGTTCGGGCGGGTCGGGAGCATTCCAGTTTGTTGCTCTGTTTGTGACCATGCTGCTCGCAATTTTGCTGGGAATGGGAATGCCGGCAGTACCCGCTTACATCAACGTCGCCTTGTTAATGGGGCCGGTGTTGGCCGGATTGGGCATCTCTGTTTTCGCTGCAAATATGTTCATATTCTACTTCGCAGTAGCATCCGCAATCACCCCACCGGTAGCACTGGCCGCATTTGCTGCGGCGTCGATCACAAAGGCGGAGCCGATGGCGACGGGCTTTTCGGCGGTGCGCTCGGGTATTGTGATGTTCATTATCCCGTTTGTATTCGCACTTTATCCGGAACTATTACTTATCGAAGCGGCGGTAATTGATCCAAGTTCGGACAGTGTTTCCATCTCGTATCTGCCCGGATACGACGGCCAGATTTATTGGGGTGCAATTCTGTGGTTGCTCGCCCGCTTGGGCCTTGCTCTCTATTTGCTGGCTAGCGCATTGGCACAATTTGATCGGAACCGTCTGGCGCTCTGGGAAGTTGCATTGAGATTGGTCCTGGCGGCATTCGTGATGATCGGTAATCCAATAATCCACGGATTTGCGATTGTTGCTGCAATAGGTTGGCTCGCGGTGCATTTCGGGATGAACCGAAAAATTGATGACCACCCGCAAGGTATTTCTGCCGGGTTGACCTCATCCAAATAACTGGATTGAGCGGCGGTGGAAGACTGAATGCGAGACTCTTTAGATGAGCCGAGGCACATTTGCTTTAAACGCGAAAAGCGGGCATCCCTTCGCTCTGGCTATGCGCAGTGCTGCAGCAAAATTTGACATGGAAGAAAACTGGGAAAGCGTACAAAATGAAAACCCGTAAACTTGGACAAAACGGCCCTGAAGTCGGCGTTGTGGGCTACGGTGCCATGTCATTTTCAGACTTTTATGGACCTGCAACAGACGAGGGTTCAATGGCTGTGCTGGATGCCTGCCTCGATCTTGGTCTGACGCATATCGATACGGCCAATGTGTATGGCATGGGGCGCTCAGAAACGGTGATCGGCAATTGGCTGAAAAAACGCGGCGGAGATAATCCATTCAAAATCGCTACGAAATGCGGCATCACCCGCGATCCTGATCAGCGATTGAACAATGAGGCTTTCCTCTTATTATATAACAACTAGCCTGAATGCTTACACTCAAACTACATTCATCTAACACCATTGTTCATGATACCACCTTATGTATTGGCTTTCCCCATATTATATAACAGCTAGCCTGACTGCTTACAATCAAACTACATTCATCTAACACCATTGTCCATGATACCACCTTAT
>CALIOE010000011.1 GCA_938044775.1 uncultured Rhizobiaceae group bacterium
CGACGAGCGCGTATTCCGGAGATCTGTCCTGAAGCGATGAATAATCCGCAACACTAACTTTGTTCATTTGGCTGTTTGCCTCTCTCGATGCCCGCGACTTTCTGGAAGCCAGTGTGAGCGACACTGAACGCAATTTCAAACCGAAACATTTCACGGAAGATCACGTCGGTATGACATAAATGATCACGAAGACGATCAGGCAGCGCCATGCCCGTGCTCACCGACCAGCCGTGACCGCAGACCTCTTGATACACCTGTCATCAGGACGGCCGCAGCGACGCAAAAAATCCCCATAAAGATCAGTTGCCGGGAAAAGGAGATGCCCAGGTCAAGCAACAATCCGGTCACGCCTGGTCCGAGCGCCGACGCCAGAACCATCATTGCCATGATGATCGAGCGCAAGCTTCCCAGATGCAGGGTTCCGTAGATTTCCGGCCACAACGCGCCAAAGAGGGTCGATGTGATGCCATAGCTCGTACCCAGCAAAATCATGAACAGGATCACCGTTGACGGTGCGCTGGAGGTGCCCAGCAGAAAACACGCCATGGCAAGCGGAACCATGAAGAGTGGCAACAATTGCACGGCGCTCCAGCGATCGATGGCCAACCCCATCGTCAGCGACACAGTCAAAGTTGTAAGGGCCATCAAAGCGAATGAGTTATAATAGAGCGCTGGCGGCCAGTTGTTTATTTCGATCAGGTGGTCCTGATGGAAAAAAATCGACGTCCCGATGAATGCTGGTGCCAGAACGCCAGCGGATGCAAGCCAGAACAGCGGGTCGCGCAACATTTCAGGGCGGGTCCAATGGCGCAGGGCAGTCTTGCTCTCGGTCGGATCTATGTCACTTCGCGGAACACGTTCAACCCTCATAAGCAGGTAGATCACCGGCAAGGCAATGAACAATAACACGCCACCCGCGATCAGCCAGCTTTCCCGCCAGCCGATCCAAGTGGCCAGGGCCACGAACAAGGCAGGCATGATGGCCTCCGAGCATTGGTGGCCTATAGTCGCCAGTGATACAGCCTTGCCGCGATGAGCAGCATACCAGCGTCCCATGGCGGTCATCGCGGTATGGGTCATCATGCCCTGCCCGAAGAGCCGTAGCAGAAATATCGACAATACCAGCATGGGCAAAGAGTTGGCGTAGGACATCAACAAGGCGGCGATCGTCAGCATGGCAATGACGATGGCGCTGGCTTTTGCCACACTTGCGACATCAACCAGCCGTCCTACGAAAGGAAGCACAGAAGCGCTGGCCAGAGTCGCGACCATGTAGACCATGCCGAATTCGCCATGGCTGAGACTGAACGCGGCTCTGATTTCAGAACTCCAGATCGAGATAAAGAACGTTTGTCCGAACCCGGAAAAGGTTGTCAGCAAGAACGCACCCAGCAACCAACGGGCATTGCGGCGGGCGAAATTGAACATGGCGTCCGCTCCCTTGAGCCTGCGGCGACTCGCGACCCAGTCGGAATTGGGACTACAGGTGGTCTAGCGCCTGTTCGGCTGCTTGCAAAGACGGATCAAAGACAGATCCTGGGCGGAACAGCTCTTTGGGGCAAAAACCACGTGAAATTCAGTTGAGACCGGTCAGCAACCAATCCCGGATGTCAGACCGACATCGTACCAGCAGCAGCGCAAGCGCTCGTTACACCCCCTTAGAACAAGCCTCCGGTGCCGCCCGTAACCGCCCTCTTGGCTTCTGGTGAAACAGTCAACTTGCCGCTCGCCATATCCGTCTCAAAGCCAATAATGGAGTTGCGATTGGGTGGTTTCGTTCCGGGTTTGAAGGCTTCCATTATGGTGCCGGAGTTGCCTGCCTTCGCCAGCAGGCCCGTCTTGCCGTTGATCGGGTAGAGTTTAATACCCTCCGGAACACGGAAATCGATGGCAGAGGTTTCTGTCAGAGCGCCCTTCATAAAGTCGACAAAAATCGGCGCGGCCAATCCGCCTCCGGTACTGCCCTTACCCATCGGTTCCGGGCGGTCATAACCAACAAAGACACCAACCACGAGATCCGGCGAATAACCGATAAACCATGCGTCTTTTTCGTCATTGGTGGTGCCGGTCTTACCGGCAATCGGCACGCCCAGCTCCCGCACGATGGTGGCAGTTCCACGCTGTACCACGCCTTCCATCATTGACGTGATCTGGTAAGCCGTCATGGGATCGAGTACTTGATCCCGGTTGTCGATAAGTTCCGGTTCTTCCTGCCCTGACCAAACCTTGGCCTGGCAGGTTTCGCAGATGCGTTCATCGTGCTTGTAAACCGTCTTGCCATAGCGATCCTGAATTCGGTCAATAAGCGAAGGTTTGATGCTCTTGCCGCCATTGGCGAGCACAGAATAAGCGGTCACCATCCGCATGACTGTGGTTTCGCGCGAACCCAGCGAAGAAGCGAGGCCTGCAATGTTGTTGTCGTAGATGCCGAACCGCTTGGAATATTCAGCAATTAGGGGCATGCCCATGTCATCGGCGAGACGCACCGTCATGAGGTTGCGTGATTTCTCAATTCCCAGTCGCAAAGTCGAAGGGCCGGCATATTTGCCGCCGTAATTCTTTGGTTCCCAAATGCCGAGCGTACCGCCCTGATCTTTAGAAAAGGGCCCGTCCAGAACCACAGACGACGGCGTGTAGCCATTGTCCAGTGCCGCTGCATAGACGAAGGGCTTGAACGATGAGCCCGGTTGGCGCTTGGCCTGGGTGGCGCGGTTGAACTGAGATTCAGCAAAAGAAAAACCACCCTGCATGGCCAGAACACGGCCGGTATGCGGGTCCATTGCTACCATCGCACCCGACACTTCGGGTACCTGCTCGAGCCTGTAGCCGCCGTCTGGCGCTTTGCGGACGTGAACAACGTCGCCAGGCTGCAGCACTTCACTGAGCAGTTTCATCGTCTCGGAGCGTCGCCGACTGCCTTCCTTTCGGGTGACCCGCAACGCCCATTTGGAGTTTTCCAGCGTCAGTGTGGCTTCTTCACGTTCTTTGGAAAGCGAGCGATCCGGATTGGTTTTCGGCAGCAGCCCGATCCGGGCAAAGTCATCGCCAGCTTCGAGAACAACTGCCAGCCGCCAGGCGGGCACATCAATCAGTCGTTTGACTTTGGCGAGCTCGAGCGCCCAGTCGGCACCCAGTTCAATTTTTTCGAAGGCTCCGTGGTAACCGCGCTTGCGGTCGTACCTCGTCAATCCTTTGAGCAACGAGGCGCGCGCCAGTTTTTGCAACTCGGGATTTAGCGTTGTGCGAACGGAAAGACCGCCCTCGTAGAGAGCCGATTCGCCATACCGGTCGATAATCTCGCGACGCACCTCTTCAGAGAAGTACTGTGAGGCAAATACGTAGGATCCTTTCGGCCGCTGTCTGATGCCCAGCGGCTTGGCCTTAGCCTCTTCGGCCTCATCGGACGACACGTAACCGTTGACCACCATCCGATCGATCACCCAGTTGCGTCTCGAAATTGCCTGTTCGGTTTTGCGGTAGGGGTGATAGTTATTCGGCGCCTTAGGCAGAGCAGCGAGATAGGCCATTTCCTGCAATTCGAGATCGGCCACACGTTTGTCGAAATAAGCCAGAGACGCACCGGCGACGCCGTAAGAACCAAATCCCAGAAATATTTCATTCAAATAGAGCTCTAGAATTTTGTCCTTGGAATAGGCACGCTCGATTCTCAGCGACAGGATGGCTTCTTTGATTTTACGGTCGGCTGTACGATCGCTGGTCAGCAGGAAGTTTTTCGCAACCTGCTGGGTGATTGTCGAAGCGCCGCGAGCGCGTGCGTCACCGCCAGAAAACTTAGCGCTGAAATACTGATATCCGGCCTTCAAGAGAGCCGCATAATCGATGCCGTTATGGGAATAGAAGTTCTTGTCTTCAGCCGACATGTAGGCCTGTTTGAGCCGCTCCGGAACGCCCTGAATCGGCAGATACAGACGCCGTTCCCGGGCATATTCAGCCATCAAGTTGCCGTCAGATGAATGGATGCGTGTCGTGACCGGTGGCTCATATCTGTTCAGTACTTCGTAATCCGGCAGGTCCTTCATGAGACCGCCGACATAAAAAAATGCGAAGCCCGCAACGATCAGCAAAATGACCGTTCCGATGCCAAAGAAATAGCTGAATAGCCTCAAAATCATTGAGAGGGCGTCCCTGTATTGTCGGCAGACGCAACTCCATCGCCCGCTGTTTCCGGGTGTAACATCAAATCGGGCATCGGTGTGACCATGTTTTTGTTATCAAAATGTCGCACCAGAACAGTGGCTTTCCAGCAACACCCGTTCCAACCAGTCAGTTCGCCCATATCACTGCCCCATCCTTGGTTTGAAAAAGCCCAAAATGGCCAGCTTTGTCAGTTCGACAACCTTGGCTTGCCATTGCTCCGACTGCATCAGCTTCTCGTCCTCCTCGTTGGAAAGATATCCAAGTTCCAGAAGAACGGACGGCACTTCCGGCGCCTTGAGGACAAAAAAATCGGCCGAGCGTTGTGGGTTGCCGATAAGTCGAATGCCGGTTGCCATCTGATCCACCATTATGCGGGCGAAACTCTTCGAGAAGGCTTCAGTTTCACGCCGAGTCAGGTCAATGAGAATATCGGTTACATCTGTGTCGATTTTGGGGAGTTCGAGCCCTGCTACCAGGTCAGCCCGGTTCTGCTTTCGTGCAAGGGCGCGGGCCAAAGCGTCCGATCCGCGCTCTGACAACGTGTAGACTGTAGCGCCGCGTATGCTGCGCTGACGCAGCGAATCCGCGTGGACAGAAATCATCAAATCCGCCTTCACGTTGCGGGCAGTTTCAAGGCGACTTCCCAGTGACACAAAGGAATCGTTCTCGCGCGTGAGCACCACATTGAATCGTCCCTCGGCCTCCAGCGCCGTTCGCAGACGTTTGACAAAGGACAGCGTGATCTCCTTTTCAATGGCCCCTCTTCTGCCGGCGGCACCGCCATCGGCACCACCATGGCCGGGATCCAGCACAACAGTGAATTTTTTGGGGCCAGAGGTGTTCCGAGGAGCCACTGTGATCGGCCGAAACGTCTCGACCGGCTTTCTCGCGACTTTGAGGAAGTCGGCATCGGAACTTTTTAGCAAGTCAATGATCAGCCGGTGACGATTGCCGCTTGAAACCTTTCGCAGTGCCTTTTTTTCAACCACGACGCTCTGCGCAAGATCCAGTGCAATACGTGATTTTCCTGGCTCCAGCGTTCCCTGCCGAATGTCCGCTACCAACGGGCTGGAAAGGCGTTTTGCATCAGGATTGAGGCTAAAAACGGTTTCAGACAGATCCACAATCAGGCGTTTGGGATCATCGAGCAAATAAATCTCGTAATCGACCTTTTTGTCGAAATCGACGAGAAGGCGGGCACGGTTGTCATCGCCGACCAAGCGCGCAGCAAAGGCAATCGCGGGCACCTTCTCGGTTTCGGGTGCGGATTGTGCCAGGGTAGACGGGATATGCAGGCACAACAGAACCATGGCTGCCAGAGCGGCAGCAATCAAAGATGCGGTCTGGGAACAGTGTTTCCCGGTGGAAATGATCAGCATGACTGGTAAATAGCGATGATTCTGGCGGGTGCCACAAGGTGTGCGATTATGGTTAACGGGCAGTAACCATTTGGCAGTGCGGCCACAAGGGACCGAAATTGTGGCGAGACCGAAAAATCCGCCTTGTATTTAGGCGCCACGACCTATATTTCCTTTTGAAGGTTAGGTGGTCTGATTTTAGAGCCCAGCCGGGGAACTTTGTTTTAGGCATTTCCTTTTCCATACGCCCGATGGTCATTGCGGACCAGTTTTGTAGGGTGTTTTTGGTCAAGACTATTGCCCCTTTTTCGCACATTTATGGTGCTTCCCACGGCCAGAATTCGAGAATTCCGGACCCAAACCGGCAAATTCACATTTGCGGCTCGCATCATAGCTTGTGCGCCGCGAAGGAACAGCCCCAGAAGCCGCAAAAGCAGCGCGGGGCGACATGCCAAGGCATGTACTTAACCGGCTCGGACAGTTTTGTTCCCGAGTCGAAATATAGGCAGAAGACCGACCAGACGATGAGACAAGCGAACTGGCACCAGAACACCGAAGCGGGGCAACGCGAATGCGTTTATTCCCCGCAAGTGGTGGCGTCTGGGTCATTCACGAGGAAAATGCGCTCATCAACCAGGCTCGCTCTCCGGCAGCCCGCATCGTTTGCGGCTCAGTTCGGGACAGCAGCTTCGGGGTTGGCTCCACAAATAGACAACTCTCCCCCAGGCGATCAAGAGTCGGCGCATCCTCCTAGGATTGCTCCTGCGCCATTGTTTGGACTGCGGGAACGGGTTGCAGAAAGACCATACAATGGCGAACAACAAAATGCTTATCGACGCGGCCCACCCGGAAGAAACCCGGGTTGCCGTCGTTCGAGGTAACCGTGTCGAAGAATTCGACTTTGAATCTGAACATAAAACCCAGCTGCGCGGCAACATCTACCTGGCCAAGGTCACGCGTGTAGAACCTTCACTACAAGCGGCCTTCGTGGATTACGGCGGCAACCGCCACGGATTTCTCGCATTCAGCGAAATCCATCCTGACTACTACCAGATCCCCCTCGCCGATCGGCAGGCACTGCTGGAAGCGGAAGCCGCTGACGCGCGTGCCGCAGCCCAGGAAGATGACGACGAAGCCGTCATCGATTCTGAAGCTGAGACAGACGCCGAAGATGACGAATCAAGCGAAGAGCCGGAAGCCGAGAAGAAGGCCAAACCAGCTCGGAAACCTCGCGCGAGACGTCGTAAGAAGAGCGACGACAGTGAGGAAAATCCCGACAAGCCTGCTGAGATTGAAGCGGCTGAAACGGATACTGCTGTCGAGGACAGCTCAGATAAAGATGTTGAAAGCACTCCAGAATCGGAAAATTCTGATAGTTCAGACAGCGATGGTGATGACGATGGCGACCCCAAAGTCATGGCCGCTGAGAACGAGAACGACGATGTCGTCTCAGAACCCGCATCTGCTGCCGACGAAAAGGCAGCTAAAAAGCCTGCACGCCGGCGGACCTCTCGCAAGAAGAAAGAGCCCGAAGAAGAGGCTCCAGAAGCTGTAAGCGAAGCAGCTGTAAGCGAAGCTGCCGCAACTGACGCTCCCGACGAGGCGGCAGCTGATGAAAAACCCAAGAAGAAAACCCGCCGTCGGACAAGCCGCAAGAAGAAAGATACAGAGGTTGAATCTGAGGCTGAAGCCGAGGTTGAAGCCGAGACCAAGGATGCAGAGCCGGTTGCGGCAAAAGCAAATGAGGATGCCGGAGAAGACAGCAGTGACGAACCGGCTGCCGATGAGAAACCAAAGCGCAAGCGGGCACGGCGCAGTCGGCGAAAGAAACCGGCGGATGCGGTTGCAGACAATGAAGACGACAACGAAAACGGTGGATCGGCTGTAGAAGAGCTCGGTTCCGATGACGCGTTGGAGGAAGTTCCCACGCGCCGGGCTAATCGCCGTCACTACAAGATTCAGGAAGTTATCAAACGCCGGCAGATTCTGCTGGTCCAGGTTGCCAAGGAAGAACGCGGCAACAAAGGTGCCGCACTTACGACATACCTGTCGCTGGCCGGGCGCTATTCCGTGCTTATGCCCAATACCGCGCGCGGTGGAGGAATCTCGCGGAAGATCACCAATGCAGCAGACCGCAAGCGCCTCAAATCGATCGCAACAGGTCTGGATGTTCCTGAAGGCATGGGCGTAATCCTGCGCACCGCAGGCGCATCTCGAACAAATGCTGAGATACAACGCGACTTCGAATATCTCATGCGGCTGTGGGAAAACGTACGGACGCTGACTCTGGAATCCACTGCCCCCTGCCTGACTTATGAAGAGGGTAGTCTGATCAAGCGATCAATTCGCGATCTCTATGATAAGGATACTGGAGAAATTCTGGTTGCCGGCGAAGATGGCTACCGCGAGGCAAAAGACTTTGTGACGATGCTGATGCCGTCGCATGCGCGAAACGTTAAGCTCTACAAGGACCGCATTCCGCTGTTTGCCAAAATGGGTGTCGAAGCCCAGCTGGATGCGATGCTGCAACCTCAGGTGACCCTGAAATCCGGTGGTTATCTGGTCATCAACCAGACCGAAGCTCTGGTCGCAATTGATGTGAACTCGGGCCGTTCAACACGCCAGCATTCCATCGAAGACACAGCCACACAGACCAACCTGGAAGCAGCAGACGAGGTTGCGAGGCAATTGCGGTTGCGCGACCTTGCCGGACTGATCGTGATCGATTTCATCGACATGGAAGACCGTCGCAACAACCGTGCAGTTGAGAAAAGACTGAAAGATGCCCTGAAGAACGACCGCGCCCGCATACAAGTCGGTCGCATTTCACATTTTGGCCTCATGGAGATGTCGCGTCAGCGCATTCGGGCCAGCGTGTTGGAGTCGACCACACAGGCCTGTCCAACTTGTGATGGACTCGGTCATGTTCGCTCAGCTTCTTCGATCGCGTTGCACGTCCTGCGCGCCATTGAAGAGCAGCTGAACAAGAATTCGCGCAACGACCTTACTGTTCGTGTGCGTACAGAGATTGCGCTTTATTTGCTGAATAACAAACGAGAGCATATCAGCGATCTGGAAACACGTTTCGGCGTGGCCATCGCCATCGCCACAGACCCGACCCTCGGTATGACACCCTGTGCGATCGACAAAGGAGAAGTCTCGCGCAAGCGGGCTCCGCAAGAAAGCTTTGTCAAGCCAGACACAATTGAGCCTGTGGTCGACAACGTTCCAAGCGAGTCGGTTGAAGATCAAGCAACCGACGACAACGCTCAGCCAGAAAACGATGAAGAGTCATCCGGTGGCGGGCGCAAGCGTCGACGCCGCAGGAGACGCCGTGGCGGTAAAAGCGAAGGAGACGGGGAATCGGCTCAACAAACAGCTGAAGCTGATGGCTCCGTCGGCGAGCCTGATACTGCTGAGGTGGCGGCTGACACTGAAGCCAAGACGGAAACGGAAGCGGAAGCGGAAGAGCCCAAACCTGCGCGCCGTGCCCGACGCTCCAAAAAGCCGGCCGAAGATGCTCCAAAACCATCCCCTGCGGCCGAAGCAGCAGAAGAACAGGTCGGTAGCGATCCAGAAGAGGCGCCGGAACCGAAGCGCAGAACCAGCCGCCCCCGCAAGAAAAAGCCAGTATCCGAGGATGCTGCAGCACTCGACAATGTAGCTGCAAGCACGGCTGCCGAGACAGTTTCAGCGCCGGTTGTTGAAAATGCCGGGCCGGAAGACGCGAGCAGTGCCAAACCCGCCCCACGGCCAAAGCGGCGGACAACGCGACGGAAACCAGATGTGGGAACAGAACCGGCAGAAGCTGCTGTTGCGACACTGACGGGAACCGAAGCGACGCCGGAAGCAGAGCCGGAAGCTGGTTCCGACGATAAGTCAAAAAAATCCGGATGGTGGCAGCGGAAGTTTTTCTGAGCAAAATGCCGCTGCTTTGCATTGCCGCCGCCGGCAAAGATTGGGGCGATCGCTAACGAGTAGCGATCGCCCCAAAATTGCATTCATGTAACGGAGCTGTCAGGCGCTCTGCTCGAGCAGCGGCTCCAGGCTCGGATGTAAGTCGTGAGATTCCTCACGAACAAAGCGCAACAAGGCTTTCTCGTTTTCGTGCAGTTCGCCGTCACGTCCGATACGGTCGGCAATCCAGGTCGCTTCGTCGCTGGTCACAACTTCTGCGGAACGCAGTTGCGACTGCATTTTTTTGTTCTGCTCGCCAAATGCTTCGTCAACCACAATCGAGTTGTCGGTGGCAGCGCGTTTGGCACCACGCATGAGTGCACCAAAGCGGCTCAAAAGGCTCCTGCCTTCGTCTTTGTGCTCGTCGACTTCGACACGTCGCGCCGATCCACCGCCCTCTGCGGTGGCAAGCAGGTAGTAGCCAATGGCCTTTACGAAAAGGTCGGCCCAGGCCGGATCATTCTCGTAGTCGGCAGTCGCGTCATTGAGATCAAACAAGAACTCAGCCTCGGCACGGGAAATGGCGATTCCGTTGTCACCGCCAAACCCGTAAAGAACGCGACGCAAGAGTTCCACATCTGATTTGCAGATAACCTTCTTCTCGCCATCGCGACCGGTCGCGACCGGGCCCTGGTTCTCAAGAACAGCAATCTTGATATGGTCGAGAGCCAACATGACCAGAGCGTCTGGCGTGGCCCGCGCCGTCTCCAGGACTTCAACAAGTGCTTCAAAACGCTCCGGGCTGTCGACCAGTCCGGTGCCTGAAATGTGGTCGATGAGCCAGTCGGCTTTTTCGACACTGACGACACCGCCCGTGCCTGCTTCATCTACAGTATGGAGAACCAGCGCTTCACGCAGCAGCCAGCCCCATTCCGGGCATTTTTCCTTTAAGGAGGCATCCAGGTTGAGCAGGTTTTCGATCTCGCCGCGGTCAACCACGTCGTCTCTGAAGAGATTGCCGCGCAGATGCATCACATCATAGCTGTTCACCTTGCCGCATGCTTTGATCTGCTCCAGTGACCTGGACACAACATTGTCGCTCATATCTTCCACCTTCCCAAGTGTTCAGGGAGGGAAGCTAGCCGACAGACATTGATTTTGGACAAAAGTCTATGGTTAACAGACTGTTTATATCCGCAGACGATAATCGCGGCCAGAATGGATTCGAATCCAGCCATGAGGAACTTGAGACATGGACGTAAGAGCGGCAGTGGCCTTCGAGGCCGGCAAACCCCTTGAAATCGCAACGGTCCAGCTAGAAGGCCCCAAAGCGGGTGAGGTGCTGGTCGAAATCAAGGCCACGGGCATTTGCCATACCGATGAATTCACCCGGTCCGGCGCTGACCCGGAAGGCATTTTCCCCGCCATTCTCGGTCATGAGGGTGCCGGGGTGGTTGTCGATATCGGGCCAGGTGTCACATCACTCAAAAAGAGTGATCACGTCATCCCGCTCTACACGCCGGAATGCCGTGAATGCGAATATTGCCTGAATCCCAAGACCAACCTGTGCCAGGCCATCCGCACGACGCAGGGTCAAGGACTGATGCCCGACGGATCCAGCCGGTTCTCCATCGATGGAAAGCCGATCATGCACTATATGGGCACCTCGACCTTCGCCAATTTCACGGTGCTGCCGGAAATTGCCCTGGCAAAGGTTCATCCCGACGCACCATTCGACAAGATCTGCTACATCGGCTGCGGCGTAACCACCGGCATTGGTGCGGTCATAAACACGGCTAAGGCCGAGCCGGGCTGCAACGCGGTTGTTTTCGGTCTCGGTGGCATTGGCCTCAACGTCATTCAGGGCCTGCGCATGATCGGCGCCAACAAGATCGTCGGAGTTGACCTGAACAGCGGCAAAAAAGAATGGGGCGAGAAATTCGGCATGACCCATTTCGTCAACCCCAGGGACGTCGGCGACGACAATCTGGTTGACCACCTGGTTGAGCTGACCGGCGGCGGCGCCGACTATTCATTCGAATGCATTGGCAACCCCAAAGTTATGCGGGCGGCCCTTGAATGCGCCCACAAGGGCTGGGGTGAATCCATCATCATCGGCGTTGCCGGTGCCGGGCAGGAAATTTCCACACGGCCTTTCCAGCTGGTGACCGGGCGCTCCTGGCGCGGAACTGCCTTTGGTGGGGCCCGCGGCCGCACCGATGTTCCAAAAATCGTCGACTGGTACATGGACGGCAAAGTCGAGATTGACGCGATGATCACCCACAAGCTGGCGCTTGAGGATATCAACAAGGGGTTCGACCTGATGCACGAAGGCAAATCGATCCGCGCCGTGGTGGAGTTTTGATCATGACCAGGTTCACCGGTCTTGTCGCGTCCTTTGCTGCCGCTTCAATCGTTCTGACGCCTGTCGCTTTTGGACAGTCCAACACAGATTCCTTTGTAACCAGCCCAGCCAATGAGACCGGCCCGGCCGGTATATCGGGGCAGCAACCCGCCAGTCAGGGGCTGTTTACCGTCACGCGCGGATCGTCGCCAGAAGAGTCGTCACCGGCTACAACACAGCAACCGGCTGCCCGGCAACCGTCGCAGAACCAGGTGGAGGGCCAGGCTGCAAACACCGTGCCGCCGGCGGAAGCCGCTGCATCGCTGAAGGCGTTTGAATCCTCGATTGTCGGCACCTGGGCCCGCCTCGGTTCCCGCGATATCACAGGCGTTTCCCAGCGCTTGCTGCTCAAGGCCCAGCAGTCGTGCATGCTGCCCTCGGAAGAACTCGGTCAGTTCAAGGTGTCCGAAGGCGCCGAGACGATAGCCGCTTCTGCGACAGGCTCTGGTGGCGATCTGATTTATTACCGCACAGACAGCGGCCTTCAGCGTATGGACAATGAGCGGCAGCGCATCGATCTGGTGGAGAATGTTGTTCCCCAAAAGGGCGGCCCGACCGGGACATTCTTTCAATTCAATGCGGGCAGCACCGTCTTGCGCGTCGTATTCAATGGCGGTCCCCAGAGCGCCGAACGCACCGGCAGCCTCATGATCGAGGAGAACTCGATGTACATTCTGTGTCCGCCGAACGCCGTGGCTCAAAACAACGGCTGACACCGCGTGCGCATTTATATTGATGCTGATGCCTGCCCGGTGAAAACCGAGACTTTGCGGGTTGCCGAGCGTTTTGGCATTCCGGTGACCCTGGTATCAAATGGCGGTATTCGTCCTTCACGCGATCCAATGGTGACGACCGTCGTGGTTGCCGACGGGCCGGATGTGGCCGACAACTGGATTGTCGATGCCATGGAAGCCGGCGATATTGTGGTAACCAATGACATTCCACTGGCGAGCAACGTTCTCGATAAAAACGGCCGTGCTTTAAAGCCCAACGGCAAGGAATTCACCGAGCAGTCCATCGGCATGGCGCTGGCAATGCGCGACGTCAGTCAGCACATCCGGGAAAGCACCAACAGCCAGACCCGGCACAAGCCGTTTACAGACCGCGACCGATCAGACTTTCTGCAGGCACTGGACAGGTTGATTGTTAAGCTAGGGCGGTAACCGTCGACGCCACCGTCTTTCAGTTCTCTTGGGTTCGCACGCCCCTGCCCCTTGACGCCTCTTCGCCCCGGCATTAGCAAGCGGCATCCGGCACATATCAGGCCAGGGCCGATTTAGCTCAGTTGGTAGAGCATCGCATTCGTAATGCGGAGGTCAGCAGTTCGAGTCTGCTAATCGGCACCAGATAAATCTATGCACGCCGGCGCAAGCCATCCGGGCAGTTGCCATAAGCCGGACCATGATTCGGCCGATTCTAGTCCCGAGCCAGTAGCCCCAGAGCCTGAACGTTGCAGTCTTTCTCGGCCATCCACGCGATCTGCTCGGTAACTGTGGTTCCCTGCGGTTCCGCGACATGGATCACAATTGTGCGCTGATCAGGCAGCGCAATGTGCAGGTCAGTCTGTGAAGGCGCAAAATAGCGGCTCAGGTCAAGTTCTCCCGAACCAGCTTTCCAGATCGTTGAGACCCGGCGTTGATTGTCGGCGTTCAACACCAGTTGAATATCTTTTGCCGAGCTGGAGCGCCGCAACACAGGTTTGTTCTGATCCAGACAATAGTCACCGGAATCGGACAGCAGCGGAGACCAGGGTTTGGGTTTCTCCCGATTGAGAAACAATGAACCTATGTCGGTCTCATCTCCAACAGTGCGGGTGCCGCCCAATACTCCAACGAACTTTTTGTCTCGAAAAAGCAGACCGGCAATCTTTGAAATTGCAGCTTCGCCCTTGGCGCTCTCTTTTTCGTTGGTCACCGACGCCAAGAACGGCCCGCGAAGCAAGACGATTTCCCCCAACTTGCTCAGCAATTGCACCTCAATCCCATCGGGAAGTTCGATGCGTTCGCCCTCGAGCAGGACCTGACCCAGGGCGAGGTCGCCGAAAGAACCCTTGATGCTGAAAACGACATATTCCATAGACTTCGCCTGCGACGCAGCGGAAGCAGCCAGAACACAGGCAAGTGCCCCCACAATCGAAAGACCGAGGCGGCGGCAAACCGCGAAGAAGGTAAGCTGGTGCGCCTCTTGCCAGTCTCGACGCACTGCAGAGCCGCAATGGCCGGTGCGCGACCGGCAAAGCAGATTGCTGAAAACAAACCAACACATCCTCAATCATTCTCCAAGGTTGATGATTTCTACGCGTCGATTCGTACTGGACTCCGGTAAACCTGGTTCCTTCAGACGCCTCTCGCCAAACCCCACGGCAACCAGCCGGGCAACATCAATATTGTGTTTTTCAACGAGGTAGCTGCGGACAGCTTCCGCTCTAAGCTGCGACAATCTTTGATTATAGAGGTCGGGGCCCCGGGCGTCGGTGTGACCATTGAGCATGAACCTGCTTCCCTGCAACGATCTATCACTCAATGCCGTAGCCAGGGCTTTGAGGTCTGCAAGAGATCTCGGGTCTATGTCTGAGGAATCGAACTGGAACTGAATCTCAATATCCAGAGACGGCACGTCCCTCTTTGTCAGAATTTGACCTGCCTTGACCAGCGATTCAACCTTCAGGCCGCGCGTTGTGATTGAGCCGAGAAATTTCTTCTCATCCTCACTCAGGACGTTTTCCTTTTTGGTCTGTGGCACCAGCGAACGCGTGGCGGACGTCTTCTCAGGTTGAAGCGCCTTGAGAATGTCTTTTGCGGAAACACCGGATTCAGCATGAACCGAACCCGCTCCCGACAGAACAAGCAGACCAGCCAGGCCGCACATGCGGAATTTTGAATTTCGCTTCACATTTCCCTCCATCCGCCAGCCTCAGTTGTGGCCAACATGTACGGCACAGCCCTAACAAATAGTGTGCTGTCCGTCACACCTGCATTGCCGTGCTGACCCACCAAACTGCTGCGCCCCCGACGACTGATGGCAGCCGTTAACCCAAGGCAGCAAAAAGGCATCCGCCCGACCCTGCCGGTTTGCAGTCGGGCAACGCTTGCCGTAGGGTCATTTCCCTATGGTCCGGGCTGCTTTCTTATTCGTTGTTCTTGTTCTTGCGGGGCTCACTGCCACTGAAGCCGCCGCCGAGAAACGTGTGGCGCTTGTCATTGGCATTGCCGACTACAGCACGGTCCCAAAGCTCAAAAACACAATCAACGACAGCAGACTGATCGCCGACACTCTCCGTGGGCTGGACTTTGAAGTCACAAACTTTGCAGATATCGGAAAGGCAGATCTGCGGGTCGCGATTGACAGATTTGCCTTTGTGGCCGAAACCGCAGATGTCGCTCTTGTCTATTATGCAGGGCATGGAATGGAACTGGGCGGGCAGAATTTTCTGATCCCGACCGATGCAACGGCGAGCAATCGATCGGACGTGGCATCTCAGTCCATCTCGCTGGACGAAGTGCTCCGGGCAGTAGACAAGGCCAGACAATTGCGCATTGTCGTTCTGGATTCCTGCCGGAACGACCCCTTTTCCAGCCCTGACGACAAGTCTCTGACGGTCGTTAACATTGACCCGGGCTCATCCGGCACGAGATCGGACGGGCTGGCGCCGCCGTCTCCGGATCGCGGAACTTTGGTCGCTTTTGCGGCGGAGGCCGGAAAAGTTGCGTTGGACGGCGCGGGGAACAACAGCCCCTTTGCGATTGCTCTGGCAAATACGCTGAAAACACCGGACCTCGAGATCGGACTGATGTTTCGCCGTGTGCGTGACAGTGTTTTGCAGCGCACTGGGAATTCCCAGGAACCTCATACCTATGGTTCGCTTTCCGGCAATCCCTACTTTCTGGCCGGACGCAGTGCCGAGATCAATGTTCTCGACAAAGCCGACCGCAAAAACGCCTGGGCAGTCTTGCGACCAGATCAGGAAGAGCAATTGCTTGCGCTGGCGCAGGACGGCGACACGCGGGCCCTGAAGGGTCTGGCTTACATGCGACTGGATCCAAAAGAGAAACGCTACAATCCAGAAGAATCCGTCGCCTTGCTAAAAAAGGCGGCCGCAGCAGGAGACGCGGAAGCCCAGTTTGAACTTGCGCGGCTGTATGAGCGGGGCATTGGCGTGCCGCAGGATATCGAGAAGGCGCTTGAGCACTACTGGAAGGCCGCGGACAACGACTTTGCGGATGCCGTCAACGACCTTGGTTTTCTACACTTCCAGGGCGGCCTGGGCATTGTTCGAGACCAGAAAAAGGCAATAGGGCTGTTCGAGAAGGCAGCGGCATTGAGGCATCCTGAGGCGATGTTCAATCTCGCGGCTCTTATTGACGATGGAATTGTGCCGGGTAAGTCGGCTGAAGATTCGGCACGCTATTTGTATGAATCGCTGCGCAGTGGCAATGAGGACGTACTCAAGCAACTGTCCGACAACCCGCGCATGTTCAAGGAAAGAACCCGACTGGCGCTGCAAAAACGGCTTGCCGATCAGCAGCTCTACAGCGGATCCCTGGACGGGCAGTTCGGACCGCAGACCAAACGGAGTTTGCGACGTGCATATGGAATTGAAGAATAGACAACCAATCCCGGGGGAATACCATTGAGCAAGATTAATCAGGGTTTGCAGAAAATCGCGCCCGTTACCATAGCTGTTGCGATGACTGTAACGTCGGTGCTGCCTGCGCAGGCCGCTGTCCAGGTCGCCAGCGACCGTGAGATGGGCATAACCACTGCGGTTCCCGAGACCTACGCCATGCTTCTTGGCCCGCGCTCCACCCTACCGACCGTTATGATACCGGAGTTTGAGCTCGTTTTCTCCGACTCCGCGACCTCCCAAATTACCCGTGTGCTCAAGGGGGCGACACGCGAATGTCGAGCACTGGCTTCTGAATACAGGGCCAGCTGTGCGGCGGCAGCTTTCAAGAGGGCAGCCAGCGCAGCCTCCCGGCCAGACTACCGTGCCGCTCGATCCGCCCTCAACAAAGCCTCACGTGATCTTTCCAGACTTGTGTCGCGAAACGCCGACCGAAGCGCCCCCACTATAGGAAGCGGCAGGAAAAAGTACAAAGCCGTTAAGAAAGCAGCTGTGCGTGCCGTTGCCAAACAGGCGATCAGCATCATTTCGGAAACCCAGACCAAATTGTTGAGGTCCTCGGGCAGCGTCAAACGCAAAACCCACTACAAACGCATCGCTCAGGCGGTTGGCTCTACAAAAGTAATTTTTCGTTCCTGAGGCCGCAGCACCCGCGATTGCCTGGCCGTCGTTTTGATTTTTGCACCCGCAATGCCGCCGCCGACGTACCGGCACTGCTGGCATTGACAGACCGCCGGGTGGTTCTGCTGCGTTGATCAGCCCACCTCCGGTCCCGAAGAACCGATTGGTCGCGATCTGCGCCAGGCGGAAAACGGTTGGCCAATTCCTGCGCGCGCCGTCAACATGCCGATCTTTTTGCAATTTCCTGTTTACGCAAACGTAAACGTCATTTACGTTTATGCCTATGGACAAGGCGTGTTCTGTCGAACAAAGCGACGTTGTGATCTCCGCTCCGGGCGACTGGGAGCTGGCCGGATCCCTCTACACGGACGCATTGAACGAGCCGCTGCCCAATCAACCTGTCGTCATGATTTCCTCGGCTGCCGGTGTACCGCGATGGTTTTATGCAAACTTCGCCGGCTACCTCGTGCAAGCCGGCTGCGCCGCGGTGGTGACCTACGATTATCGCGGTATTGCCGGATCGGCGGGTGACCGGAGCCGATGGCCAACACTCCACATGAAAGACTGGGCGCTGCTCGACTTTCCCGCAGTGTGCAGCTGGATGCGAGCGCGTTATCCCGATCACCATCTGATCGGCGTCGGTCATTCCTATGGTGGCCAGGCGCTTGGCCTTTCCGGCGTTGCAGACCGTTTTGCCCGCTTCGCAACGGTGGCAACAATGTCTGGTTACTGGGCCGACCTTGATGAGCCCAGATCGGTGTGGCTCCGCACCCAGGTTTTTGGCCGCCTTGCCGTCAAATTGATGGGCTATGTGCCCAAGGCGGTCAGCCCCGGCGAAGCAATGCCCGGCACAATCTTTGTGAACTGGGCTGACTGGATCAGAAAGCCCGACTATTTCTTTTCGGATCCGGATTTGCCCGAAGTGTCGCGGTTTTCTGATGTCACCCTGCCCTATCTTTCCATCGGCCTGTCTGACGACCCCTGGGGCACGCACAAGGCCGTTACCTCTTTCATGGATCACTATGATCAAGCGGATCTGCGGCAAATCTGGTTGCAACCCACGCACAGCGGTGAAATCGGCCATCTCGGGTTCTTTCGAAAACGCCATGAAGCCACTCACTGGCCAGTGATCCGCGATTTCGTGATCTGCGGTACGTTTCCGGATATGGGATCGGGATAATGCTGTTCGGGCAGCGCCGCTGCACCCCTACCGTGACGCAGCTGGACTAAACCCGCGTGCCGCCTTTGACCTCGTAGCTGTGGTCATACATTGTCACGAGTTCCTCGGCGGCTGAGGGATGCACCGCCATTGTGCGGTCGAAATCAGCTTTCGTGGCTCCCATCTTCAGTGAAACAGCCATCAATTGCGCCATCTCACCCGCATCCGGGCCAAGTACATGGGCTCCGACAACTCTGTCTGTCTCTGCGTCGACGATCAACTTCATCAACATCCGACTGTCGCGGCCGCTGAGCGTGTGTTTCATGGGCTTGAAATTCGCGCTGTAGACCTTCAAATGGCCATATTTTTGCGCGGCATCGTGTTCACTCAGGCCGACCGTGCCGATTTCCGGATGCGAAAATACGGCGGTTGCGATCAAGTCGTGGTCGGGCCGTTGCGGATCGTTGAGATACTCGGTTGAAACGAAACACATGGCCTCGTGAATAGCCACCGGCGTCAGCTGTACCCGATCCGTCACGTCGCCCAAAGCCCAGATGTTGTCAACATTGGTGCGGCTGTACTCATTGACACGGATGTAACCGCGGTCGTCAGTTTCAACACCGGCAAGCTCGAGACCCAGGCTGCCAGTGCTCGGCAGACGTCCCAGGGCAAACATGACCTCGTCCACTTCAAGCACGTCGCCGCCAGACAAATGCGCCCGCTTCTTGCCGCCCGACGCTTGTTCAATTTTCGAAAAGACCTGGTGAGTGATGATCTTGATGCCGCGTTTTTCATATTCGGCGTGCAGCAACTCTCGAAGATCGTCGTCGAATCCGGAGAGAATTTCGGGTCCGCGGTAAAGGATCGTGGTATCGACGCCAAGCCCGTTGAATATTCCCGCAAACTCGACGGCAATGTAGCCGGCACCAGCAATAACAATGCTTTCAGGCAATTGTTCCAGATCAAAAGCCTGATCTGACACGATGCCGAGCTCATGCCCCTCCAGCGCTTCGTGTGGATTTGGATAACCACCGACAGCAATTATGATTCGCTCCGCCGTTACCGTCCTGTCTTCGGACCTCAGCCAAATATCGTGAGTACCGCGCAGTTCGGCACGTGTATCGAAGACCTCGACATTGTTTCCCTCGAGACCCTTGCGGTAGAGGCCTTCGAGACGCGTGATCTCTGCTTCCTTGTTGGCAACAAGCTTCGACCAGTCGAAGCTGGTTTTGCCAACGGTCCATCCGTAGCCCGCAGCGTCTTCGAAGCTTTCGTGAAAGGTTGATGCGTAGACGTAGAGCTTCTTGGGCACACAACCCCGGATTACGCAGGTTCCGCCGTAGCGGCTTTCCTCGGCTATCCCGACTTTCTTGCCCAGCGCAGCCGTTCTGCGTGCGGCGCGCACGCCACCCGAACCACCACCAATTACAAACAGATCGTAGTCGTACACCATGCCCAGCCCCGTGAAATCCAATCAGGCTATCTCTATAGGGTCAGTTGCCCTTTGGCTGCAGCTTCTTGGTCACGTTTTCGCCAAGATCACGCTGGATTCCGGTCGCCCAGACCCGGGCCGTCTTGCCGAGCTCACGCGCGAGAATCGGTGTTTTTTCGAGGTACTTCTCGCCGGGTCCCGAGGAAAAGAAAGTGGAGATGCTGTCCAGCTCCTCCTCAGTGAAATTGGCCGCAAACAGCTTCGCGGCCTCTGTTTCGAGGTCCCCGCGACGCGGCGCCAGTGCAATGGCCTCTTCATTTACAATAGTCGAAATATTGTCGGCCTGATCGGGATTGTTGGCCGTCAGCTGGTTTGCCAACCGGGCCGATGCTTCCAACAGAATGTTATCAAAGGTCTCGGTTGCCTTGGTCGCAGTAAGCGCCTTCTTTGCGGCTTCAAGATGGGACGCACTTGGTTCCTGTGCAAAGCCGGCACTTGGGTACAGGCAGCTGAGCGCAATCAGCGCTGCCCCGACTGTCCGGGCTGTCTTGGGGGCGGTGAAAGAAAACATCACAATTGATCTCCAATAGTCTTTTTTAAGGTGACCGGCTTCGGTCGTTTGGGGCATTCAGCCTAGACATTAGGCTTTAGGATCTCGATCGCACCATCTCCGGCAACAATGGCGCGGCTTGCAAGGCCTGTAAACAGTCCATGCTCAACGACTCCCGGCACGCAATTCAGCGCTACGGCGAGCGCTTCTGGATCAGGAATGCGGCCAAAAGATGCGTCAAGAATGTAATGGCCTCCATCGGTAACGAAGGGCTTCCTGGCATCGTCTTTCCGCAGAGCGACAGGGCCACTCAACGCCGCAGCCACGGCAACCTGATCGATCATCGCAGACGTGGCCGCCAGACCGAATATGTTCACTTCAATCGGCAACGGGTAGGCACCAAGTGTTGCGACCAGCTTGGACTTGTCGGCAATTACAATCATTTCCCTGGAGGCTGCCGCAACAATCTTTTCGCGCAACAATGCACCGCCACCGCCCTTGATAAGGTTAAGCGCCGTGTCAATTTCGTCAGCCCCGTCAATTGTGAGGTCAAGTCGCGGCGTCGCGTCCAATGTCGTGAGAGGAACCCCCAGCTCCTCACAAAGGGCGCGCGTTCGTTCCGAAGTCGGAACACCGACGATATCGAGACCTTCGGCAACCTTTGGCGCCAATACCCGAATGAAGGCCTCTGCGGTGGAGCCTGTTCCAATACCCAGCTTCATTCCGGGCTTCACAAAGTCGAGCGCCGCGATCCCAGCTTTCGTCTTCAGCTCTTCAGACATGGACAACCGGTTTTGAAAATGAAAAGTCGTTGTCAGCGCCTACCACGGGCGAAATGTCGGCGAAACCGTAAACGAATGGAGATCACATATATGTCCTCACACCCACCTCTTCTCGTTTTTGATCTCGACGGGACACTGGTCGACAGCAACCGTGATCTGATTCCGGCCCTCAATTTCACTACCGCGCATGACGGTATCGCGCCTGTCTCTACCGAGGCCGTCGGTCATGTTGTCGGTCGCGGCGTCGTAGAGATGTTGAAAAGTGCCTACAAGCTCGACGGAAAAACCCTGAGCCAGCGCAGACAAGAAGAACTCCTGCCGCTGTATCTCGACTATTACGAGTCTCACATCGCCGATCACACAACGTACTTTGACGGCCTGCTGGATGCGCTGGACAGGCTTTCGGGCAATGGATGGCGGTTTGCAGTGTGCACCAACAAGCTTGAGCATCTGGCCAGGAAGTTGTTGAACGAGCTGGGTGAAGCCAGTCGCTTTTCCGTCATAACCGGCGGCGACACATTTGAGTTTCGCAAGCCCGATGGCCGGCACGTGCTGGAGACCATCAGACTTGCAGGCGGCGATCCGGCCAGAGCGATCATGGTTGGCGACAGCATCAACGACATCGATGCTGCGAAAAGTGCGGGCATTCCCGTTATTGCAGTGGACTTTGGCTACACCGACATCCCTGTTGATCAACTTGCGCCGGATGTGATCATCAGCAGCTTTGATAGATTGCCACAGGCGGCGGCCGGGTTGAGTTCGAGGAGATAAGACGGGCCATGGCGCTTGATGTGGCCGCCAGGGAAGCGCTACATGCTGAGTGATCAAGACAATCTACGGACGCGCTCATGCCCTCCTCTGCACCCCCATCTGAAACTTCATCCGATGTCCATGTGGATTTGTTTCCGCTTGGCCCCGAGAAGACCGAGTATCGCAAGCTCTCTTCTGAACATGTTGAGGCGATAGAGCTTGGCGGACTGAGTTTTCTGAAAATTGCTCCCGAGGCAATCCGGCTTCTGGCAGAGCAGGCCTTCATGGATATCAATCATCTTCTGCGCGCTGAGCATCTCAAGCAGCTGGCCTCGATCCTGGACGATCCTGAAGCCACGCAGAACGACCGGTTTGTTGCCTTCGATCTGCTCAAAAATGCCAACATAGCAGCCGGCGGTGTACTGCCCATGTGTCAGGATACCGGGACCGCCATCGTCGTTGCCAAGCGCGGTCGTGCCGTTTTGACCGAGAACGACGATGAAAGCGCATTGAGCAAGGGCATTATGGATGCCTACTTCAAAAAAAACCTGCGCTATTCGCAGTTGGCCGCCGTTTCAATGTTTGAAGAAAAGAATACCAAAAACAATTTGCCGGCGCAGATTGATATTTATTCAGAAGGCCTCGATGCCTATAAATTTCTGTTCATCGCCAAGGGCGGTGGTTCGGCCAACAAGACTTTCTTCTACCAGGGCACCCCTTCCCTGCTGACGCATGACCGCATGATCGATTTCCTGCATGAGAAGATCCTCACACTTGGTACAGCGGCCTGTCCTCCCTATCACCTTGCCATCGTGATTGGCGGGACTTCGGCAGAGCAGACGCTCAAAACCGTGAAGATGGCATCCACCAAGTATTATGATGAACTGCCAACAGAGGGCTCCGAATCCGGCCATGCGTTTCGCGACCTGGCGATGGAGGAGGAAATTCACAAGCTGACGCGCAACATGGGCGTGGGAGCGCAATTCGGCGGCAAATATTTCTGTCATGATGTTCGGGTCGTGCGCCTGCCCCGCCACGGTGCATCGCTGCCTATCGGATTAGGCGTTTCGTGTTCAGCCGATCGGCAAGCCAAGGGAAAGATCACCAAGGACGGGATTTTTTTGGAGAAGCTCGAAACAGAACCCGCAAAGTACATGCCGGAACTCGACGAGAGCGAATTTACAAACGAAGTCGTCGAGATCGACCTCAATCAGCCGATGACAGATGTGCTGCAGGAACTGACCAGGCATCCGGTCAAAACCCGCTTATCACTGAATGGAACAATCATCGTTGCGCGTGACCTTGCTCACTCCAAAATACGGGCCCGTCTCGAGGCGGGAGATGAGATGCCGCAATATATGAAGGATCACCCCGTTTACTACGCTGGCCCGGCAAAAACGCCTGATGGCATGGCGTCAGGTTCGTTTGGGCCGACCACCGCGGGCAGAATGGATTCCTACGTGGATCAATTCCAGTCTTTCGGTGGTTCCATGGTGATGCTGGCCAAGGGAAACCGTTCGCGTCAGGTGCGCGATGCCTGCAAGCAGCATGGCGGGTTTTATCTTGGTTCTATCGGCGGCCCTGCAGCCCGATTGGCCCAGGACTGCATCAAAAAGGTTAAGGTTCTGGAATATCCGGAGCTGGGTATGGAAGCGATCTGGAAGATCGAAGTTCAGGATTTTCCGGCATTCATCGTCATAGATGACAAGGGCAATGACTTTTTCAAAGAACTGAATCTTTCTTGAACAGCATTTCCGCGAACGCCCGCGGAGCCATATACATGATGTTGTCTATGGCCTGTTTCGGCATCAATGACGCTTTGATGAAGAGCTTCACCGGGCAACTCGAGTGGTACCAGGCGTTGGCCATTCGCGGCGGCATCGGCGTTCTCGTGTGCATTGTGCTGGCTCTCGCCCTTGATGGACCTCGTCCGGTTGGCGATGTTGTCGGCTATGCCGGAAACTGGTCGTGTGCAGGACGGATCTTGTTCGAGCTCGCCGGAACGGCCTTCTTTCTCCTGGCCTTGTTCAACCTTCCGCTGGCTGATGCGACGGCAATTCTCCAACTGCTGCCTCTTCTCATGATGCTGGGCGGAGTGCTCGTTTTCGGTGAAAGGATTGGATGGCGACGTCTGACGGCTTCGGCGGTGGGCTTTGTTGGCGTCATGTTGATCGTCCAGCCTGGCTCAGCCGCGTTTAGCCCGGCGGCGTTCTACGCACTGGCTGCTGCACTGGCCATGGCGGGTCGCGACCTGACCACAAAGATGTTGCCGCGCCGCATTCCCTCCACCTATGTCGCGCTGCTCACTACCTTTTTTGTCTGGATCATGGGTATTGCCATATCCGTTAATCACCCCCTGCCGGAACTGAGCAGCTGGATGCTGGTCAAGTTGACGGTCGCTGCTGTACTGATCGGGTTCGGATTTCTGTTCTCGGTCATGACAGTGCGAACCGGAGACGTGAGTTTTACGGCTCCATTCCGCTACTCAATCCTGATCTGGGCGTCGCTAATCGGGCTTATCTTCTTTGGTGAAATACCCGGCTTGCTCAAAATCGCCGGAGCCGTATTGTTGGTGGTCGCCGGCATCTACTCATTCTCACGCGACCGTGCGAAATCAGAAACGACAGGACCCGCGCGATAGTGCCTCATACGGTCTGGAAACTCCTGCCCGGCCCAATTGAGAAAGCTCTAGAGCGCTTTCTTGTCTGACAAAAAGGTGACGATCTCTTCTGCCTCTTTGGCAACCTGATCCATAAGCCAAAGCCTGAACGAGGCGACCTTGTCCATTTCGAGCGACTTCTCCGGTGTGACGAAATAGAAACCGGCTTCAGACTGCAGATAGGTGTTGAAGGGTGCAACCAGGCGCCCGGATCGAATGTCGCGCATGGCCAGCGATAACCGTCCCATGACGATCCCGGCGCCATCAATGGCCGCATCGAGTCCGTGATCAGCATGATTGAATCGAGGCCCGCGTGACGCATTATCGGTGTCCAGCCCCTCAGCCGCCAGCCATTCGCGCCAGCCCGCAACCTGTGACATGAAACTGGTTGAGTCGTCGTGCAGGAGGGTGATGTTTTGCAGGTCGTCACGCGTAATCCGCCCTGCGTGTCTGCTGAGCAATTGCGGACTTACAAGAGGCAGAACGACCTCATGGAAGAGAGGTTCGACAGCAAGACCGGGATAATTACCGGCGCCAAATCGAATTGCCACGTCAACTTCGTCGCGCTCGAAGTCGACCAGATTCAGATTGGCGGCGATCCGTAACTCTGTGTCGGGATGTTCGTCAACAAATTGGTAGACGCGGGGAGCCAGCCATTTTGCTGAAAATGCAGGACCGCTCGAGATAACCAGGACGTTGCTGCTGGTCAGCTGACCAAGCGAGCGAACTGCGCCTTGCAGTTCGACAAAGGCTGTATGGACACCTGGATAAAGACGCTCGCCGGCACCGGTCAGGGCAACGGCGCGGTTCAGCCGTTCAAACAGCGAAATCTGAAGATGATCCTCCAGTTGCCTTATCTGATAGCTAAGCGCCGAGGGCGTGACATTCAGTTCCGAAGCCGCCTTTTGGAAGCTCATCAGACGCGCTGCGGATTCAAAGGCGCGAAGTGAATTGAGTGGCGGCAATCGTTGAGCCATGACCGTCTTTCAGTTCAATTTTTTTGAACTGTAGAGCGTGAATTACGCGTTTGTCAAAGCTTCGACAGCTCTCTACTTTCCTAACAACGCCGCCAAAGTGTGCAATTGATCGAACGGAGAGCGAAAATGCCTAACAGAACCTCACAACAAGAATTTTTCATCGAAAACCCAATTGACCGCGGCATGCGCCGGGCTCGATTTGAACGATCGATGGTGTTCCACAGGATCTTGAACTCGCTCATTGGCGGCTACCGCAAGTCAAAAGGGCTCTCCGAGGGATGACAGTGTCTGGTGCCCCGGTACGGGACCTCCGCAAAAAACCACTTTTCGGAAATATCAGCTGGCGCTGGCTCGCTACCGGACGTAGATTCTGGTGTTGATTCAATACGGCACCCCTTTCATGTCCAACAGACCCGACGGCCAACGCCATCGACTCGGCGGCGCGGATACACCGCCGAGTATCTTAACGCTCGTCCTGATGGCCGGTTCAGCCGTCACGGCGATGAACATATTTCTCCCGGTGTTGCCGCTGATTAGCCAGGATCTCGAAGTAAGCGCAGCCCAATCTCAATATGTTCTGACCCTCTTTCTCGCGATGACAGCCATCGCACAGCTGTTTATCGGGCCGCTGTCGGACCAGTATGGTCGCCGTCCCGTGTTGCTGATAACGCAATCGATATTCGTGATCGCGACCGTCATCTGCCTGACCGCGACGAGTATCGAAATGCTACTTCTGGGCAGAGTTCTGCAGGCATCGGTTGCTGCATCCATTGCGCTGAGCAGGGCCATCATTCGAGATCTTTTCGATCGTTCCAAAGCCGCAAGCATGATCGGATACGTGACCATGGCCATGGCCATCAT
>CALIOE010000012.1 GCA_938044775.1 uncultured Rhizobiaceae group bacterium
CGGCTTCGGGAGAGCATTCAGCGCGCGTATGTTTGTTGTGCCGGACTGTGTGTTGGCCTACCACACTGCAGTGAACTGATTGCAATGCCCGGGCTTGCTGAAAGGAATACGCAGCATGATTGCCTACGTCACAGTGGGTGCCGATGACATCGCTCGTGCGAAACGGTTTTACTCGGCGTTTCTGCCGGCTCTTGACTACGGGCTGGAGGAGGGGCCTGAGGGGCTAAGCTACGTGCTGCCCGTACCACCGGGACAGTCTGCTGCTCTGCCGGATTTCTACGTAAAACCAACTTTCGACGGACATCCGGCGTCGGCCGGAAACGGCGCTATGATCGCATTTGAGGCTCGCAGTCAAATACAGGTTCGCGACCTTCACGCGGCCGGGCTTGCCGCGGGCGGCTCCAACGAGGGGCAGCCCGGCTTCCGTGACTCCTATGGACCGCATTTTTACGTTGGTTACCTTCGCGACCCTCAGGGCAACAAGATCGCGTTGTTCTGTGACGATCCGACCGAACCCGGACGAGACCGATAACGCGGGTCAGTCTTTGTGCAAGTGAGGCATTGGGGAATTTCAGCCAAACGCGGCCATGATTACGAAGTGACCATGTTGTCCAGGATCCTGGATCCCACCCGAGACTGCGACTCCAACAGTTCGACTGCCTTCCACTGGAACCCTGCCAGCGCATGACGCGGGGCAAATTGACTCTCGCAACAGGAAGCTGCAACATTTTTGAATTCAGAATTCGGTATTCAAAATATGGATTTCATTCAGACCGCACCGGCGCTTGCAGATCAGGTCTATCAGGCAATTCTCGACGATATCTGTTCGGGCCGGTTGGCGCCCGGAACGCATCTCAAACAGGAACAATTGGCGGAAAGGCTTGGCGTTTCGCGCCAGCCGGTGCAGCAGGCCATGGCACTTCTGAAAGCCGACAGGCTTGTCGAGGAAGCTGGCAAACGAGGGGTGCGCGTGTCTCACCTGGATGTCGAAACGATGCGCCATCACTACGAAATCCGGGCGCTGCTCGATGGTCTGTCTGCGCGCAGGACCGTAGCGCGTATCACGGAAGACAAAGCGGCGCGGGTCGATTTCGAAACGCGGGTCAAATCGATTCTTGCTGCCGGTTCCGAAGCAGTGGATAAAGGCGATGTGCCGGAGATGGTCCGGCACGATGAGGCCTTTCACAGGCATTTTTATCAATCCTCGGGCAATCCATTGCTTGCTCAAACCGCAGAACCACACTGGCGATTCCTGCGCCGGGTAATGGGCGATGTGCTGCGTCACGCCGAACCGCCACGCGATATTTGGCGACAGCACTCAGAAATCGTCGCCTCCGTGCTTGAGGGTGACGCGGCAGCTGCGGAACACTTAATGCGCGAACATGCCGATCGCGCAGCTCAATTGCTCGCAGGCAAATTGCCCGACAGCGAAGCCGATCAACCATGAAAGAGACTGAGCCGCTCAATATCGGACAGATGCTTAGCGCCCAATCGCGGCTCCAGCCGAACCGCATCGGTGTGCGTGATCTGGATAGGGCCATGAGTTTCCGGCTGTGGAACCAGCGCTCCTGCCGGCTTGCCAATGCACTCACGGGTCTTGGCCTTACCAAGGGTGACCGACTTGCCGTGCTTGCCTACAACCGTCTTGAGTGGGCGGAGATCTTTGTTGCTGCCGCCAAGGCCGGCATCGTCGTCGTGCCCATCAACTTCCGCCTCACCGGATCCGAAGCACTTTATATTATTGAAAATTCCGGTGCCGTAGCCCTCATTGTCGAGGACATCCTCACACCCACCATCGAGGTTGTTCGCGCTGATCTCATGCTTTCCGAAGATTGCTTTATTGTGGTTGGCGAGGGCAATGTGGAGGGGGCGTGGCGGCGATATGAAGATTTGCTTGCCACCGCCAGCGATCGTGAACCAGAAGTCGTTGTTTCTCCAGATGAAGCCTGGTGCTTCATGTACACGTCGGGCACCACGGGTCGACCCAAGGGCGCAGTCCGCTCACATCGGGGTATCGCCATGCTGTCGTTGATGACGGCAGTAGAGCTGGCTACCAAACGCGCTGATGATGCGCTGTTGGTGATGCCCATGTTTCATGCCAATTCATTGTTCTTTTTCTCCGCCTTCGTTTATTCGGGCGCCGCAGTCACGATCTTCTCGCGCCCCAGTTTTGATCCCGCTTTGTGCCTGCGTACAATGGGCAAGACCGGTACGACCTTCACGTCCCTTGTACCGACCCACTATTCCATGATGCTGGACGTGCCACCTGCAGAGCGCGGCAAAGCCAATTTCGAGCGCGTTGAAAAGCTCATGATCTCATCTGCGCCGGCGCGCGCTGATACGAAGCGGGCGGTCATCGAGATGTTTCCCAATACGGGACTGTTCGAATTGTACGGATCCACCGAAGGCGGCTGGGTGACCATGCTTCACCCGGACGAACAATTCGACAAGCTCGGCACGGTCGGACGCGAGACCATCGGCTCAGCACCGATCAGGCTGCTGAGTGATGACGGCAACGAAGTGCCGGACGGTGAGCCAGGCGAATTGTATTCCTGCAACCCATATACATTTACAGAATACTGGAACAACCCCGCCAGGACCGCTGAGGCCTTTCGCGGCGCCTACATGAGTGTGGGCGACATTGCGATCCGTGACCAGGACGGCTTCATCAAGCTGATTGATCGCAAAAACAACGTTATCATAACCGGAGGCGAGAACGTCTATCCGTCCGAAGTGGAGGCCGTGATCGGCTCACATCCGGCTGTGGCGGACACCGCCGTCATAGGACTACCGGACGAAATGTGGGGCGAATCCGTCACCGCCGCCGTGGTACGCCGGGATGGCGAGGCGGTTGACGAAGCCGGGCTCATCAATTGGTGTCGTGATAAGCTGGCTGGATATAAGCGCCCGCGCTCCATCGTCTTCATCTCGCCCGGTCAGATGCCGCGCAATGCAACAGGCAAAATCCTGCACCGGCTGCTGCGCGAACAGCTCGGCTGAACCCGGACCCAACATAAGGACCCCACACATGACGATCAGCGCCCAGGACATTCCTCAGCAGGACCTGAATGACGACCCGTTAAGCGTCGCAGCCTGGATTGCCAAAAGTCTGAAAGCGCGAGGTGTTGATCGAATTTTCGGTCTTCAAGGCGGTCATATCCAGCCGATTTGGGATTACGCTGCGCAGGCTGGAATACGCATTATCGATGTGCGTGACGAGCGCGCCGCCGTTCACATGGCACACGCGCATGCAGACCTGACCGGCACTTTTGGTGTCGCTATGGTGACCGCGGGTCCAGGTGTGACCAATACCGTAACTTCAATGGCCAACGCCTCTCTTGCCCGAACTCCGGTGCTCCTGATCGGTGGCTGCACTTCGAGACCACAGGCCAATATGGGACCTCTGCAGGATATCCCGCACGTCGATATCATGAAACCCATAACGCGTTACTCGCGCACGGCCCGTGTAGCCGATCAGGTGCTGCGCGAAACAGATGAGGCAATCTCCCGGGCGATGGGTGACCTGGGCGAGCCGGGTCCGTCCTACATAGAAATTCCCACCGACGTGTTGCGCGCGCGCGTGCAACCGCAACTTGTACTGGATGAATGGGTCAAGGGCAGTGTTTCGCGCAAGCAGCAACCCGAACCAGACGCTGTGGAAGATGCCGTTCTGGCGATCCGACTGGCCCGTCGTCCGCTGGTGATCAGCGGTCGCGGCGCGCGAGGTGCGGGCGAAGAACTGGTTCGCTTTCTGGATGCCGCTAACGCGCTGTATCTCGATACACAGGAAAGCCGGGGGTTGGTCCCTGGCGACCATCCGTCTTTCGTCGGCGCTGTGCGTGGCGCCGTGATGGGCCAGGCCGACCTTGTCATTACTCTAGGTCGTAAACTTGACTATCAGGTCGCCTACGGTTCACCCGCGGTGTTTGGCGACGCGCGCTTTGTCCGCATTGCCGACACCGCCGGAGAATTGCTGGACAATCGGCGAGGCCAACCAGAAATCCTTTCGGATGTCGGCCTCGCACTTGCCGCCGTCACAGATGGTTTGGGCAATGATTCAGGCGTCCGCGACGACACCTGGCTTGACGGTCTGCGCGCCAAACAAAAAGAACGCACCGCCAGGGGACGATCCAAACAGGGTCCGCAGACCGGCGCGGATGGGAAGGTGCATCCGATGGCCATATTCGATGCCATCAGACAAAAAGCCGATGCCGACTATATCGGCATTGCTGATGGTGGTGACCTTCTGAGCTTCGCCAGGATCGGATTGGACACATCGACCTATATGGACGCCGGCACATTCGGTTGCCTCGGTGTAGGGGTTCCCTTTGCCGTCGCGGCCAGCCTGGCCCACCCGGATCGGCAGGTGATTTCTGTCAACGGTGACGGAGCCTTCGGTCTCAATGCGATGGAAATAGACACCGCTGTGCGTCATGGAGCGACACCGGTGATCATCGTCTCAAACAACGCGGCGTGGAACATCGAGCGTTTCGATCAGGATAAGAACTATGGAGGCCGCGTGGTGGGTACAACACTGCAACACGCGGATTACGCAGCCATGGCCCGTGCCTTGGGAGCGCATGGCGAGCGAGTAGAAGATCCGGCGGACCTGCCGGCCGCACTTGAGCGTGCACTGGCTAACGCACCTGCATTGATCGACGTGGTGACGTCGCAAGATGCAGTATCGTCAGATGCGCAGAAGGGATTGGGATTTGTGCCCGATTTTCAGGCCCTGACGGCATGGGACGATGCGGAGCGTGCGCGCCGCAAGCAATAGTGGTTCCAGGTATTTGAGGGCACGTTACTTGGTAAGCCAACGACACAGGTACCAGAACAACAGCATGGTGGTAGAATGATGAGGCAACTTTCACTGGCGGCGTTTCTGCTCCCCTTTCTCTCATTTCCGGCAATTGCATATGAGCTGGAAATGCTGGTCGACGGATTGAGCTCGTCAATTGAGTTTGTTCAACCGGAGGGGGATCGCAATCGCTACTTCGTGGCAGAACAATCCGGCGTCGTGCACATCATAGAAGACGGCAAACGCCAGCCTCACCCGTTGTTGGATCTGCGCTCGAAGATGATCAAGCTCGAGCAGGGGTTTGAAGAACGTGGTCTGCTTGGATTTGCCCTGCATCCGCGGTTCAGTGTGAACGGGCGATTGTATGTGAGCTATTCGGCTCCATTGGCGCCATCGGCGCCGGAGGGCTGGAACTACACCCGGAAAATCTCCGAATTCACCCTGGACTGGAAAGACCCGAACCGCGTTGATATGAAGAGCGAACGTGTGTTGCTGGCGCTCGATTGGCCAAGTCGAAAACACAATGGTGGAGCACTGGTCTTCGGCCCCGATGGATATTTGTACATCGGAATTGGAGATGGTGGTGGCGCCCATGGGGTTGGCAAGAAAGTCCTCTGGTCAGCTTTCGAAATGCAGAAAAGTCAATTGCACTGGGACCGACTGGCGCAGGACGTCACCTCGCTGTTCGGATCCATTCTCCGCATTGATGCAGACGGCGGGTTTCCCGGATATGGAATTCCTTCGTCCAATCCGTTTGTGGGTATTCATGGTCGGGACGAGATCTATATGTGGGGCGTCCGCAATCCCTATCGCATTGCCTTTGATCGTGAGGGAAGAGGTGAGTTTCTTGCAGCACTGGTTGGTGAGACGCTTTGGGAATCGGTTTTTCTCGCAAGCAAGCCCGGTAACTTTGGTTGGCCGGTCAGAGAAGGCACTCATTGCATAGACAGGCTGAGCCCACGCGACCCTCCGGCGGCAAACGACTGTCGACTAAAGGATTCTTTTGGTTACAGGATTCGGAACCCGATCATCGAGTATCCTAACATGCAGGTTATGCACCCCGAGACAAAGTTCAAGGCAAAGGGTGTTGGGACGGCGGTTGTTGGTGCCCGGTTCTACAGAGGAACCAGTTTTCCTCAACTACAAGGGCAGGTTCTGTTTGCGGATTGGAGCGCAGACTTTCGAAATCCATCGGGTCAGTTGTTTGCTGCCGGACCTCCGAAAAACCCGGGTGATCTTTGGCCGTTTGAAAAACTGAGACAGTTCCCAAGTCGTGTAACCAGTCTGGCGGAGGATGCGCGCGGAGAACTGATCATTTTGACAAACGATGAGCTGGGACCATTCGGGTCCAGCGGGAAGGTTTTTCGGTTGGTGCCTTAGCTCGCTTGACCAGCATCACGCAAAGTGACCCGGACAATGTTTCTCTCACAAATTCCAGCCACGACTGGATCGCCGGCTTCTGTTCGGGTATTCATTGACGATGCTGAAATACCTGGCTTTTGTTTTATTGGGCCTGGTGCTGCTCGCCGGCACTTCGAACGCGCAGGATTCGGTGTTCGTCGGTGACGTTCCCCTGCCGGCAAACGCCGTAGTGTCTGCTCCCCTGGAAGGGCCATTCTCTGGTGTCTAGGTTGGCAAGTGGGACAACAGACGAAACCATATTCTCGTCGTTGAGCGCCTCGGAAGCGATGCAGTCGCAGAGGTAGTCTATGCGGTCGGCAACGACCAATACAGTCGCGGCCGATGGTTTAGACGCAAGGCAAAGATCGAAGGCGACAGGCTTGTTTTTGCCGATGACGGTTTTCCCGGCCAATATTCATT
>CALIOE010000013.1 GCA_938044775.1 uncultured Rhizobiaceae group bacterium
TATTGGATACCAAGACGAAGAAGGGCGTGCATTTTGCCGTTTGGGCCCCAAACGCTTTAAGCGCATCCGTAGTTGGCGGCTTTAATGGTTGGAATCCGGAAAGCCACATGATGCAGCCGCGCGGTTCCACAGGCGTATGGGAGACATTCGTTCCTGACATTGGTGAGGGTGAAGTCTACAAATTTCAGTTGAAAGACAGCCAGGGGAATTTGCTGCCTCAAAAAGCGGATCCATTTGGGTTTGGCGCCGAGCACGCACCGAAAACTGCATCCATTGTGCGCAGGATTGAGGGACACAAATGGCGTGACAAGAAATGGATGACAAAGCGCGAAGGCTCGCAGCGGTTTGATCAACCAATCTCCATCTACGAGATTCACCTTGGTTCGTGGAAGCGCGTGCCCGAAGAAGGCAACCGCCCACTTTCGTATCTGGAACATGCCACTCAACTGGTGGACTATGTCCAGGACATGGGATTCACCCATATTGAACTCATGCCGATCACGGAGTTTCCGTTCGACGGCTCCTGGGGTTACCAACCCATCGGGCTTTACGCTCCGACCATTCGTTACGGCACGCTTGATGAGTTCCGGGCATTCGTAGAATCGTGCCACGCCGCCGGAATTGGGATTCTGCTTGATTGGGTTCCCGGACATTTTCCGGAAGACGAACACGGGCTTGGTCAATTCGATGGCACAGCGCTGTATGAACACGCCAATCGTCTGGAAGGGTTCCATCCTGACTGGAATACGTTGCTGTTCAATTATGGACGCAGGGAAGTGTCCAATTATCTGATTGCCAATGCGATTTACTGGCTGCGTGAACATCACATCGACGGTCTTCGCGTCGATGCAGTCGCATCAATGCTCTACCGCGACTATTCCCGCAACGAGGGTGAATGGATTCCAAACGTCCACGGAGGCCGGGAAAATCTCGAAGCCATTTCCTTCCTTAAGCTCATGAACGAGATGGTCTATGCGGATATGCCCGGTATCATGACCGTCGCCGAAGAATCGACCGCATTTCCAGGAGTAAGCGCGCCAACGAACCACGGTGGTTTGGGCTTCGGCTTCAAGTGGAACATGGGCTGGATGAACGACACCTTGACCTACATGCAGGAAGATCCGGTGCATCGCAAATACCACCATCACAAGATGACATTTGGAATTCACTATTCATTTACAGAGAACTTCATCTTGCCCATCAGCCATGACGAAGTCGTTCATGGAAAGGGCGCCATGATTGAAAAAATGCCTGGCGACAGGGAGGAGAAGTTTGCCAATTTGCGCGCCTATTACGGGTTCATGTGGGGGCATCCAGGCAAGAAACTGCTGTTCATGGGCAATGAATTCGCCCAGGATCGGGAGTGGAACCATGACACATCCCTCGATTGGCATCTGCTCGATCATCCTCCGCACAAGGGCGTGCAGAACCTGATCCGCGATCTGAACAATCTCTACAGATCGAAGCCGGCTCTTTACCAGCGCGATTGCAAGGAAGAGGGCTTTGAATGGATTGAAGGCGGTGCGGCAGAGGAATCGCTGTTCATCTGGCTCAGACGAGGAGAGAGTGACTCAAATCCCATCCTCGTCATTTCAAATTTCACACCCGTCGAACGCAGTTCGCGACGCATCGGCGTCCCCGCACCAGGATTCTGGAAAGAGGTACTCAACACTGATTCAAGTCACTATGGCGGAGCGGATCGCGGAAATCTTGGAGGAGTGAAGAGCGAGGCAAACCCGGCTTCAGGCCGAGATAATTCGATATCCATCACAGTGCCGCCGCTCGCAACAGTGTTTTTTGAACTGCAATGACCAGACCAACCTGACGACATCGAACAATATTTTGGGAGGGATCGATATGGACATGGAATCACAAAGACTGGCCCAGCAGACGATGGCTTTTGTCCTGGCCGGCGGCCGCGGCAGCAGGTTGATGGATTTAACCGACCGCCGCGCCAAGCCTGCCGTTTACTTCGGAGGGAAAAGCCGAATAATCGATTTTCCGCTTTCCAATGCAGTCAATTCCGGCATTCGCCGAATTGGCGTCGCGACACAATATAAGGCGCATTCGCTTATTCGCCATCTGCAGCGAGGCTGGAGCTTCTTTCGGGCTGAACGAAACGAGTCGCTCGACATTCTGCCGGCGTCGCAACAGCTGGACGAAGAAAACTGGTACAAAGGAACAGCGGATGCGGTCTATCAGAACATCGAAATCATCGAGGGAAACAACCCGAAATATGTCATAATTCTGGCTGGCGACCACATCTACAAACAAGACTATTCGCTGATGATTCAACATCACGTGTCCAGCGGTGCTGATGTGACCGTGGGCTGTGTTGAAGTACCGCGCCCTGAAGCATCCGGTTTCGGCGTGATGCATGTGGACGAGAGTGACAATATTCTGGAATTCATCGAGAAGCCGGCCGATCCACCGGCCATGCCTGGTCATCCGGACCTGGCGCTCGCCAGTATGGGGATTTACGTCTTCAACGCAGAACGCATGTATCAGCTGCTGCGTGAAGATGCTGCCGACCCGGACTCAAGCCACGACTTCGGCAAGGATATCATCCCAAAGATTGTGGGAAGCGGCAGCGCGATTGCTCATCCCTTTGGCCGCTCCTGTGTGCGAAGTGATTTCGAACGAAAACCCTACTGGCGTGATGTTGGTACGGTCGACGCCTTCTGGCAGGCGAATATCGATCTCACCGATTTTACTCCGGAACTGGACTTGTATGATCGTGACTGGCCCATCTGGACGTATTCAGAACTCACGCCGCCGGCAAAATTCATTCACAACGAAGAGGGTCGGCGCGGCCTGGCTTTGTCTTCTCTGGTCTCTGGCGGCTGCATCATATCAGGTTCTGAATTGGAGCGGTGTTTGCTTTATACGGGAGTGCGCACCCACTCTTACGCCAAACTCAAAGGCGTGATTGCAATGCCCTACGCGAGTATTGGTCGGAATTCGACATTGACCAACGTCGTGATCGACAAAGGTGTATCGATCCCGGAAGGGCTGGTTGTTGGCGAAGATGCAAAACTGGACGCCAAACGGTTCTATCGGTCCGAAGCGGGCGTATGTTTGATCACCAAACGTATGATCGAAAATATGGACAAGTGAATTGAAGGTTCTCTTTGTCGCCTCGGAATGTGCGCCTTTTGTAAAGACCGGAGGGCTGGCAGACGTAATAGGAGCTGTGCCCAAGGCACTTGCTGCATTGGGAGTCGATATCAGGGTCATCCTGCCTGTTTATCCCGCTCTCGCACGTGTCGCCAAGACCGGGAAAATCGTCACCAAATTTGACGAATTGTTTGGTGGAGAAGCCAGACTTATTGCGGCAAAGTCTGAAGGTCTGAATCTGCTTCTACTGGATGCGCCTCACCTTTATGATCGACCGGGCAACATCTATCTTGATGATAGCGGTCAGGACTGGCCAGACAATCACTTGCGGTTCGGCGCCCTGTGTTTCGTTGCTGCAAAGGTCGCGACTGAAGGGATTAAGCGCTGGAAACCAGCGGTTGTTCATGCTCACGATTGGCAGGCAGGGCTGACACCGCTGCTGATCAGGCAAGCAGGCGCGAAGACCTGTCCAAGAAGCGTTATCACCATTCACAATATTGCCTTCCAGGGTCTGTTTCACTGGACTGTGAAGGACACATTTTCGATTCCGGATGAGTTGTTTACCCACGAGGGCGCCGAATTCTGGGGGCATCTTGGATTTCTGAAGGCCGGGTTGAGCTTTAGCGATAAGATCACAACCGTAAGCCCTACCTATGCCCGGGAATTGCTGACCGCCGAGTTTGGAATGGGACTCGAAGGCGTCCTTCAGGCCCGGCGTGGAGACTTCTCGGGAATCGTCAATGGCATTGACCTGCGGGCCTGGAACCCATCCACCGATCAAGCGCTTGCAAAAAACTACACGAGCCGAAGTCTGGGAAACAAAGAACAGAACCGGGTTGCGTTAAGAACCCGTTTTGGTCTGGGCTCTGATGCATCTGGCCCCGTATTCTGCGTGGTCAGTCGATTGACTGAACAAAAAGGGCTGGACCTTCTGCTGGAAGCGCTTCCGGTGCTTGTGGGGCGAGGCGCGCACCTGGCGCTGCTGGGATCGGGCGAGAAGCACCTGGAACAGGGATTCCTTGATGCGGCCCAACAGTACCCGGGACAGGTCGGTGTAATTATTGGTTACGACGAAGAACTTTCGCATCTTATGCAGGGTGGCAGCGATGCAATTCTGGTTCCGTCAAGATTTGAACCCTGCGGTCTCACTCAGCTGTATGGATTGCGTTACGGCACGCTGCCGGTTGTCGCCCGCACTGGAGGACTTGCCGACACAGTGACTGACGCCGACGATGCGGCGATCAAATCGAAACGTGCGACTGGGATTCTATTTACGCCCGTCACAAGCGCGGCTTTGCGGGACGCCATTCACCGAACCTGTGATCTCTTCGATCAACCAAAGGTCTGGCGTTCTCTAATGCGCAACGCTATGCGATATCCCGTTGGTTGGGACCAGTCGGCCCCGGCTTATCTTGAACTATACGAGACCATCGCGACCAAATAAAACGAAGAGACAATCCTTATGCCACTGCAACTGCGCTCCGGCCGACCCAATCATTTGGGCGCTCGTTTTGATGGCGAGGGAACAAATTTTGCGGTTTTTTCGGCAAATGCAACAGCCATAAGCCTTTGCATTTTCTCTGACGATGGAGCGACTGAAATAGACCGCGTGCCCTTGCCGGAGAGAACAGGGGACGTCTGGCATGGATACGCGCCGGGCGTTACGCCTGGCAGCCTCTACGGCTACCGAGCGGACGGCGTGTACGCGCCCGAACTCGGCCACCGCTTCAACATGAACAAACTTCTGCTCGACCCCTACACACGCGAACTGCGTGGAACCTGGAGGCACGACAGTGCTCTGCTCGGCTATACAAAGGGACATGCGTCCAAAGATCTGAGTTTTGACAGCCGCGACAGCGCCCCTTTTGTCCCTAAATCAGTTGTGTCAGAGAAGGCGCTTTTTGAGCATGTCGAGCCTCGCGGCGATGTCGCCTGGGCGCAAACACTGATTTACGAGGCTCATCCAAAGGGCCTGACTATACAAAATCCATCTGTACCGGAAAATGTGCGCGGCACCTATGAGGGTCTGGCTTGCGACGCCATGTTGGAACATCTCCAGAAACTCGGAATAACGGCCATCGAGTTGCTGCCGGTGCACTCGTTTATTGATGACGGTTTTCTGGTCGAACGCGGTATGCGCAACTATTGGGGTTACAACACCGTAGGCTTCTTCGCGCCGGAACCCCGCTACTTTGGTCCCGAAGGCTTGCGCGGCTTTCGAACCATGGTGCGACGATTTCATGCTGCGGGGATCAAAGTGATCCTGGACGTCGTCTACAACCACACGGCCGAAGGTGATCATCGCGGTCCGACCCTGTCGTTTCGCGGTTTGGACAATGCCTCTTACTATCGGTTGATAGCTGGTCAACCGCGCTACTATGTCAACGACACCGGTTGCGGCAACACAATGAATGTTGCGCATCCATACGTTCTGCGCATGGTTATGGACAGCTTGCGGTTCTGGGTAGAACAGATGGGCATTGACGGATTTCGCTTTGATCTCGCAACCACATTGGCCCGCGAAGACCATGGCTTTGATCGTCATGGCGGATTCTTTGATGCGCTTCGCCAAGACCCGGTTTTGAGCGACGTGCGTTTGATTGCGGAGCCCTGGGATGTGGGGCCCGGTGGTTATCGTCTTGGCGAGTTCCCACCCGAATTTTCAGAATGGAACGACGGCTTCAGAGATTGCGTCCGTCGATACTGGCGCGGCGATCATCACAGCGCCCAGGAGCTGGGCGCAAAACTGCTTGGTTCTGCCGAAAACTTCGACCGCGACGGGCGACGGGCCTGGAGTTCGATAAATCTGGTCACCGCCCATGACGGTTTCACCCTCGCTGACGTGACCCGCTACAATGAACGCCACAACGAGGCCAATGGTGAGAACGGAGCTGATGGGCACCACAACAATCTGAGCGACAATTGCGGATTTGAAGGAGAGACAACGGACCCCGGCATCCGCGGCTTTCGGGCACGACGACAACGCAACATGCTTGCAACCCTGTTCCTGTCTCAAGGCACACCGATGCTCCTGGCCGGAGACGAATTTTCAAACTCCCAACAGGGAAACAACAATGCCTATCCTCAGGACAATCCGATCGGATGGCTGAACTGGGACAGTGCGGATCACGATATGATCGAGTTTGTCGCTCGTCTGTCGCAGTTCAGAAATGACCATCCATGTCTTCGCCAAGACCAATTTCTCCATGCCGCAACCCGCGAAGCAGATGGATTGCCCGACGTGGAATGGACCGACTTCAATGGCGAACCCCTACAGTGGCGTGATCCGGGCTTGTCGAATTTTTGCCTGACCCTTCGTGGCTCCGCTGACCGACCAAAAGAGCAGCAGATTTCCGACACGGTCTTTATTGTTTTCAATCGAGGTGATGGTGACGCGCACGTCAATCTCCCTGCGATACCGGTGGGAAAACATTGGGTCCGTGCCATTGATACCGGCGCAAGCGACGTTTTCGCCGTGTGCGAGTTTGACGAGACGTTTATGGTGGTGGTTGGTCACTCGGTCGTTGCAGCAGTTGCCAAGCCTGACGAGAGCCCAAGATGAGCACAGGCAATACGCTCGACAGGCTTGCCGATCAGGCAGGTATTGTCGCCGCGTATCGAGATCTGGCTGGTGTGCACAGGCAGACGTCCCGCGAGACAAAACTCGCTCTCTTGCGTGCCAACGGCTGGCAACTCGATAATGAGGCCATGATCGAGGAAGCTCTCAGGTCAAACGTTGCAGCGCAAGCGGCTCGTTTGTTGCCAGAGGAGATCATTGTTGGCACCGGGACGCCGCTCAAACTAAAGACTCCAAAACCGGTGATCTGGCGTCTTATATGTGAAGGGCAGGAGACCGATGACATTGAAGGAAAAGCCACCGAGACAATCAATCTGCCGTCGCTCCCGTCGGGTATTCATCATGTTACCGTCACGATGGGTAAACATCAGGAAGCCATTCGCCTGATCGCGGCACCGGCGACAGCACCTTCACTAACTGATATTGTCGGTCGTGAGCGCATATGGGGATCGAATCTGGCGCTTTACGGCGCGCATTCGAAACGCAATCCCGGGATCGGCGACTACCGGGATCTCGCAGTCGCTGCCGAAGCCTTTTCCAGACACGGCGCAGATTTCCTCGGCATCAATCCGGTCCACGCCATTGGTTGGGCCAGCTCAGAAGTGATCAGTCCCTATTCCCCATCGCACCGGGGGTATCTGAATACCTCTCACATCGCGCTTGACCAGATTGAACCTCAATCGGAAACCACCCGGTCCTTGTTCTCGCGTTGGAATGAGCAGGCGGCAAAAGCTTCCACCGAGCTCATTGATTATCGTGAGCACGCAAATCATCACCGTCCTCTGCTCCGCGCAATCTTCGACGACCATGTTGCGATGGCAGCGCCCGAAGAGAATACCGCTTTTCAGATCTTTCGTGAGCGCCAGGGAGCCGCTCTCCAGCGCTTCACCAGATTTGAAAGTCAAAGTGAAACCCATGGCACCGACTGGCACAATTGGCCTGCCGAACCGCAAAGACCAGCCGCCGATGCCTCTGTCTCAAACAACAGCCAGATGTTTCATGCCTGGCTGCAATGGCAAGCCGAGACCCAATTGCAGGCAGCACAATCATGTGCCTGCTCGTCTGGAATGGCGCTGGGCCTCTACCTTGATCTCGCTGTCGGTTCACGACGCAATGGCGCCGAAGCCTGGGGTGAACCCGACAGCATTGCCGAGGGCGTCTCAGTCGGTGCTCCTCCTGACCATCTGAGCCCGGCCGGGCAAAACTGGAACCTTGCCGCCTATGCGCCGCGAAAGCTTGCTTCAACCCACTATGGCGCCTTTCGTTCGATCCTGGCGCGCAACATGAGCCGTTGCGGAATCTTGCGGATCGACCATGTTTTGGGGCTCAATCGCAGTTTCTGGATTCCCGATGACGGGTCACCGGGCGGATATATTCGACAGAACCTGGATGCCTTGCTCGCGATCGTTCGCATCGAGGCCGAGCGAAACTCTACAATTGTTATTGGTGAGGATCTTGGGCTTGTGCCCGATGGTTTCCGTGAGGCGTTGCGCAGCAGCGGTATCTATTCCTATTCCGTACTCCAGTACGAGAAAGATAAATCGGGTTCCTTTCGCGATCCCTCACGGTTGCGACCTCATTCCCTCTCTTGTTTTGGAACACACGACACGCCCACATTGAGGGGCTTTGCCGCTGGTCGCGACATTGAGTGTTGGAAGAGACTAGGCTGGATCAGCGATCTGAGTGCAAAAGACGCCCATCGGAAACGGCAAGGGGAATGTGAGCAACTGGCCAACCTTGAGGCCGGACCCGCTGGCGATAACGGCATGACCAGCAAAAGCGAGAGCCGGAAGCTAAGTGACACAGTTCACAGCGCGCTCGCCAGGTCGCCGGTAGCGATGGTGTCGGTCCAGCTCGACGACATTGAGGGGCGTGCCGACGCGCAGAACCTGCCGGGCACAATAGACGAGCATCCCAACTGGCAGCGCCGCTCCAAGACACCGGTTGACGAACTTTCACACTTTCCGAATCTGCAACATATGGGGCGCATGATGAGGAAGAATGGTCGATCAAATCGAAAGCTTACTGCAACCGACGCGGCTGATTGACAGGCGCTCGCTTGAATGGTGTACCGGATCCGGACCCCCAAGCACCAATGCGTGACCTTTTGATGATTGCGTGAATATCAGTCCCGTCCGATACGGTTTGCGAGAGGAGTCGCCGACAGCCCATGCAACAAGATGGACAAGAAGACCGTCAATGAAACGCAGGCAAGGAGCTCGTTTTCATGGGGAAATTCAAACTCATCCATCATAATTAATGTGAAGAGGATAGAGGCCAGTCCGCGCGGGCCAAACCAGCCGAGGAAGAGTTTGTGGTTCAAGGGCATGCCGGTACCGGAAAGCGACAACACAATTGGCGCGATGCGAACCACTGTGAGAAACGATATTGCGACGGCGATTGCCGTGCCGGTCATGTGGGCCAGACCGTCCGGCAGTAGCAAAGCACCAAAAATGAAAAATGCCGACATCGTCAACAGCTGGCCGTTACCCTCCATAAACTCGCTTATGAAGTGCGGATCGTGTTTGTAGCTGTTTCCAAATACAGCACCCGCAACGAATGCGGCAATAAATCCATTTCCACCGACGATCTCAGCACCCAGATAGGCCGCAAAGGCGGTCGTCAGAAAGACCACGCCTTGCGCGCTTTCCATTACCAGATCCCGTTCATGAGCCGCGTCCATCGCCCGTGCTATGCTCCAGCCGATGACTATTCCAGCCAGCGGGCCAAGTATGATCTGCGCGGCAACTGACGCGACAAGTCCCTCAGTAGCGGCTCCCAGCATCTGGCCCGAAGCCAACGTGGCACCGAGCAGTACAAACGGCAAAGCCAGCCCGTCGTTCAACCCGCTTTCAACATTGATTGTCTGACTAAGTTCCGCAGGGACTGCCGGGCTGGAAACGACAGTCTGACCCAGGGCGGCATCCGTGGGCGTCAATACAGCAGCCGTTAACAGCGCCAATGCAATTCCCCCCGCCGGGTTAAGCCATGAAACGACCAACGTGCCGAAGAGTATGGATAAAGGCATTGCGATGACCAGCATCCGAAGTGGCAGCCGGTAGTTCTTTTTCAGTCGAGCAAACCGCACATGGCTTGCATCAGCAAACAAAACCAGAATCAGAGTTATTTCAGCCACAAGGCGCTTGGTTCCGTCCAGCACCTCCGTTGGGGCCAGCATCTCGATCGGTTCAGACATCAACAACCCAATAATCGTGAAGATCATGGGCAGCGTCAGCACTGTCCGGTTTATCGCTTTGGTAAACAGCGAATAGACGATCACGCAGGCCGCAATCAGCAGGAATACCAATTCCAGATTCGCTGCGTGCTCGTTCACGAGCGCACAATCGTGCTGGTGCTTGCGCTGGTGCCCGCGCCCGCACGTGTCCTTCGGATCATGATGGTCTATCCTCGCTGGATAATTGGCGCCCAGATCGTCGCTCGGGTTTAGACACTAAACCAATCCCTTGCCAACGCGCCCCGGTTTCTGCGCCTGCCGACGATCCAACTCCCAATCTGCTCAAATTCATCTCAGACATCATCAATTTTCTTGCCGGACCACAGTCCGCCCGCTGCGGATAGAGAAACAGCGGGCGGTCGCCGGCGCGATAGTGCATCCGCTCAGCCTTCGAGCTTAGTCATCCGCAGATAAGGAAGGACCGTTGTAAAGCTACCGAATTTCGCCTTTGCATCCTCATCATTGACTGTTGCCGGGATGACCACGTCATCGCCGACATTCCAGTTCGCAGGCGTTGCAACACCTCGACTGGCAGCTGTCTGCAGCCCATCCAGCGCCCGCAAGACTTCTGCAAAATTGCGTCCCACGTTCATCGGGTAGGTCATAGACAGCTTCAACTGTTTGTCCGGGCCAATGATGAACACTGATCTCACGGTTGCGCTGTCATTGGGCGTGCGCCCGTCCGGCAGGTATGCCTCTGCCGGCAACATGTCGAAAGCTTTCGAGACTGCCAGTCCGTCGTCAGCGATTATCGGGAAGCCAGCAGGTGCGCCGCCGACCTTCTCAATATCGTTTTTCCAATTCTTGTGATCCTCCACACCATCCACGGATACACCAATCACTTTGGTGCCGCGTTTAGCCCACTCATCAGCCAGCTGCGCAACGGCGCCAAACTCGGTCGTGCAAACGGGAGTAAAGTCCTTGGGGTGTGAAAACAGGATCGCCCAGCTATCCCCAATCCAATCATGTAAATCGAAGGTGCCCTTGTCCGTTTCTACCGTCAGGTTCGGTATTGTGTCATTTATACGCAAACTCATCGTGCCGCTCCTTTGACAATTAAAATAGTATGGTTGAACGATTAGCCCTTAGAATGGGGAGCCGAAATCAGTGTAAGTCCTCCGTCAACGTTGTTGCAAGACTGCTCAAATTGCTAGCACGATCACTTGCGTAATCTACCAGACCCGATCTGCGGTGGAGACGAGTTGCTGCCACACGGATATTCATTTTCTGCCCGGTGACTCCATCGAAATCAATCTTGTGCTGCCGGCCTTTGTGGCCGGCGCCGCGCACATTGTCATTCCCTAAATATCCGGGCCAGCCGGATGGCCGGCGAGTTCAGGATGTTCGTATGCTTCTGGATATGACATCGGGTGTGTCGGACCCAGGGGCACCACATTGTTCCAGGATCTGCCAAAATATCCCTGTCGGCAATGAAGCAGCGAACTGCTTTCGCCCACGCCTGGCAAAGAATAGACGCGGCACAACCAACGCCAAAGGTAGGGGTAGTCCAGGATCCTTGCTCCGTTAAGCTTCATGCGCACGTAGTATACGGGATCGTGGCGGTAGAGCGTTGGGAAGAGCCGTAAGTCAGCTTCAGTGAACATATCGCCTGTCAGGAATAGTCTTCCGTCGGATGCCAGTAGAGCCTCAAGCTTCTCCAGTGTATCAAAATACATCCCGAACGCAGTCGCATAGATCTCCTGACTGGAGGAAAATCCCGCTTTGTAGGCTCCGTTGTTGATGTTGACGTAGATCTGGTCGTTCAATGCGTCAATTTCGCTCCGGATTTGCGCATGGCCTTCACCTTCCGGATACAGATCGGGGCAATCCTGCTCTGCCAGATTGCTGCCCAGCACCTTCGCCTGCCGGTTCAACATACGCACGATATCGGCGCTTTCATTCGCAACAATTCGACCCTTCTGCTTGTCGTACAGGATTGGTACGCTGGCCTCCTTCGATCCTTCAGCCTCGTAGATTTGTTTGGCAAGGCGGAATTGTTTGCCGGTTGCAGTCTCGAAAGTGCACTCAGGGAGTGTCGTCCCGGTCAGCGTTGCTATCCGCCGCGGGTTAAATTCCCAGCGGTTTGCCTCAATCGGGTCGTCCTCGTTCGTGCGACTGGGAAAGGCAACATCCATGGTAATGCTGTCTTGCAGTCCAAGGATGTTTCTTGCCAGGACCACCCGATGGCACCAGGGACAGTTGAGCGCGACAAAGAGATGGTAACGGTTCGGTACTGCCGGGAAATGAGGAGATTCACCAAGAACACTCCGAAAGGCACTGACACCACGGACAAACTCGCCTCTTGCTCTGCGCGCCGCAGCCTCGGTCTGGGACTCTTCAACGGACGTGTCGACAGAGTTATTTGTTGAGGAAGACATGATGATTACTCAAAGTGAATCTGGTCAGGTTGGAGCGAAAACCCATTTCAGCAGCCGCTGCGAGAGAATGTCCAATTCAGTCGATATCTTCAGCGATGTCTTCAGCCCACAATTCTGGCTTTTCGTTTATGAAGCGCTTCATAAGATTGATGCAGTCTTCATCAGCAGCCACAATCACTTCGACTCCACGTTCCCTCAAAAAGTCTTCATTGCCTCCAAAATTCTCGTTCTCCCCGACAACGACGCGCTTGATGCCAAACTGAACGATCGTACCCGAGCACATCATGCAGGGTGAAAGGGAGGTATAGAGTGTCATGTTGCGATAGGTTTTTTGGCGCCCTGCCTTGCGCAGGCAATCCATCTCGCCGTGTGCAATCGGATCTCCGCCTTGTACCCGCTGGTTACGCCCCTGTGCGATGAGGCTGTCCCCCTCGGCAAGAACGGAACCTATCGGACATCCACCTTCGTCGAAGCCCGCCTTTGCTTCGTCATAGGCAAGGCGGAGAAATTTCTTGTCGCTACTGTTCAGCATCTCTGTCTCCATTTAGACGCGCTCTCCCCGTCTGAAGGGAACAAGCAGGGCCTGGGGGTACTTAGTTTTCCGCGCAATCACGATCATGGCAAGAATTGACATGACATAGGGCAGCATCAGAAAAAACTGGTAGGGAATGAATGCCCCGGCCGATTGCTGAGCCCGAACCTGCATGGCTTCGAGCCCTGCAAACAACAGGGCGCCGATCAGAGCTTTGCGCGGCTGCCAGGATGCGAATATGACCAGAGCCACGCAGATCCAGCCGCGCCCGTTGATCATACCGAAATAAAATGCGTCAAACCAGGACATGGTGATGAAGGCACCACCAATGGCCATCAGACCACTGCCCACCATCACGGCACCGGTTCGGATCGCCAGGACATTGATGCCCTGTGCTTCTACCGCCACCGGATTCTCGCCCGACATGCGCACCGCGAGGCCCACCGGTGTACGGAACAAGACATACCAGACGATGGGAACTGTCAGCAGTGCCAGATAGGTCAACGCCGACTGGTTGAACAATGCAGCGCCGACAATCGGTAAGTCGCTAAGTCCCGGAATGGCAATCGACTGGAAGGGAACAATCTTTGGAGGTGTCGTAGCCGATGGCAGCAGCATGCGGTAGACGAAATAACTCAATGACGATGCAAAGAGCGTGATCCCGATGCCCGTCACATGTTGAGACAAGCCCAGATGAACGCACAAAATTGCGTGAAGCAGGCCAAATATCATGCCCATACAGGCTGCGAATAAAACCCCGCCCCAAAGTCCTCCACCCTGATAAACCCACATCCAGCCAGCCATCGCACCGACTGTCATAATGCCCTCGATGCCAAGATTGAGTACACCAGCCCGTTCGCAGATCAACTCGCCGAGCGTGCCGAAGATCAATGGGCTGACAATGCGAATTGTCGCGGCCCAGAACCCCGCAGTGAGCAGAATATCGAAGAGATCGCTCATCCGCGCCACCGAACTCTATATTGCGAGAACATGACGCTGCAAAGAACGGCAAGCACAGAAACACCAACGATCACATCGGCAATATAGGTCGGAATGTTGACCGCGCGGCTCATGGCATCGGATCCGACATATACCGCAGAAAGAAAAATGGCTGCTGGGATGACAGCCAACGGGTTGAGTTGGGCAAGCATCGCAACTGCGATGCCGGTATATCCAAAGCCCGGCGACAGATCCAGCGTCAGGTAGCCCTTCAGGCCTGCAGTTTCGCTGACCCCCGCCATTCCGGCCAGGCCTCCTGAGATCATGGCGGTCATGATTACGGTGCGGTTGATTTTGATGCCCGAAAACTCGGCAGCCCTTGCATTGTAGCCGACCGCCCGGATTTCATAGCCCTGAACCGTGAAACGCATCATGGCCCACAACCCGATGGCAAGCACCACGGCGATGACAAAGCCAAAGTGGAGTCGCCCTTTTGCCAACAAGCCGGGCAGCACCCCCTCATCTACAATCGAGGCAGCTTGCGGCCAACCAAGCGACATCGGGTCCTTCCAGGGACCTTCAATCAAATAGCTGACGAGCAGAAGGACGACAAAGTTTAACAGCAGCGTCGTAACCACTTCATCCACCTTCAGCTTAGTTTTAAGTAAGACCGGCAAAAGCAAAAGAAGGCCACCGGCGACGGCACCGGCGATCATGAGAAACGGGATCATCAAAACGGGAGGTAGTGTAACCAGGCCGGTGCCAAAAAATGTAGCAGCAAGTGCCCCCGCGTAGAGCTGACCTTCAGCGCCGATGTTGTAGAATTTGGCCTTGAACGCAATCGAAACGGCAAGGCCCGTGAAAATAAGCGGGATGGAACGGGTCAGCGTTTCATTGATCGCGAACGAGGAACCAAATGCCCCCTTCAACAACAGACCATAGGCGGTTGGCACTGAAGCTCCGGCCCAGGCGACGAGGCCTGCGCAGAGCAATAGCGAAACCAAAATGGCCCAGATCGGCGCCAGACCGGCCCGCCAGATCGACACAGAAGATCGAGGCTCAATAACCATCACGCCGCTTCCCCCCGGTCACTCTGACCCGCCATCATCAGCCCCAGCTCGGCAATGGTTCGCTCACTGCCTGGCCGCGCTTCACTCAACCGGCCCTGATAAATGACCGCGATCCGGTCACTCAATGACATCAGTTCATCAAGATCTTCAGACACCAGCAAGATCGCCGCGCCCCGCGCCCGAGCCGCCAGCAATCTCCCCTGAACGAAGGCAATTGCCCCCTCATCCAATCCCCTCACGGGTTGATTGGCGAGAATGAACGACGGGTTGCGCGAAAGAGCCCGGGCCAGGATCAGCTTTTGCATATTACCGCCAGACAGCAGTTTGGTCGGGGCATTAGGGCCTTCACAACGGACATCGAATTCCTCAATCTGGCGCCTGGTCCGGTCAATTGCGGCGGATCGATTGATCAAGAAACCGGACTTCGACATTGCGGCAGTACGGACATCCTCTGAGATGAGGTTTTCCCAGATTTCCATGTCGCCAACCATACCCCGGCTGTGCCTGTCTTCGGGGATCCGCCCCACACCCGAAGCGACTACATTGCGCGGATTTCCGGCGGAGAATGGTTGTGCGTTGAGCAGTACCTGACCAGAAAAATCTTTCTCCAGGCCGCTCAACACATCGGCCAGCGCACTTTGACCGTTGCCGGCAACGCCCGCTATTCCAACTATCTCGTGGGCGCGAACGGTGAGATCAACCTCCTGAAGCGCACCGTTTCTGGTGCTCACCTTGTCCATTTCGAGAACCGGTGGACCCGCCTCGAGCGGTTTCAACTTGGGCCGGACAACTGCCTCGCCAACCATAAGTTCTGCCAGGTCCTCTCTATTGGCGGTTCTGGTTTCCACAGTTGCCACGAGGGCACCACGACGCAGAACCGAAACACGGTCGCTGACCGCGAGGATTTCGTGCAGCTTGTGAGAAATGAATATTACAGCAAGTCCGTCGCGGCGCAGGGATTCCAGCGTCGAAAACAGCTGTTCGGCTTCTTGAGGGGTAAGAACCGCCGTCGGCTCATCAAGGATCAGAATCCGCGCATCGCGGTAGAGTGCTTTCAAAATCTCGACGCGTTGCCGCTCTCCCACCGACAGCTCTGAGACAAATGCGTCTGGATCGACATACAGACCGTAATCTTCAATCATTGCATCGAGCTTCGACCGCGCTCGCTTTTTGTCTTGCCGCAGTGACCAGAGGCTCTCGGTGCCCAGTGTAATGTTGTCCAGCACGGTCAAATTGTCGGCCAGCGTAAAGTGCTGGTGAACCATGCCAACACCAGCGTCGATTGCGGCTCGAGTGGAGCCGGGCTCAAGAGCCCTGCCATCGACAAGCACATCCCCCTCATCAGCCCGGTAGTGCCCGAACAAGATATTCATCAACGTGGTTTTGCCTGCCCCATTCTCTCCAAGCAGGGCGAGCACTTCCCCGCGGTCCAGCGAAAGTGAAACGCGATCATTGGCCGTAAGGGTTCCAAAGCGCTTGGTAACGCTTCGGAACTCAATAACGGGTTGGGTGGCCATTATCCTGGAGGCGCTAAAACGACGACTTAGGCTCGGTGTCGGTAATCGTTACTTCAAATTCGCCTGAAAGGATCTTGGCCTTGGTCTCCTCGACCTTGGCCTTGATATCAGCCGGTATTTTGTCGTCGAATTCATAATACGGGGCAAGGCTGGCTCCACCCTTCCGCATCATGGTCCATTCCTTGTAATTCTCGGCCTTGAAAGTGCCCGCCTTTACCAGAGAAATGGCGTGGGCAATTGCTTCTTCCATATGCCAGAGCGCAGAAGTGACCACCACATCGGTGCCGTTCTCCTCTTTGTTCATGTCGTTGACATTGCCAAAGGCCAGAACTCCTTTCTCGCGCGCTGCGTCGACGACGCCCGCCCGCTCCGCATACATAATGTCGGCGCCGGCCTCGATCTGTGCAAAGGCAGCTTCCTTTGCTTTTGGAGGATCGTACCACGAGCCGATAAAGGTCACCTTGTGCTGAATGTCCGGGTTCACTGACCTGGCGCCCTCAATGAAAGCATGAAACAGCCGGTTCACTTCCCCAATTGGGTATCCACCCACCATACCAAGCTTGTTGCTCTTGGTCATTGCGCCGGCAATCATACCCATCAGGTAGCAGGGTTCGTGAATGTAATTGTCGAAGACTGAGAAATTCGTTCCGTGGGGCTCAAACGGGTCGCCCATAAGAAAGGCGATGTCGGGATACTCGTCAGCAACCTTTCGCGCTTCCTTTGAAATGCCAAAGGCCTCGCCCACCACCAGCTTGACACCGGACTCACAATACTCACGCAGAACCCGAATATAGTCGGTGTTGGCGACCTTTTCCGAAAACACGTATTCGATGTCACCTTTGGCCTTGGCGGCCTCAAGCCCAAGATGCAGTCGGGCGTCCCATTTTTGCTGAATGGGCTGGGTGTAGATACCTGCAACCTTGATTGTATCGGCAAACGCCGGGCCCAGGCCAAGTGCGCTTGTGCCGGCTACGGTCGCCAGCATTGTGTTGAATGATCTGCGGTTTGGTGTCCAAGTCATTTTGGGTCCCTCATTGATGATCTGATCGGTAAAAGATGGCGTGAATTGCCGGACAGTTTGCGTGATTTGACCAAATGGTAAAATAAAAATCTAGGCGAAAACCAAGTGCCGCGCCAGCGCAAACATTTTTGCCATATGGCCGGTGTGGACAATCGATCTCTGTCTTCGTGTTGCGGCCGTCAGTTCGACTTGCCGGCGATGCCGGCTTCGTACCACTTAACCAAGATTGCACGCTCGTTCACCGTTATCCCGGTCAGATTGCCGGGCGGCATGGCGTGGCTACGCCCCGCCTGCAGGTAGATCTCGCGTGCATATTTTGCAATTTCCAGCTCAGTTTCGAGTTTTACGCCATTGGGTGCAACGATCAGCCCCTCCCAAACCGGTTCCTCTGCATGGCACATTGAACAGCGCCCCTGAACGGTCTCGGCCGCCTGTTGAAATCCCCTTGCCACCATAAATTGCTGCTGGCGAGGAGAGACAATTGCGGCTTCTGCCTCACCATTGGAGATTTTGGGGACGGTCGAAAGCCAGGCGGCGATCACAAAGAGAATTGCAGTGGCAATCCAGGTCCATGTCGGATCCCCTGTCCTTGCATGTTTGCAATTGAAGTAGTGGCGAATGGTGACCCCCATCAAGAACACGAGGGCGGCAATGATCCAGTTATACTCCGTTGCGAATGCGAGCGGGTAGTGATTGGACAACATCAGGAACAACACGGGCAGGGTCAGGTAATTGTTGTGCGTCGAACGCTGCTTTGCGATTTTGCCGTATTTCGGGTCAGGCGCGTTGCCAGCCTGCAGGTCGGCAACAACGATGCGCTGGTTCGGCATTATGATGAAAAACACATTGCCTGACATGATGGTTGCTGTGAACGCACCAAGATGCAGGAATGCCGCCCGTCCAGTGAAGACCTGTGTGTACCCCCAGGCCATAAGAACCAGCAGGAAGAACAGAAAAATCATGAGACGCGTATTATCGTCGCCAAATTTCGACTTGCAGAGTTGATCGTATATGACCCAACCGAAGGCCAGTGAGCCTGCAGAGATCGCAATCGCCTGCCATGTCGACAGATCTGCCACGGTCTTATCGATCAAAAACAGATCCGCGCCGGCGTAGTAGACAATCATTAGCATTGCGAAGCCGGACAGCCAGGTGACATAGCTTTCCCACTTAAACCAGGTCAGGTGGTCTGGCATCGAGGCCGGCGCGACCAGGAACTTACGGATATGATAGAAGCCGCCGCCATGGACCTGCCATTCCTCACCGCTCGCTCCCGTTGGCAGATCGTCGGCTTTGCGAAGACCAAGGTCGAGTGCAATGAAGTAGAAAGATGATCCGATCCAGGCAATGCCGGTGATGACGTGCAGCCACCGTACTCCAAAGCCCAGCCAATCCCACATCACAGCATAATCGTAGTACATGTCTTTCTCCCGAACAGGCGAGCCTTCCAACGCGCCAACATTGGAGAACATTGGCAAACCTGGTGCCATAGTGAAATGCCTGTTAATTGCAAGCTCTTTCAAATTATCCAAGATAATGCTTTGCTGTCGCATGTCCTACGTCGCAAACATTCGCACTTTCGTTCGGGTTTATGATCTGGGCAACATGTCTGCCGCTGGACGGGACATGCGCATTTCTGCAGCAGTCGCCAGCAGCCGCATCGCCGAGCTGGAGAAGCATCTTGGAGTTCGCCTGTTCAACCGAACCACGCGCAGTCTCCGGCCAACAGAGCATGGCGACCTGTTTTACAAGGGCGCGACCAAAATTCTGGACACGATTGAAGAAGCTGAGGGCAGCATCGCCGATCTGACCACCAATCCAAGGGGCTCAGTATTCATCGCCGCGCCCCTTGGTATCGGTAAGAAGTTGATCGCGCCGCTCGTGCCCTCGTTCAAAGAAATATACCCCGACGTTAACGTTCGGCTCCGCCTCTCTGATCGCAGAATCGACATCACCAATGAGGGGCTGGACGCCGCTTTCATCCTGGGTGAGCTACAAAATTCAGAGATGCGGGTTCGTTCGCTTCCGCAGTTCGAGCGGGTGTTGTGTGCAACGCCAGGCTACCTTGATCGGCACGGCATGCCAAAGGACGGTGATGACCTTCAAAATCATCAGTGTCTGCTGCTCCGTTTCCCAGGCATGGAAGAATTTTTCTGGACATTGCAGGTAGACGGCAATCCCGTACGTCATCACCTCACGAGCCCGATGGAGTCCGATGACGGCGACGTGCTTACTGGTTGGGCCATGGAAAACTGCGGCATTGTCAACAAGACACGGTTTGAAGTGAATGACGCACTGCGGAGTGGTCATCTCGTTGAAATCCTGACGGATACGCCGCCAACGCCAATTCCCTTCTCTTGCATATTTCCACACAAACGGTTGCAAGACCCGAAAATACGGTTGCTCATTGATCACATGATCGACGGTTGCAAAGCAAAGCTGTCGGAAATTCCGCGATAGTCGAAATGGTTGTCGGATGGGTGAGCCGCAACTTCGTCAACGAGCGGGCGCTCATCGTCCGCAATCTGTCGCGCGAACCGGCCTGTGATCCCGACTACACCGGATCGATCTCAATCGAACTGTGAAGACGAGCGACAGTTTTGATATGGCTCCTTCAAAAAGAATTTGATAATGCAATCAACAATATTGCATTATGGTCAAATGGATCGACCTTGGGAGAGGCAACAGAGCTTTTTGGTGTTCCATCAAGGATGCAGACGAAAAAATCAGAAAACCCGACGCCCGGCCGATTGGCCGGGCGGTGTCGGGGGCGTTGCGCGAATTGCCTACAGCCAAGCGGAAGTGGGAACAAGCTGCGTTCCGGGCTCCAATTCGGCCTGCAAAGCCTTTTTTCCCAATAATGGGTATGTCTTTGCCAGAACTGATCAGTATTGCCGGAAGATGATACCGAGCCGCAAACCCCGAACCGACCAGAGATTCAGCCGCTCCCATTGCTCAATCATCAAATGCCTTGTCTGCGCCTCCGGTATCGGAAGAGCCTGTGCCGCGGGCCGGCTTGAGTTTACTGCTTCGACGGCACCGGCTGTTACGGTTAACACCCATTATAAAAGGCCAACATCTTGAAGCGCTCTTACTACGCACCCAAAGGCGGTTTGCCGCCACAAACTGCCTTGATGGACGAACGGGCGGTGTTCACAAATTCATATGCGGTCATACCGGCAAGCACGATGAGCGATATCGTGACGAGCAAGCTCCCGTTCTGGGAGAAAACGAGGTTGTGGGTCTTATCCAGACCGTTGTCGGGATTTGCTGAAACCTTCTCGCAATACATCATGGAAGTCGCTCCAGGCGGCGGCAGCGATCGGCCTGAACTGGACGTTCAGGCCGAGGGTGTCCTGTTTTGTGTTGAAGGCGAACTCTCTCTCTCACTAAACGGCGAAAGCCACAGCATGGTTCCAGGCGGATTCGCCTTCATCCCGCCGGCATGCAACTGGTCGGTCAGAAACAAACAGTCTCAACCCGTTCGTTTTCATTGGATACGCAAACGCTATGAAGTTGTCGAAGGGATTGATCCGCCGGAGGCCTTTGTGGTGAATGAACAGGACATATCACCCAGCCCGATGCCCGACACTGAAGGCCGCTGGTCGACAACGCGGTTTGTCGACCCCGCAGACATCAGCCACGACATGCATGTCACCATCGTAACCTTCAAACCCGGAGGGGTGATCCCATTTCCCGAAACACACGTGATGGAGCACGGCCTTTACGTGCTTGAAGGAAAGGCGGTCTACAAACTCAATCAGGACTGGGTCGAGGTCGAGGCCGGCGATTACATGTGGCTGCGCGCCTTCTGCCCTCAGGCCTGTTATGCAGGCGGCCCTGGCAGCTTTCGCTACCTTCTGTACAAGGATGTCAATCGCCACGCCAATCTGGGGAACTTTGCACGATAGGCACAGCTGTCAGGTAAGATGCTCTGCGCGTTGGGTTCAGAGCGTCGCATCCACAATGAAACGGCTATTGTCGTCAAGACGAATCTCTTCCAGGTTATTGCCCTCTCCGCCGCGATCAACGACAAGAAAATCACCGGACTCAAAGAGTGGCGTGAGCACACCGTGCCATACGCCTTTCTTGATGTTGATGCCCTGATCGGCAGAAGCCAAAAAACATTGCGGATTTACAGGGCGACCTTTGTCGTCGTCGCAAACAATAACCAGCCATGGATTTGGTCCGAGCGGATAGAATGCCTGACTACCAAGGGGATGTCGCTCCACCAGCTCAACCATATGGGGAAGATCATAGGGCTGCCCTGCAAATATACTGACGATGACATTTGCGTCTTCGCCCTCAACATCAACCGTCGCGAGCGCGTGATGACGGATGCAATTCCCATTATTGATCGGGAAACTCTGTGAGCCGGTTTTCTGAATCACCTGCCCATAAGGGCTGAACGCCTTGCTGGTCAGTTGCGTTGCCGTGATCGTGCGCACCATCGTTCACCTCCATGCGATGAGAATGACAAGACAACTATTACAGCGCGCAGACAACAAGCCCGCCAGCTGCAACCCATGTTAACAATGGCAAAATAGGGCGCTTCTATCCGTTTGAGAAGCCGGGCAATCCAGGTCTGTGGCCACAACCGCGCTTCGCAGCAAACCAAGGCGGAGCACTCGAACCAAATTGGATCAGCGTTTCGTTCAACGGCCGGTCGTAAAAGCTCATGAGCGCCGTGCTGCTGACTAACCTGACCCTGCACCTGTTAGGTCGCAACAAAGACAACACAACCATGAACACTAAGAATGCAATACGAGAATCGCGCCAAAGACTTAGCAAGAGGCCCGTTCTGTCATCACCCGCGATCGGCCCGGCACAACAGACAATCGACGACGGACGCCGTTCACAAGAGAGTGATGGAAATGCTGGCGACATTATGCTAGCTGACCCCCACCACGGCTCGAATCGAAGTGAGTCAATTTGGGGTGAGCAGCCGATGGCGAAACAAGCACTGGACACCGTTGAGCTGCCAACCATCGAGCAGTTGATCAATGATTTCAAGTCTGCCGATATGAAACTGATCATCGCAATCGAAAACGGTCTGGGCACAGATGCAATTGGTCAGGCCGCTGCTCTTGTTGAGCGTTCAATCGAAGAACTGTTCCTGGTCGAGTGTGACAGCTCTCGGGAAAGCAAGGCGCTGTACCGATTTATGGTCAATCGTTTCGTGTTGAACGAGAACGCCAGCGACAGTCTGCGGCGTCGCGTTTGCGAGAAGTTGCTGAGCCGGATGTAGAAGTCAGATCGACACTGTGACTGATCTGGTCAATGCGGAAAATCGTTCAATACAGCCGAATATTTCCTCTTCACCACCGGGAAGTTTTCTGTAGAGGCCGCTGGATTTTACCCATCTTTGAGCACCATCAATCGGTTCCAGTCTCAATATGAATCGAAATCCCTTCTTGTGGCTTGCAGTTTCTTCCAGACACCGTGCGACAATATCGCGATCATCGGGATGATAAGCCTCAACGAGGTCGGACAGGCTGACGGGACCGTCCGTAACTTCCCAGCCATACACCTCATAGGTCGATTCCGACCAACGACTCAGTCCGGTATTCAGATCCATGCACCAGAGGCCGACGGTATCAAATCTGGAAATTGCCGCAAGAACTTCTGCCGAGGAAAGGCCCAAAGTTGATTCACCGAGTGGTTTTCCGGCAGGTTGGTCAGTCTTGAATTGAAGCGGCATTAAACTCTCAACATTTATGGGCCGGTGATCATCTTATCAGTCCAAGCCGAAAGGCTTTGCTGACTGCGTGTACCCTGTTCATGGCATCCAGCTTTCGCTGCACATTGGCCAGGTAGTGGTTCACAGTGTGCTCAGAAAGGTCCAGGATTAGGGCGATGTCCCCGCTCGTCTTACCTTTCGACGCCCAGACCAGGCATTCCAGCTCTCTTTCTTTTAGATCGAACTCAGG
>CALIOE010000014.1 GCA_938044775.1 uncultured Rhizobiaceae group bacterium
AAGATCGGCCCTGTAAAAGCAATCACAACGGCGGGAAGTGAAATGAAAGTCACCACCCCTGTCGCCAACGTTGCAATGACGATGATCAGCAGTGTGACTTTTGCATCATATGACGCGTCCAGAGCAAATGAATAGGCTCCAATTCCCCAGAAGCTACCCATAAACAATGCGCGGCTCACAGCACGCTTTACGACGGCAATACCGCCCTGGTCAGCTTCTGACGAGGCTCGGTAACGACGCAGAATGAACACTGCCCTGCACAGCAGGATAGCCAACATGCAAGCCCAGATGAGTGACGTGGTTCGAGCGGGCTGATCATTGACGACAATGAGAAATGCCAGTCCAAGAATGGCACTCGAAGCAATGAGAAGCGGCATTAGCGCTGCCGCAGAACGCATCTGGGCGACACGCAATTTGCGGCGCTGGGCGTCGCTGAGAGCGGCCCCGCCGAATAGTCTCTCAGTCAACTTAACGCAATATTCTAGCAAGCCCCAAAACCTAACTGCCGCCGCCGGTTTGGAAAATCTAACGCATAGGCATTAACGCGAAGTTGCTGCGCGATACCTAAATCTTTCGGCATTCAGAAAGGCATTTGTAAACCTTGTTTCGTCTTACCAATCGGTAACCATCATTTTTAAGTGGCGTTTTATTGCTGCCCGCCATGATGCCCTGAGAAATCAAGAATGTTCCTAACAGGGTGGGTGAAATGACTAATACGACGAAGGACAAGGGGCGCATACCCGAAGCAGCTTTAACAGGTAGCCTTCGCGAATACCGCGTTCCAACCGGCACCGACATGATCAAACGTGTCGATGGTTTCTTTCAATGGCAGGATCTGCGCCGCAGCCACAATCTGTGGCCTTATGCAAAATCGACCGCGACTGCGCCTCGAACACATACGACAGCCAAGACGGATTGCGGGACCGATCTGTCAGGCGTCAATTTTGCATCTCAGGACTATTTGAGCCTGGCCTCGCATCCACGCATCAAGGAAGCAGCACAGAAGGCGATCACTGACTATGGCGTTCACAGTGCCGGTTCAGCCGCTCTGCTGGGCAACACACGTCAATCTCTTGCGTTGGAAGATGAAATCTCTGACTTCCTCTATGGTCGTCCAACCGTGTTGTTTCCAACCGGATGGTCCGCCGGCTTCGCAGCAGTGCAGGGGCTTGTTCGTCCAGATGATCACGTTGTGATGGATGTCCTGGCACATTCCTGCCTTCAGGAAGGCGCCCGCGCCTCCACATCCAACATTCACTTCCACGGTCATCTGAATCTCAAAGCTGTTGAACGGCGACTCCAACGGATTCGTGCCAATGACGCACAAAACGGCATCCTCCTTGTAACAGAGAGCCTGTTTTCAATGCACTCGGACACCCCGGACATTGGAGCCTTGCGGGCGCTGTGTGATGAATACAATGCTATGTTGCTTGTCGATTGCGCACACGACTTCGGCTCAATCGGAGAAGCTGGGCTCGGTCACCTCGGCCTGCAGAACATGGTCGATGCTTCGGATGTTATCATCGGATCATTTTCCAAGACTTTCGCGTCCAATGGCGGTTTTGTCAGTGTCAAAACGCGCGAGGCTGCAGAATATCTGAAATATTACAGTGCGACACAGACATTCTCGAACGCTTTGTCGCCAATTCAGGCCGCATCGGTTCTTGAGGCATTCAAAATTGTTCGCTCGACAGAAGGTAAGCAGCGCCGCAAATCGCTGATGGACAACGTTCTGTACATGCGCAAGGAAATGGGGCTGCACGGATTGGAAACTCTGGGCGATCCTTCTGCCATCGTACCGGTTCGCGTCGGTGCTGAGGGGCTGGCGCGCATTGCTTCACGCAACCTTTCCGGACTCGGTGCGATCGCCAACCTCGTTGAGTATCCGGCTGTTCCGCAGGGCGGCGCACGTTTTCGCGTGCAGGTGATGAGTGACCACAGCAAAGAGGATATCGATCTTCTGGTCCAACTCATGCAACAGGCAATGAAAGACGCAGAAGTCGAGTATCGCACCTATCGCGAAGACGAGAATTCAATAATGCATACACCAACCATCTCTACCGAAGAGCCAACATCGCAAGCCGCATAGGTAACCGCGACCAAAAAAGGATAAGTTACCATGTCACAAAGACGTTTACTGGCTGTTGATGATGATGTCACATCTGCCGAATTGGTTGTTCGTGTAGCTGAACGATGCGGATACGAGGGCTTTGCCACATCGGACTCCCGAGGCGTGACGAACCTGGCCAATGCCTTACAACCGGATGTGATCGCGCTCGACGTGAACATGCCCAATATTGACGCTCGTGGGCTGCTGACACTTTTGGGGGAAGCAGGCTACAAGGGAAAAGTACTCATTGTGAGCGGGCAAACTCAGGAAGTCTTGCGAGAAGTTCAGGAATTTGGGCGCGCCCAAAACCTGACGATACCTGCCTATATGCAAAAGCCACTGGACTTCCAGGCACTCCGTCAGCTCCTGCTTTCGGAAAACCTGGCTACGGCAGCCTGACCATCCGCAAGCGGAACCAGGCCAAGCGCAGATTCCAACATGCAAACCAGAGGGGCCCCCATCTTTCAGATGAGGGCCCCTCTCCTCGTTTCATGGAACAGCGGCCTCCCAGCCGTGCCCGGACATTAAACTCACTTCCATTGCCGAACTCGCCCAGCCAGTTTGGCTTTGTACTCAGGTCAGAGAAACGGCACTTATTCCTGGTTCACGGAGCAAATACCACCGACAACGGGTGGTCCAATTTGGGGAGGGTGCAGCGACTGGTCGTTAGCGCAGACTGCCGAGCATTGCCCGTCTGACATTCATTGTTTTGCAGCGGCCACAGCAATCGTGTGAAATCGCCCGTCCAATTCGGTTGCAATGTCAGCGAGTTCCTGCCCTCCTTCGCTCAGATACGGCGCGAACACCAGCGATGGCGTTTTGTAGCTCAGCGTTGCCGTCCCATCCGCATTTTCGGTAATATAGATCCGTATGGGCGCCTCGATCATAGCCGCTGTGCTCAGGGAGAGAACACGCACAGCGAAATCGTTGTTGAACACGCCGATAACACGGTTTCCCGGTATGGTTATTCCACGCGCCGCCGCCGCACCTGTTGGACCTGCTTGTGTGACAACGCCAAACCCGTTGGCTTTCACCGCACCGCGTGTCGATTTTACCAGATCACCGAATGACTTGCCGGTCGGATGGACAGCCCATCCTGATCGCTCGGTTAGAGGACCTGCCATCGAAAGTCCGGCGAACATTGTGGCGATGACACAAACTAGAAAGCGCATTTGCAGAGGGTTCCGATGGGGCGGTCGCTCTCAGTCAACCGCTACGCGCAAGGGAATTCAAATCAATTGCAGTTGATGCAGTGCCAGTGTCACTGTCAGTGTCAGTGTTGCCTGTTCCAGGCTCACGAAAGATCCAGGCCAGGCAAGATCAGCCAATTGCGAACGATCAGGCGCGCAATCCAATCGGCAGAATACAATTTTCCATCTTTGCAATCAGCCGGGGCAAATCAACAGGTTTGGTATCAAAGTCCACACACCCCGATTCCATTGCCTTCTTGCGATCCGTTTCAAATGCGCTTGCCGTCAGAGCGATAACGGGAATATTCAGGGTTTCGGGATTTGCCTTAATCCGACGGGTCGCCTCGCATCCGTCCATTTCACCCAGTCCGATGTCCATGAGTATGAGATCAGGGCGCAAATCCTGCGCAGCCTGAATGCCTGTTGGTCCGTCAACCGCAAACCGGACTGTGTAGCCGCGACGCTCCAGCCGCCGACCGAGGACGTCCCTGTTCACGGCATTGTCTTCGACGATAAGTACCAAGGTCATGTCTTGTTTCTCGCTCTTTTGAAAGCACTGGCTCGCCAACCCCGATCGGAGAGCGAACCTGCTTCACCCGCTACACTGCGAGTTTTGTTTCCGGCTCGACGCGTTCGATCTTTTTCATTGCCGCTTTCAGCTTTTCACTATCAAGAGGCTTCTCGATAAAGGCGGCGGCCTTGTTCAGCTTCGCCTTCTCTCGATTCTCGGCATTGCTGATCATGATAACGGGCATGTCGGCAGTTTCAGGATCTGCTTTGAGCGTACCCAGAACGTCCCATCCATCGAGTCCCGGCATCAGAACATCCAGAATGATGGCGAACGGCTTGACCGTGCGCGCCAGTTGAAGGACAGCTTCGGGCGCATCTGTTGTCACGGCGCGGAATCCCTCGCGCTCCAACAGGCGCTCAGCCACATCGAGCACATTCGTATCATCATCAATCACCAGGACGCTCAGCTGATTTGGGTCGAATGCTGCGATGTCGCTCTCGCTGAGCGTGTTCTTCATACGCCTGAGATCGTTGATTGCATTGTCGATCATATTCTCGCCGCCGGCACCTTCAGAGCGGGCCTCAGCCGCAAGCGTAGACGAGACTGCCTCTTCCTCGGATTCAGAGATCTGCTTGACGACTGCAGGCAAATGAATGGTGAAACAAGACCCTTCTCCGAGCTTGCTTTCCAGTGTGATGTTGCCACCCATCAGGCGGCACAGATTCTGGCTCAAAGACAATCCGAGCCCGGTACCGCCAAACTTGGCAGTGATCGATGAGTTGGCCTGCGAGAAGTTGTGGAACAGGTTGGTCATGTTCTCATCGGAGATTCCCACCCCGGTGTCACGGACCGAAATTTCGATCCAGTCTTCGCCATCCACTTCCGCCGATTTGATGGCCAGAGTGATTGTACCGTTCTGAGTGAACTTGGCAGCATTGGACAGGAGGTTGAGAACCGACTGGCGCAGCTTTGTCGCGTCCATATGAACGTCACCAAGGTCATCACTCTTCTCGAGAACAAAAGCGTTTGTGTTCTTGGCAGCCAGCGGTCGCGAAGTCGCTTCGACCTCCCTGACAAAATCATTCAGGTTAAATGTCTCCAGGTAGAGTTCAGCCTTACCAGCTTCAATTTTGGAAATATCCAGAATGTCGTTGACCATGGCCAACAGGTGTTTACCGGCCGCCGAGATTTTTTGCAGGTCGGCAATCTCTTCACCTCGACCATCGAGCTCAGCATCTTCAAGCAGTATCTCGCTGTATCCGAGGACGGCGTTCAACGGCGTACGCAATTCATGGCTCATATTGGCCAGGAAGTCAGACTTCGCATTGTTGGCCCGTTCCGCTTCGTCCTTGGCATCGGTCAGCTGCTTAAGGGTTTGTTCGTGGCGGTCGATTTCTCTCAACAGTTCGGATTGCGAGTCGACAACGCTGGAATAATAACCAGCCATGAGGAAGATGTAGGTTGCAGCCGACAGTGTCGAGATCATCGCAACATCGACCATATCAGTAAGCGGAATGTGTGATGGCTGGGCACCGACTATTTTCCAAGCGGCATAAAAACCGGCAAGGTTGATGGTCAATTGTGCAAAAATCACGACACGCTGCCGCATGCCGGAGCCGAGATAAAAGAACGCCAGCAGAGGTACGATGAGATACCACATGAGGAATGGCGATGACGCCCCGCCATAATGATAAGAGCCCCAGAGAATGGCGAATGTCAGGTTCTGCACAGACAATATCGCCAGCAGGAAATATGATTTCTGGAACAGCTTTAGCGCAAATGGGAACAACCAGAATGCAGTTATCGAAGCTCCCAGAACCCAAACATGCGGAGATGGATTGGGGTCGTTCAGGAGCAGATAGATAGTGATAGGGTGGCTGAGAAACGGGCCAAAAAGATGCGAAATCAGGAACATCCGAATATTTTTGTATTCGGTGACCCTGTCTTTCATGTGATCCGGAGTGAACCAGAGGATCAATCTATTCAGCGTTTCGATCATAAACTGCATCGGTTTTTACCCAACCCAAAAGTTCCCAACCTTCAGAATAGAAAGGCTTTCCTAAAATTCGTTTAAGCACATCACCTTGCGGCAACTTGGACTGATACAGTCTGGTACCGGTTACAGCAGATCGGGCGGTGTCCAGTTTGCCCGTCCTCGCCAGTTCCGCGCGCAACAAAAAACGGGGCCAGGAAAATCCCGGCCCCGCCCGTCAGCGCATCTTCGGGAGGTAAGACCGCGCTTACCTCGATAAACCTGTCAGAGGCTACTTGTTCCAGCTCTTTACGAGTTCATCGTAGGAAACCGTAACGCCTTGCGGCTTTTCGTTTTCCACTTTTGCCTTGGGAGATCCGGGCTCGTTCAGCCAGAACTCCGCCCCTTTCTCTTCGTTCAGCTTGGGACCAAGATCCCCCTGAACACCGGCGCGTTCCAGACGCGAGAGCACCTTCTCCTGGGCTTCACAGAGACCGTCCAGCGCTTCCTGTGCGGATTTAGCGCCTGACATGGCGTCCCCGATGTTCTGCCACCACAACTGTGCAAGCTTAGGATAGTCGGGAACGTTTGTGCCGGTTGGCGACCACTGGACACGAGCCGGCGACCTGTAGAACTCGATCAGGCCACCCAGTTTGTCAGCCCGCTGCGTGAAGTGATCTGACTGGACGGTCGACTCGCGAATGAAGGTCAGACCCACATCGGCCTTCTTGAGATCGACTGTTTTCGAAGTGACGAACTGCGCGTAGAGCCAGGCCGCCTTGGCACGATCCACAGGGGTAGACTTCATCAACGTCCACGAACCCGCATCCTGATAACCAATCTTCGTGCCTTCTTTCCAGTAGACACCATGCGGTGACGGAGCCATGCGCCATTTCGGTGTACCGTCTTCGTTCATCACAGGCAGGTCGGGTTTAACCGTGGCTGCGGTAAACGCCGTGTACCAGAACATCTGTTGAGCCACGTTGCCCTGCGCAGGGATCGGTCCGGCTTCACCAAAGGTCATTCCGGCAGCTTCCGGCGGCGAGTATTTTTTCAGCCAGTCGATGGCCTTTGTCACCGCATAAACTGCAGCAGGCGAATTCGTTGCACCACCGCGCGCCACACAGGACCCGACAGGCTGCGAGCCTTCGTTTACGCGAATGCCCCACTCGTCAACAGGCAGGCCGTTCGGCTCGCCCACATCGCCCATACCGGCCATTGACATCCAGGCATCGGTGTAGCGCCAGCCCAGTGACGGGTCCTTCTTGCCATAGTCCATGTTGCCATAGACCTTGCCTTCTACGCCGAGGCGCGAAAGATCCCGCCCGGTGAAGAACTCGGCAATGTCCTCGTAGGCCGACCAGTTGACCGGCACACCAAGATCGTACCCGTACTTGGCCTTGAAGTCGGCCTTGTTCTGCTCGTCGTTAAACCAGTCATAGCGGAACCAGTACAGATTCGCGAACTGCTGGTCGGGCAGCTGATAGAGTTTGCCGTCCGGTGCGGTGGTGAAGGAAGTGCCGATGAAATCATCGACATCGAGGCCAGGATTTGTGACATCCTTGCCCTCACCTGCCATCCAGTCGGTCAGGTTGCGTACCTGCTGATAGCGCCAGTGGGTGCCGATGAGATCGGAATCGTTGACATAACCATCGTAGATATTTTCACCTGACTGCATTTGTGTCTGCAGTTTCTCAACCACATCACCTTCGCCGATCAGATCGTGGGTGACTTTGATTCCAGTGATTGCCGTAAATGCCGGGGCCAGCACTTTCGACTCATATTCGTGGGTTGTGATCGTCTCCGAGACCACCTTGATTTCCATGCCGTTAAACGGCTCGGCAGCTTTGACGAACCACTCCATCTCTGCCTTCTGTTCATCGGCCGAGAGCACAGAAAGCCCGGCAATTTCATCGGCAAGGAACTTTTCGGCCGCAGCCATATCAGCGCGGGCCGAAATTGTCCCTGACATCAGAACGGCCGCAGCCGTCGTTGCTAGCAAGTAGTTTCGCATTTTATTTCCTCCCAAAGGGTCGATGCGGAATTTAGGACCGAACATCATTGGTTCGATCCTGTTGGTTTGGAATTACACCGTTCTGAACACGAAAATCGCGTAGACAAATGAAATCCCGAGAGCCCACCACAGACCCGGTCCAACCAGACCGAGCCAAGCGAGATGGATGAAAGCGCTGCCAAGCAGCGATATGAAGAGTCGATCCCCCCGGGTCGTCTCAAACCGAAGAATACCGACGCGCGGATTTCCACCGGGTGAATAGTATTCCCACACACACATGAGCAGCAGACAAGAGGCAATGCCACCCCAGAAAAGGGCGGTGGGCAACGTCCACGCCATCCATGAGAAATCCATGTCCGTTCCTCCCTATACCCGGCCCAGGGCAAAGCCCTTGGCAATGTAGTTTCTGACAAACCAGATCACGAGCGCACCGGGTATGATGGTCAGCACACCTGCAGCCGCCAGGACACCCCAGTCGACGCCGGAAGCGCCCACGGTTCGCGTCATGATCGCTGCAATGGGCTTTGCGTCGGTTGTTGTCAGCGTGCGCGCAATCAGCAGTTCTACCCACGAAAACATGAAACAGAAGAAGGCAGCGACGCCGATTCCCGAAGCAATGAGCGGTGTGAAAATTTTAACGAAAAATCTCGGAAACGAATAGCCGTCGATATAAGCGGTTTCATCAATTTCCTTCGGCACGCCTGACATGAATCCTTCAAGAATCCAGACCGCCAGCGGCACATTGAAGAGACAGTGCGCCAGCGCGACCGCGATATGCGTGTCGATCAATCCGAAGGCAGAATACAACTGAAAAAACGGCAATACGAAAACAGCAGCCGGGGCCATGCGGTTCGACAGCAACCAGAAGAACATATGCTTGTCGCCGAGAAACCGGTAGCGCGAGAAGGCGTATGCAGCGGGCAACGCAACACCGATGGAAATGAAGGTGTTCATCACAACATAGGTGATCGAGTTGATATAGCCGCCATACCAGGACGGATCGCCGAAAATCACCGCATAATTTGCCAGTGTCGGGTTGGCCGGAAACAGGGTGAAGCTGGAAAGAATTTCCTGGTTTGTCTTGAAGCTCATATTGATCAGCCAGTAGATCGGCAACATCAAAAAGATGATATAGACCGTCGGGATCAGCCAGCCGTAGCTGCGCTTTTTGACGACCCGTCTGGCGGCACCCGTCCTGATCGTACCAGCTGTGTTTGCCGCCTGTTTTGGTGAGGGGGCAAGTGGGGTGTCTGAAACAGCCATCAGTCCTCAACCTCCAGCGGTTTGTCCTTGTCCAGATTGGTCATGACGGTGAAGAACACATAGCAAACCAGCAGCACGATCAGCTGGTAGACAAGTGACATGGCCGCCGCCGGACCGAGATCAAACTGACCAATCGCCTGCTTGACCAGATCAATTGACATGAATGTGGTGGAGTTCCCGGGACCGCCACCGGTCAGCACGAAGGGCTCGGTGTAAATCATGAAAGAATCCATGAAACGAAGCAGGAATGCAATGATCAGAACGCCTCGCATTTTGGGGAGCTGAATATATCGGAAAACCGACCAGCGGGATGCTCCGTCAATCCGCGCCGCCTGATAATAGGCCTCGGGAATCGACACCAGCCCGGCGTAACAAAGCAACACGACGAGGCTTGTCCAGTGCCAGACATCCATCACAATGATGGTCAGCCAGGCATCGAAAACGTTGTTTGTGTAATTGTAATTCAGACCCATCGCCGAAATTGTATGGCCCAGCAGGCCAATGTCGGCGCGTCCGAATATCTGCCAGATCGTACCCACCACATTCCACGGAATCAGCAGCGGCAAGGCCATCAGCACCAGACAGACCGGCACCCAGATTCCTTTCCGCGGCATCGAAAGGGCAATCACGATCCCGAGCGGTATTTCGATACACAGGATGATGAAAGAAAATGCCAGATTGCGCATCAGCGCGTCGTGAAACCGCGGCGACCGCAACACGTCAACGAACCATTCGGTGCCGGCCCAGAAGAACTTGTTACCGCCAAACGTGTCCTGAACGGAATAATTGACTACCGTCATGATTGGAATGATGGCGCTGATGGCAACCAGCAGAAACACCGGTAGAACAAGCAACCAGGCTTTGTTGTTTTGGGTTCTCTCCATGATCAGGCCGTCCCCTCTACAAGATGGTCGTTGCGGTAGATGTTGATCCTCGCCGGGTCGAATTTCAGCCTCGGGTTGGCCGGAACCGGTTCGCCTTCGTTGAGTGTGACGTTGAGTTCCCGGCCTTCCAGTTCTCCGCGCACAATCTTAAACCGCCCGATGTCCTCAACCGCAACAATGTCGAGTTCAGGACCGGACTTTCCACTGCTGAGGCTGACAAATTCCGGCCGGATGCCGAGTGAAATCTCTCCATCCATTGCTTCGTAACCCCGCGCCAGTTTGATCGAATGGGATCCGATCCGGGCAGTTTTCTTGCTCACTTCGCAGGGAATTATGTTCATGCCTGGCGAACCGATGAAGTAGCCGACAAATGTATGGGCCGGTTTGTCAAAGAGTTCTTCGGGGGTGCCGATCTGCACGACCTCACCCTCATACATGACAACAACCTTGTCGGCGAAAGTCAGCGCCTCCGTCTGGTCATGGGTTACGTAGATCATGGTATGGCCAAGCTGGCGGTGCAGTTCCTTCAGTTTGGTGCGCAATTGCCACTTCATGTGCGGATCAATAACCGTCAGCGGTTCATCAAACAGGATTGCGTTCACGTCGTGCCGGACAAGGCCGCGACCCAGTGAAATCTTCTGCTTCTCATCAGCTGTCAGACCCCGCGCCTTACGGCTGGCTTTGTCGCGCAACTCCAGAATATCGATCATCTCGTCAACGCGCTTGTCGATTTCGTCCCGCGGCACATGCCGGTTGGCCAGAGGAAATGCGAGATTTTGCGCAACTGTCATCGTGTCGTAGATGACCGGGAACTGGAATACCTGGGCGATGTTGCGTTGTTCGGGCTGCAGATGGGTAACCTCTTCGCCATCAAAGAGGATGCGTCCCCGGGAAGGGACAAGCAGGCCTGAAATGATGTTCAACAACGTGGTCTTACCGCAGCCGGACGGTCCAAGCAGCGCATAGGCGCCGCCGTCGCTCCAGACGTGGTCGATTTCCTTCAGTGCGAAGTCTGCATCGCTTTTCGGGTCGGGAAGATAGGAGTGCGCCAGTCTGTCGAGGGTGATCTGAGCCATGAAGTATTACCCCCCGCTTTCTGCAGTTGGTGCGGAGACCAGCAGGTTCTGGGCGTCGAACACAAACAACCTGGCCGGATCGAGATAGACCGGAACATTTTCTCCAATGTCGACCTGATGTACGCCGTGGGTCAGCACGACAAGTTTGAGGCTGTCATTGGCCACATGGACGAAAGTCTCGGAACCGGCAATCTCGGTGGTAGAAACCGGCGCTTCCAGTTTGATGGATCGCGTTTTCGGTTTCTCAAGGCGCAGGTGGTGAGGCCGTACACCAATATTGTATGTTCCATCGGCAAGGCCGGCGACATCATCCGGGCAGGTAAAACTGGTGCCCGAGAAATGCAATTTGGAGCCGCGCTTGTCCATGGCGATGATGTTCATCGGCGGATCGGAAAAGGTTTGTGCGGTCAGCAGGTCGGCAGGACGGTTATGGACGTCGATGGTCCTGCCGAATTGGGTAACACGCCCTTCGTGAAGCGTGGCGGTATCGCCACCGAGCAACAGCGCTTCTTGCGGCTCAGTTGTGGCATAGACGAAAATCGCTCCGGTTTCGGCAAAAATGCGCGGCAGCTCAATCCGCAATTCCTCGCGCAATTTGTAATCCAGATTGGCCAGCGGCTCATCAAGCAGGACGAGCTCAGCACCCTTGACCAGCGCGCGGGCCAGTGCGGTGCGCTGTTGCTGACCGCCGGAGAGATTGAGAGGCGTTCGGTCGAGAAACGGACCGAGCTTCATCAGTTCGGCCGCCTCCCGGACCTTTGTGTCTATGGTGTTTTTGTCGACTCCCGCGACCCGCAGTGGTGAAGCGATGTTCTCGTATACTGTGAAGGCGGGGTAGTTGATGAATTGCTGATAAACCATCGCAACATTGCGCTTTTGCACAGCGGTCCGCACCACGCTTTGCCCGTCCATCAGAATGTCGCCGGACGTCGGCTTGTCGAGCCCCGCCATCAGCCGCATCAACGTTGTCTTTCCAGAAAGCGTCGGCCCAAGGAGGACATTAAGCGAACCTTTGGCAAGTCTAAGGGAAACATCCGATATGTGATCGACGTTCCCCACCCGCTTGCTGACATTGCGCAGTTCAAGCATTAGCCACCCTGCCCTGTTGCAACACGCCCGGTCTGTTTGCCGTGCATCCAGCTATCCAACGCCGCAACTTGCTGCTTGTCAAAGCGAATTCCAAGTTTCGAGCGACGCCAGATGACGTCGTCGGCGTCGACCGCCCATTCATGATCCATGAGATAGGTGACCTCTCGCTCGGTCAATGTGTCACCAAAACTCCGGCCCATGTCACCGGTGGATTTGGCGTCGCCGAGCAGGATCCTGGCTCTGGTACCGTAAGCACGGACCAGCCGCCACACATATGTCCGTTCAAGAAACGGATAGTCACGCACGACCGCGTCGACCAATGCGTCGAATTCCGAGACCGCAAAATCACCGCCAGGCAGTGTGCCGTTCGCGGTCCAGGCCGGTTTCCTGGCACCGAGAATTTCCTCGACCTTTTCGAGCATCGATTCTGCCAGCTTACGAAATGTCGTGATTTTGCCGCCAAAAATGTTCACCACGGCCGGCCCTTCACCGGCTCCGCCATCGGCGCGCAGCACATAATCGCGGGTCGCTTCCTGAGCTGCACTGGCCCCGTCATCATAGAGTGGGCGAACGCCGGAATAGGTCCAGACAATGTCGGCGGCCAGCACAGGCTTTTTGAAATACTCGCTTGCCGCATTGCAAAGGTATGAAACCTCAGCATCGGATATTTTCACATTGGCAGGATCACCGTTGTAATCCTGGTCAGTGGTTCCGATCAGCGTATAGTCCTGCTCGTAGGGCAGCGCGAAAATGATCCGCTCATCGGCGTTCTGAAAGATATAGGCGCGGTCGTGATCGTGGATTTTCGGCACCACGATGTGGCTGCCCTGCACCAGCCGCACGTTCTTCGCACGGTTCGATCCAAACGCTTCCCCCAGCACCTTGTCGACCCAGGGCCCCGCCGCGTTAACGATCAGCCGGGCCTTGCGCACCCGTTCGCCGCCACCCGTCACGTCCGCCGTCGTAACCGCCCAGATGTCACCCTCACGGCGCACCGATGTAACCTGTGTGCGCGTTTCAATCTCCGCCCCATGTTGCTCTGCATCCTTGGCGTTAAGCACGACCAGACGGGCGTCATTGACCCAGCAGTCTGAATATTCGAACCCCTTAGTGAACAAGGGCTTCAGCGGCTCCCCAACCGGCGCCCGTCGCAGGTCTACACTGGTCGTGCCGGGCAACAGCTTGCGCCTGCCCATATGGTCGTAGAGGAACAGGCCAAGCCGCAGCAGCCAGGCAGGGCGCATGTCCTTGTGGTGTGGCAGTACGAAGCGCATCGGCCAGATAATATGGGGAGCCGAGCGCAGCAGAACTTCGCGCTCGGTCAGCGCTTCGCGCACCAGGCGGAATTCGTAGTGTTCGAGATAGCGAAAGCCGCCATGGATCAGTTTCGACGACCATGAAGAGGTGCCGCTGGCCAGATCATTCATCTCGGCGAGGCAGACAGAATACCCCCGTCCGGCAGCGTCGCGGGCTATGCCGCAGCCGTTAATACCGCCACCGATTATGAAAATGTCGTAGACGTCCGACACGTATTCCTCCGCATCTGACGAGGGGCAACCCGTCAGTTCCATATGCTCACCTGAAAGAGAAATGAATGTCAAACGAAAGAAATTTCTTTCGTTTTTGTGTCACGAAGCGTCAGTTTCGACCAGATCGACCTCGGACTCTGCGCAGATTTCGCGGGTATGAGGATCCGCGATCTTGTTGGTCACGAAGGTGTGGACCTGCGACAGGTGACCAATCCGCACCGGCGCATTGCGGTCGAATTTGGTGGAATCTGCCACAAGAATCACGTGTCGCGCATTGGCGATAATCGCCTGCGCCACCTTGACCTCACGGAAGTCAAAGTCGAGCAAAGCACCGTCGCGATCAATGGCCGACGATCCGATAACCGCATAGTCAACCTTGAACTGCTTTATGAAATCCACCGCCGCTTCGCCGACAATGCCGCCATCGGAAACGCGCACAACACCGCCCGCCACGACGATCTCATTATCACGATAGACCCGCAAACGATTGGCAACATTGATGTTATTTGTCACAACCATCAGTCCCACATGGTTTTTCAGATGATCGGAAAAGGCCTCGGTCGTGGTGCCAATATTGATGAACAGCGAGGCGTTATTGGGGATCAATCGCGCAGCAGCCGCACCGATTGCTTCTTTCTCTGTCGCGGCGATTCCCCGACGTGCTTCGTACTCCACATTACCATTGCCATCGGGCAGCCGCGCACCGCCATGCACCCGCAGCAACTTGTTGTCGTTTCCCAGCTTGTTGAGGTCGGAGCGGATGGTTTGCGGCGAGACAGAAAAATGCGCCGACAGGTCGTCAACTTCGACCTGGCCGCTGGCACGTGCCAGCTCGATAATCTCCCGGTGCCGTTGTGCTGTGATCACGAAGTTTCCGGCTTTCGTTTTTTGTTTCACAGCCACCATAACGAAAATGCGCGTTGTTTCAAAGGGCACCACATCAATCGAAAAAAGTCGCTTCAAACCCCAAAATGCAGGTTTCTGGAGATCACAACGGCAGTTTGGTGCAGCCATTCCACACATCGGGTCGTCTGAAATGTTCAGTCTCTCCAGCGTAATCGCAGCCTTTACGTTATCTCCGGCCCGGCATCACTTCACGGGCATCACCAAAGGGCAGCACCTTCGCCGTCGAAACGAAAACGGGGCCGGCAAACTCCCTTCGCCGGGCCCCGCCCTTCGCGGCCACACCCCCCAGTGAGCCGCGGATTTGTATTTCTGTTCCGCCCCCAGGCTGCTCCTGTTCAGGCCGCAACCCGGGCATTACCGTCGAGCCGCGCGTTGACAATGGCCACTGTTTCGTCGATGGCGTCGAGCTGCAAGTCCAAAGATGCACCGATCTGACGCACCAGCTTGTCGACCCGCTCGATCTGTGTCGCACCGCCGGTAATGGCGCGCGCCGCGGAGGATGGTTTAAGCAGATTTTCAGCCGCCCTGGCATATTTCTCAAACGGCACCGCGTCGTCAGGCGAGGCACCCAATTTCTGCGCCAGCGCATCGACCCAGGCATAGATCGCCCGTGATGCGTCCAGGTCACCATGCACAGCCTCGCGGATAGGCCGGTCGCCGGTGCTGGTGACACAACGGTAGTTGCCGGTCAGCAGCATGCTCCACTTGGCCATTGGCACGAACAACGAGTCATAGACCCGCAATTTCACCGGCACATCCTTGCCGTCCAGTGTGACAGCGGCAATGTCTGCCTCCAGCTGGCGCAGCATCGTGTTGTGCTCCTCTTCAGCAAACAAAGCCGCCTTGAAGTTTGTCGGCAAACCGACATGCAGCACATTGGCTGCTTCTTCAGGCGGGCGGAAGGCCTGCGGATCGGGGCTGCACAGCGTCACAAGACCGGGCACAAACCCGTCCCATACGGAAGGGTCAGAATAGCAGCTTTCCAGCGGTGCCTCGGCCAGCGTCTTGATGCGGCGCAGATAGGGCAGCGGTGGCATGTTCATGATCGAGAGGCAGGGTTTGCGGCTGGCGGCAATGCGCGTCATCAGAGTCCGTACGGAGGGCGCGCTATATTGCGGCTCTGACATAGCCAGCGCCACAAGGTCGTAGTTTTCCGGCCGCGCCATCTCGGGTGTCACCGCATCGACGGTGCCGGCCAGATCTACAGAGCGGATTGTTCGGTGCGCATCCTCGTCGCGCAGCTTAATCCGCACTTCGGTGCCTTTTTCATTGATCACAGACGCCGTTTGCGCACGACAGATCAAGGTCACATCGTGACCAGCCATCAGCAGTTTGGTGGACAAAAGCGAGCCATAGGACGCGCCTAGAATGAGAATATTCACAAAATTACCCTCCGCGGGCGTTAAATCTGTGACAATTGTAAAGGCCAGGACCCACGACCGCAGTAAAATAAGGCCTCACGACATGGAAATTCGGGCAGGAGAGTCAAAAATTGGCACAGGGCGGAGTTAAGTTGTAAAGTTTGTAAAGACGCCCCAAGTTTCATTGTCGAGGACAAGACCCTTCCGTCAGGAAAGGCACATCGAGAAGTTTGGAAATTCAGTCTTTCATTCGTCCTCGTTACGGATCCAGTCAGCCGCTCACTGCTCCGTTGGTGGCTCAGAGCCGGGCTTCGAAGAAGCTTTAAGACGACCTGGACGCAGGTTGAAGCGGAATTCAACCATTTGTCACCGGCATCAACCGGTCTCGAACACGCTGGTGATCTGCGGTCGCTCGACTGTTTACGACAAAGCCTCCAATATCGGTGGCAAGCATCCTGCTCTGATTCATCTGATCGGCCTCCCTTTCAACAGAACGAATATTAGACGTCCGCACACGACTTGGATTCGCGTTTGTTGTCGATTCATAATAATTTTGGGGCTTGTGCGGCTGGAGGGACGATAGCGGTGGCCAGAATCGACGATCTGCTAAACATTTCGCTCGGTCTGAGTGAGGCAGTTCTCAGTCAGAATAAGTGGCCAAACGCGCTGCGAGACCTGGCTGACGGGTTCGGCGGCTCTTTTGCAACTTTTGAGGTCATCGACAAGAAAACCGGCGTTCATATCGAGCACCGGGACAGCTCAGATCTGGAAATTCAAGCCAGGTACCTGAAGCACTTTATGCCGATAAATCCGCGATTTGCATTTGGATCAAGAGCAGATGCCCCGAGCATTATGCACGATGCGCAATTCATGTCCGAACAAGAAATGAATCGCAGTGAATTTTACGCAGATTTCCTCAGACCACACGACCTTCGGTATTTTCTGGGCTACCGGGCGTTTGAAACCAATGATCTGGTTGGCGTTTTCACTGTTCAGAAAAGCAGAAGGTCCAAGCCACCAACCGATGAAGACCTGCTCGCTCTTGGTCAGCTCGCGCCGTCGCTTTCCCGGATTGCGGACAGCCAGTTAGAGTATGGTCGACTTTTTGCAGACATTCAGAATCTGGAGGATGTATTTGAAGGGTCTAAGGATGGCCTGCTCATTCTCGACTCAAAAGGATCTGTGAGAAAAATGAACTCTGCAGCTGAATCAATTGTTCAGCGAAATGACGGAATCTCCATGTTTTCGGGCAAGGTTGTCTGTGGCGATGCGACCCGCAACGAACAACTCGCTCGTCTGGTTTTTCTTCTTTCCAGGAGTAGTTCCCTGGAAATTTCCGAAAGCACATTGCTGGTTCAACGGAGCTCAAATTTGCCCCCGTATCAAATCAGGCTGCAGCGATGCTGGGGAGACGCGCGTGATCTGGTTGAGTCGCCGGGCACTCTCATCATGGTTATCCAGGACCCGGACCAGACACGCAAACTTGAAGTGCTGGCTTTGATGGACAGCTTTGGACTGACACAAACAGAAGCCGCTGTAGCGATACTGATTGCCGAAGGCCAGGCTGCAGCCGGGATTTCTACCTCGCTGAATGTATCACTTCACACGATCCGAACTCATATTCAGCGAATCATGCAAAAGATGGGTGTTACGCGGCAAATAGATGTTGTTAGAATCCTGACACGCTACATGTGATCTCATCAATATTGATGACTACAAATCAGTCTCCCTCGGCAATGAACGTAAAAAAATTACGTTTACGGGGAGGAACGATGTTAAACTCAGTTTCAAGAACGACGGCGGCTGCGGCGCTCCTGGCGATGAGCACAAATATCTCGCATGCAAGCGAGGCCACCGATCTTCATTTTACGATGTTCTTTGCTGAAACCTTCCTGACGCCAATCGCGGGATCCATCCGAGATGATGAGGACGCTTTAGCTGAGGCCGCTCTTCGCAGGCAGCAGCCAAGCTTCTCCGGAGGGTTCGGCATCACGAGGACCGAAACAGTTTCACGGGGCACATTGGCGACCGAGAACCCTCCCGGCGTTCTGGTCAACCCTGCATTAAGTCTAAGCTCAGCACTCGACGGATTGTCGTTCGACTTCTCGTACTCAGATGCTGCACCAGATGGGCTTCAGCTCCCGTTTATGTTTCCAGAATCCCACATCACACCATCAAGATTCGTCGTCACCGCAACAGGCTCATTCCTTGATGGTCATGCCCGGATTGAAAACCAGCCCCTGCCCAACGGCATCGGCATCACTGGTGTTGGAGTAACCCCAGGTGTTTTCATCAACTCACCGACAGATATTCAGTCCGCCAGCTGGGATGTTGAACAGAACAGGGGAGCGGTGGACGCCAGTCTTGGCGGGCCAATATGGAAAG
>CALIOE010000015.1 GCA_938044775.1 uncultured Rhizobiaceae group bacterium
TCTTATCAATGCCCAGCCTTACAGGACCTTCGCAAATGCGATGAAGCTGCTTTTTCCTGCGGCCATGCGCCCGCTGCCGATGACCAGTGAGAGTGGCATTGCCGCAGGAGCATTTGTCGATAGCAGCGCCGATCTGGAAGACAATGTTACGGTGGAGCATGGCGCCGTGATCGGGGAGGGCGCCTCTATCGGGTCGGGTGCGCATATTGGTCCAGGAGCAACGATCGGGGCCAACGTGCAGATCGGTCGCGACACGACGATTGCAGCGTCGGCGTCAGTCATTCACTCAGTTGTCGGTGACAGGGTTATCATCCATTGTGGAGCACGCATCGGGTGTGATGGATTCGGTTTTGCCATGGGCGCTGGAGGCCACCTCAAGATCCCGCAGATCGGGCGGGTGGTTATTCAGGACGACGTGGAGATCGGAGCAAATACGTGTATAGATCGCGGAGCAAACCGCGATACTATTGTTGGTGAGGGCACAAAGATCGATGGCATGGTTATGATTGGCCACAACAACGTAATCGGCCGTCATTGCGTGATTTCAGGACAGACTGGCATCGCCGGCAGTACCACCCTTGGAGATTTTGTCGTTCTCGGTGGTCAGGTGGCGGTGAATGGGCACATTACGGTGGGTACCGGCGTCCAGGTGGCGGGAAACAGCGCCATATACGAAGATGTGGAACCGGGACAGCGGATCGGAGGCAATCCGGCCCGACCCATAAAGTTATGGATGCGGGAAAAACTTGGTGTTCTGCGTGATGCAAAAAGACAAGACAAAATGAGAAGCGAGAATACGGATGAGTGAAGACACCGTGACACTATCAAGTCTCGACATCAGCCGTTTGATGCAGTTGCTGCCGCACCGCTATCCTTTTCTGCTTGTGGATCGAATTGTTGACGTCAACGGCGATGTGTCGGCGCGTGGGATCAAGAACGTAACTTTCAATGAGCCTCACTTCGCAGGACACTTCCCCCACACGCCCATTATGCCGGGAGTTCTGATCATTGAGGGGATGGCACAGACTGCCGGCGCTGTTTGCGCCGAAACACATTTTGCCGGCAAGCCGAGCACTGTATACTTCATGACCATTGACAAGGCCAAGTTTCGGGCGCCGGTTGTTCCAGGTGACGTATTGGAATACAAGATTGAGAAGATTCGTCAAAAAAGAAATATCTTTAAATACAATTGCGTGGCAGAAGTTTCTGGCAAAAAGGTTGCGGAAGCGGAAATTGGTGCCATGATGTCGATGCTTGAAGAGTAAGTCCATGGCAACGCAGGTCCATTCCTCATCCGTGATCGAAGGTGGTGCCGAACTTGGTGATGGCGTGGTCATTGGACCATTTTGCCATGTCGGGTCGGCCGTTAAACTCGGGCAAGGCGTCGAGTTGATGAGTCATGTGTCGGTGACCGGTGATACCAGCATAGGAAAGGCGAGCCGGCTGTTTCCGTTTGCCTCAGTCGGCAGTGAGCCGCAGGATCTGAAATATGCCGGTGAGGCTGCCACGCTGACAATTGGCTCGAATTGCACAATCCGTGAAGGGGTTACAATGAACCCTGGCACCGCCGGTGGCGGCATGAACACGAGTGTCGGAGACAATTGCACATTTCTTGCCAATTCCCACGTGGCCCATGATTGCCAGGTCGGAAATGGTGTCATTTTATCCAACAATGTCATGCTGGCCGGTCACTGTGTCATCGGTGATCACGTCATTTTTGGTGGAGGTTCCGGTGTTCACCAGTTCTGCAGGATTGGCCATCACGCCTTCATTGGTGGTCTGGCGGGCGTCGAGGGCGATCTGGTTCCGTTCGGCATGGCAATCGGCAACCGTGCTCATCTTGCGGGTCTCAACCTCATCGGAATGAAGCGATCGGGAATAAGTCGTGAGAGCATACATGCTGTTCGAGCGGCCTATAAGGCCCTTTTTGACACTGAAAAGCCGGTTCAGGACAATGCTGCTCAACTTATGAAGAGCTCCTCTGACAAATTGGTATTGGCTATGCTTGAATTTGTTATGGCCAGCAAAGATCGCTCCCTGTGCACCCCAACAAGTGGCACCTAGCCCGTCTATTCGGTGAGAAGTGATGCCTGAAACTGTTGGTATCATTGCAGGAAATGGGAGCCTGCCTGTCGAAATCGCTGATGCTCTGATTACGGAGGGGCATCAGGTGGTCATTGCGGCCATGAAGGGTGAGGCGGAGCGCGAGGTTGAACGCTTTGATTGTGTTCCGATCGGCTGGGGCGAGATCGGCAAACTGTTCAAAACATTCAAAGAAAAGGGCGTTCACAAGATATTGCTCGCTGGCGGTATTGTTCGGCGACCCGAATTCGGTTTTCGGAAGATGGATTGGGGGACCATACGCGTGCTGCCGACCATTCTGATGGCCATCGGTGGTGATAATTCAGTGCTCACGAGCGCCATGAAGATGGTCGAGAACGAAGGTTTTGCGGTTGTTGGCGTGGCCGACCTGTTGCCCGGCTTGTTGGTAAGTCCGGGCGCCAACACCGCACAAAAGCCCAAGACAAAAGAGCTGCAGCAGATGAAACATGCTGCCGAAGTCATTATGACGCTGGGAAAACACGATATCGGGCAGGCCGCAGTCGTTGTCGGTTCGCGCACTGTCGCCATAGAGGGCGCTGAAGGGACTGACCAAATGTTGCAGCGTATTGCAGATCTAAGGAAGTTGGGCCGGCTGCCAAATCGCCGCAGTGGTGTCCTGACCAAGTGTTTGAAGCCGGGGCAGGATGAACGTGCCGATCTGCCGACAATCGGCCCCAGGACCATCGAAAACGTCCATGCTGCAAATTTACGTGGGATCGGAGTCGAGGCTGGAAAGACAATCATTTTGGAGCGCGAGAAAACCCTTGAACGCGCCCGCGCGCTCAAGGTTTTTGTTTACGGGCTCGGGCCTTCCGAGATTCTGAGTGAGCCCCATGCCTGACAGAGGCAAACCACTGAAGGTCTATTTTGTTCTTGGTGAAGAATCCGGCGATCAGCTGGCCGCTGATCTTCTCCCCTCACTGCGCAAGATTGCGGCGGCGCGGGATAGAGACGTCATTCCTGTTGGGCTTGCAGGGCCAGGTCTGGAGGAACTGGGCGTCGTCTCCCTGTTCGACATTGAAGACATCGCCGTTATGGGCGTGTCAGCCGTAGTGGCACGACTGCCCCGCATTGTCAGCAGAATCAGGCAAACGGTTTCTCATATCGTGTCGGAGAAGCCTGATGTTTTGATTTTGATCGACAGTCCGGATTTCACACACGCTGTTGCCAAGCGTGTTCGCAAGCAAATACCGGATTTGCCGGTAGTCGATTACATTTGTCCCAGCGTATGGGCCTGGCGATCAGGTCGGGCCCGAAAAATGAGAGCCTATGTCGATCATGTGCTGGCAATTTTGCCGTTTGAACCAGGGGTTTTGGAAGAGCTTGGAGGACCACCGGCAACCTATGTCGGGCACCCACTTGCCCGCCGGATCGCCGGGCTGCCGGAACATGAACCTGTCGCTGCCAAACCAGTGCTCCTGGTCTTGCCAGGCTCCAGGTTGAGCGAAGTGAAACGGTTGCTGCCGATCTTTGGTGAGACTTTGGACCTGCTCCGCAGTCGGGGAAGCGACTTTAGGGCCGTCATACCCGCTGTCCCGCATCTGAAGGCGTATATTGCCGAGCAGATAGAGGACTGGAACTTCGCTCCAGAAGTTACCGATAGCTCCGGAAACGATGAGCTTTTTCAGACTGCGCGGGCAGCTCTATCGGCCTCCGGCACGGTTTCTCTGCAATTGGCATTGCACAGGGTGCCCATGGCCATGGCCTATATTCTTGATCCGGCGGCCAAGCCCTTTGGTCGTTTTATTCGCAGTTGGAGTGTCATTTTGCCTAACCTGATCGCCGACTGGCCATTGGTACCTGAAGATCTCAACGACCATGTGCGAGCCGAACGTCTGGCTCGTACCATGGAGCGTTTGCTTCAGGATACACCGGAACGGGACGCGCAGTTGTCGGGTTTTGACACTGTGATCGAGAAGATGAAAACCGCGCGACCTCCGGCTGACATCGGTGCAGAAGTTGTGTTTGACGTCGCTGATGCGCGGAAAACCTAGCCGCGCTTGTCTACTGGTACATAGCTGCGATGAGACTCGCCACGGTAGAGCTGGCGTGGGCGGCCAATCCGCTGTTGCGGATCCTCGATCATTTCCTTCCACTGGGCAATCCAGCCTACGGTTCGAGCAAGCGAGAACAGAACTGTGAACATGTCCGTCGGGAAGCCGAGCGCCTTTAGCGTGATGCCAGAGTAGAAATCGATGTTCGGATAGAGGCCACGTTTTTTGAAGTACTCGTCCTCGAGAGCAATTTTTTCGAGCTCCATCGCGATATCGAGGATCGGGTCATCCTTGATGCCCAGAACACCCAGCACTTCGTGGGTTGTTTTCTGCATGATTTTGGCGCGTGGATCGTAGTTTTTATACACCCGATGCCCGAAACCCATCAGGCGGAATGGATCGTCCTTGTCTTTGGCCCGATCAATAAATTCCGGAATGCGGTCTACGGAGCCAATTTCATTGAGCATGTTCAGCGCAGCCTCATTGGCGCCTCCATGGGCAGGACCCCAGAGGCAGGCAATACCAGCCGCAACGCACGCAAACGGGTTTGCTCCAGAAGAACCCGCAAGCCGCACAGTCGAGGTGGATGCGTTCTGTTCGTGATCGGCATGCAGTACGAAGATTCTATCCATTGCACGCGCTAAGATCGGGTCAATATCATAGTCCTCAGCCGGGACCGCAAAACACATGTGCAGAAAATTCGATGCGTAGCCGAGATCGTTGCGGGGATAAACAAACGGCTGACCGATTGAATACTTGTATGCCCAGGCGGCAATGGTCGGCATTTTTGCAATCATGCGATACGAAGCGATCATGCGCTGCTGTGGATCTGCTATGTCAGTTGAATCGTGGTAAAACGCGGAAAGCGCGCCAACGACCCCAACCATGATCGCCATGGGATGGGCATCGCGGCGAAAACCAGTGAACAATTTGGTCATCTGGTCATGCAGCATGGTGTGGTTGGTTACTTGAGCGTCGAACTTTGTCTTTTGTTCGGCTGTGGGAAGCGATCCATAGAGCAGAAGATAGCAGGTTTCCAGAAAGTCGCCGTGCTCAGCCAATTCGTCAATTGGATAGCCGCGGTGCAACAAAACACCCTGATCACCGTCAATATAGGTAATGGCGCTCTCGCAGGACGCCGTTGATGTAAAACCAGGGTCGAACGTGAACATGTTGGTGTTTTTATAAAGAGCGCCGATATCAATCACATCCGGACCAACAGCCGCCTCGTATATTGGCAACTCGTAAGTGTCGTTTCCAATGGTCAAAGATGCGTTTTTTTCAGACATCGTATTCCTTTCAATACAAATCAAACCCACACGCGGCGCTCAAATGACGATGCCGGACCTGCTTCAAATTCAGGTTGGATTGTCGACAGCTGGTTTCTGCAGCAGATAACCGGTTGCGACGCTGAGAGAATGTGTTGACCATGGGATAGTCGATTTCAGGATTGCGAACAAGTCGACACGGTCACGTAGCCTTCGCAATTCGTTGATCGCAGTATCGGAAATAGGTCTAAGAGACAGCCGTCACTCCCACAGATATTCTTTTCCTAGCCCGCCTGGTCGCGCAATCGTGACACGCATTCGTCCTTGCCCAACACCGCCATTACATCAAACACCCCGGGTGACGTTGTCCGTCCGGTGGTGGCAGTACGTATGGGTTGGGCCACCTTTCCCAGTTTCAGACCTTGCTGCTCTGTGTATTCTCGAACGGCAGTTTCTACATCCGCGACATTCCAGCTTTCGAGCGCTTCGAGCACCGGTATCAGACTGGCAATGACCGCGCGTCCGGCGCCGTTGTCGGCGTCTAGAATACCAGCAGCCTTTTCTTCCATGGGCAGAGGGCGCTCTGCAAACAGGAAACGAGCGCCATCAATCAGGTCAACGAGTGTTTTTGCTCTCTCTTTCAAGCCCGGCATAGCGCTGCTCAGCTGTTCCTCGCGCTGTTCTGTCCAGCGCTCGGAAAACCAGTTTCCACCATCGATTTCCGGCAATATTGTCTTGATCTGAGCGACAAGATGATGATCATCCGCGGCCCGGATGTAGTGGCCGTTCATGTTCTCCAGTTTGGCGAAGTCAAACCGCGATGGTGACTTCCCAATGGCCTCAAGAGTAAAAAGCCTTTCCAACTCCTCAGTCGTGAAGAATTCATCGTCCCCGTGGGCCCAGCCCAGCCTCACCAGATAATTGCGCATCGCTTCGGGCAAGTAACCCATGGCTCGGTAGGCTTCGGCGCCAATCGCACCGTGGCGCTTAGAGAGCTTGGCGCCGTCTGGACCGTATATCAGGGGAATGTGCGCCATTCTCGGGACATCCCAGTCCATGGCCTGAAAAATTATTGATTGTCGCGCCGCATTGGTGAGGTGATCGTCACCTCTGACGATATCGGTTATGCCCATGTCGTGGTCATCGACGACGACCGCCAGCATATAGGTGGGCGTTCCATCCGATCGCAGCAGGACCAGATCGTCAAGATCTGCGTTTGGAAAGCGGACCTCGCCCTGAACCACGTCGTTGACGACGGTCTCGCCGTCCATCGGTGTCTTTATTCGGATCACCGGTGCAACCCCTTTGGGGGCTTCTGCAGGGTCACGATCACGCCACCGTCCATCATAGCGAGGAGGGCGTTTCTCCGCGCGCGCCTTTTCGCGCATCTCTGCGAGCTCTTCCTGGCTGGCATAGCAGCGATAGGCCTTGCCGTTGGCGAGCAGGGTTTCAACGACCTCGCGATGGCGGTCTGCACGGCCAAACTGGGAAATGGGCTCACCGTCCCAATCCAATCCAAGCCAGGACAAACCATCAACGAGCGCCTCCACCGCCTCTGTCGTCGAGCGTGCCCGATCAGTGTCCTCAATTCGCAGCAGCATTTTGCCCCCGTTTGCGCGGGCGTAAAGCCAGTTGAACAGAGCAGTACGGGCTCCGCCGATATGGAGGAAGCCAGTCGGTGAAGGGGCAAAACGGGTAATTACTTGTTTGGTCATGGCAAAAAATCTGGGGCAGGGCAGTGCAACTGACGCTGCGGTCAGGAATTGAGAACAAAAGGGGACGTTGCCCATGTAACACAGGATTGCAATCATACAAGACACCGGTGCCTCTGTTGACCGTCATTTGAGGGCAGGAGACACCGTTGTGGCAAAGCAGCGAAGCGGTACCGGCCTGAGTGGTCGGGGTAAGGTCACCGGAACGTCGCAGAACCGAACCGGCAAAAGGCGCCCGGGTTTTGACCTGCCCGTGAGGAGTCTTGGGCTGCGGCGACTGAAACTCAGAATTTCAATTGCGTTTGCGGGCCTGGCGCAGGTGGTCGCAGGGCAATGCGCGGTGGAACGGGACGCAGGTGGCGGCTTTCTTTGGTCAGCCGTGTGGCTGGGCGTCGGTTGTCTTATCTATTTTTGTTTGCCGCGTGAGCCGATGGTTCTGGCGTTTCCCATTGTCGTCGCCGTTGCCGGACTGCTGGCAATGAAATTCGGGCGCGGATATGGCGGCTGGAACCCCCTGCTCATATTGGTGCTTCTGGCGGCGGGCGCTTCATTGGCCCAGGTCCGCACTTCGTTGGTCAGCACCCAAACGATGCCACGCCCAGTGATCGCCGACGTGCGGGGCGTTGTGGTCGCAGCCGAGCGGCGAGCCAATGGCAGCATTCGGTACACAATCACCTTGTCAGGAGAAGGTGCGTATTTCCGGACCAGATCCGGACGCTCTCGACCGCGCCGTGTCAGAGCAACCGCGCGCAGCGGAAGTACGGTATTTCAACCGGGTGAGACAATCGCAGGAAAAGTGCGGGTTGGTCCATTGTCTGGCCCGGCCTATCCTGGAGCCTACGACTTTGGTTTTCAGACCTGGTTCAGCGGTATCAGTGGCTCCGGATTTTTCCTCGGGACACCGCAGCGGAGCAACGGCAATCATGTGATAGTTCTATCTGCAGGTCTGTGGTTGAACCGCATTCGCAACAAAGTCGCCACCATCGTGCGTTCAAGTCTTCCCGATGGTGCAGGCGCGCTTGCAATCGCTCTTATCGTTGGAGATCGAAGCGGTATTGATGAGGAAACGGCGGAAGCGCTGAGGCGATCGGGGCTGGCACACATTCTGGCAATATCCGGTCTGCATATGGCTCTCGTCGCCTCTACGGTCTTGTATTCCACCCGCTGGCTGCTCGCCCTGAATTCAGTCCTTGTGCTGCATTACCCGGTTCGCAAATGGGCAGCGGCGACCGCTCTTCTCGCAACAACATTTTATCTTGGCCTGTCCGGCGCCAATGTGTCAGCGCAGCGTGCCTATGTGATGGTCTCGATCATGCTGATTGCGGTGTTGTTCGATAGACGAGCGTTGACCATGCGCAACGTTGTGATTGCCGCGCTTGTGGTGCTTACGATTACACCCGAGGCCATATTTGCGCCTGGCTTCCAAATGTCTTTTGCCGCGGTAGCGGCTCTGATTGCAACCTATGAGGTCTTATCACAACGGGCCCATCAGAGACCGGGCCGACAGGCGAATGGTCGCCTGGTTGCAGTCTATCGCTTTGGGGTGCGAAACCTTGGCGGGCTTGCAATGACCTCATTGATCGCCGGGTTATCGACAGGGCTATTTGCGGCATACCACTTTCAGCGTGTTGCGCCTTTCGGATTGCTGGCAAACCTGTTGGCGATGCCGTTGGTCACGCTGTTCGTTATGCCGCTGGCATTGATGAGTGTGCTGTTCATGCCATTTGGTCTGGAACGCCTGTTTCTTGAATGGATGTCATTTGCCATTGCCGGCGTTGTCGCTGTTGCGCGCTGGGTGGCCGACCTCAAACCGCATGGCAATATCGGACACGTTCCCGTTGAATCGCTGGTTTTCGGGGCGACGGCGCTTCTCATGGCGACGCTGTTTCGATCGAGGCTCAAAGTTGTTGGCCTGCCGATGGCCGGCGTGGCCCTCCTGTTTTTCGGTACCCAATCCGGGCCGCAGATTGTGATCCTCGAAAACGGGCGTCAGGTCGGATTGATCCATGAACCGGGTGCTTTGTCACTGCTTCGACCGAATGCTGAGAAATTCAATACGGAAATCTGGATGCGTGCATTTGCTCCCGGGCAACTGGATCGAAGGGGATCAATGTCCGGTTCGAACACAACAGGCCCGGTTTTCTCATGCGATCGCCTGGGATGCGCGGCGACAATAGGCGATATTCGGATAAGTCACATCAAGAGTGTCCTGGCGCTCGAGGATGACTGCCGGTTGGCCAACATCATTGTGGCCCCGTTTCCGCTGCCGCAGGCGTGTTTGGCGATGTCCGCGGAAGTAAGGCCGCTCATTATCGATTCTGATGTGTTGAGGGGATCCGGTTCTCTGGCAATCCGAATTGCTCAAACCGGAAAAGCCTGTCCTTTTAAGGTTCATTCAGCGGTACGGGATCGCGATCGATACCTTGCTGCCTGCAGCGCCAAAATGCGTCTATTGGTGACAAAGTCCTATCCAGATCACACCCGGCCTTGGACTGCCCACCGCGCAACCGGCTTTAAGCCGTAGCAAGTTCGACGGCTACGCGATCAGCGCCGTTGGTGCCGCACAATACCAGACCATGAATGGGTCTAGTGATAGCTGCGGATAAGACCCACCAGTTTTCCCTGCACGTCGACGCGATCTGGACCGAAGATGCGGGTCTCATAGGCCGGGTTGGCAGCTTCCAGTGCAATGGAATTGCCGTTGCGACGGAAACGCTTCAGCGTCGCTTCCTCATCGTCTACAAGGGCCACAACAATGTCTCCGGGGTCGGCGGAGTTGCCCTTTCGAATTACCACCGTATCGCCGTCCAGAATACCGGCTTCGATCATGGAATCGCCTTTGACTTCGAGCGCATAATGTTCGCCAGACCCCAGCATATCTGGTGATACTGCGATGGAGTGGGTGTTCTCCTGAATTGCAGAAATTGGCGTACCTGCAGCAATGCGCCCCATGACAGGGATCGATGCAAAGCCCGGATTGTCATCATTGGACGCAGAAACAGGCGGTGCAGCTGTCCGCCCGGCATTGGCGGCAACATTGGGTGAATAGGTGCTCACGACAGTCTGGCTTGCGGCAACAGATTCCGGGAGTTTGATGACTTCAAGTGCCCTGGCCCGATTGGGCAGGCGCTTGATAAATCCACGTTCTTCCAGAGCTGTAATAAGGCGATGTATGCCCGATTTCGACTTCAGCTCGAGTGCGTCTTTCATCTCGTCGAACGATGGTGGAACACCGGCTTCCTGAAGCCGTTGCTGTATGAACATGAGGAGTTCGTGTTGTTTGCGGGTCAGCATGTGGATTTCTCCCAACGCTCAATTTCGAGCGGTTAGCTCCCAAAATCGGGAGAATCGGTAAGACAAAGCATGAACATCGTACATGTTCTGGTTGTGTTCTGCAAGTGCTGTGTCGAATTCACAACGGCAGGATGTGGCATGCATCTCCGGCTCTGGCCTTTGCTGCACCGATGGGGCGAAGCAACAGACAGTTTGCTTTTGCCATGACAGAGAGCAATGAGCTGTCCTGATTCTCAAATGGCGTCACCCGGCGTTCTCCGTTCGTGTTTACAGAGACCGCGCGCATGTATTCTTCCCGCTGGCCGCCGGGACCGACATCCACCGCCAGGGTTGCTGGCAGGCTCAGTGTTTCGGGATCAAGGCCCAGCATTTTCTTGATAAGGGGAACAAGGAAAATATGCGCACAGACCAGACTTGATATCGGATTTCCAGGCAAGCCCAGATAACAGATTGTCCGGCCATCGACCTGGTTGGTTCCGAACATGAGCGGCTTGCCCGGTCGCATGGCGATCTTCCAAAAGGCCAGCTCGATGCCGCGTTTTTCCAGAGCAGGCCGCACCAGGTCGTGGTCGCCGACCGAGGCACCACCGAGTGTCACGACGATGTCGGCTTCCGAGCAGGCCGTCTGGGAGAGTTTTTCTTCCAGCGCGGCCATAGTATCAGCGGCAATTCCAAGGCTGGTTGCGTCACCGCCTGTATTCCTGGCAATGGCGGCAACGCCGAAATTGTTTGATGAAACAATCTGATCCGGTCCCGGATCTCCGCCCGGCATCACCAGTTCATCGCCTGATGCGATTACCGAGACCCGCGGCGGCCGACGAACCGGAATTTTGGCGTGGTTCATGGCTGCGGCAAGTGAGAGAGTCACGGGATCAAGTACCGTCCCTGCGCTAATCAGCGTTTCGCCCTTCGAAAAATCCAGTCCCGCCGGCCTCACGAACAAGCCGATCCGGGCCGTTTCGTTGACCTGAACTGACCCGGATTCGGTCAACACGGTGTTTTCCTGGATCACAATTGTGTCTGCGCCTTGAGGGACGGGAGCTCCCGTAAATATGCGAACCGCTTCGCCTGCGCCGACGGCGCCAGTGAATCCATGACCTGCGGCGCTTTGGCCGATCACGGAAAGTCGACATGGGAGCTTTGAGAGATCGGCCGCTCGTACGGCGTAGCCGTCCATCGCCGATGACGGGAACGGCGGCTGGGTTCGATGGGCTGTGAGGTCCCGTGCTGCAACCATTCCCAGAGCAGCAGCGAGAGAAACGTCGGTAACTTCGGTCGGACTGGCCTCGCGCAACATCCGCGCACGCGCGTCGGCGACCGAAAGGAGATTGCTCATTTGGCCGTCCAGTCGCCAGACTGACCACCGGTTTTCTCCAGCAAGCGTGTTGGTCCGATCTCCATAAACCGGTCCACGGCTTTAGCCATATCATAGATCGTCAGAGCAGCAACGCTGGCCGCCGTCAGAGCTTCCATTTCAACTCCGGTTTGCCCTGTAACCTTCGCGAAAGCCTCTATCCTCAAACCCGGTAGTTGATCGTCAGGTTCGATGTCCACAGTCGCCTTGGTAAGTGCCAGAGGATGACACAAAGGGATGAGATCATGGGTTCGTTTGGCGGCCATAATACCTGCCAGGCGGGCTGTTCCCAACACATCGCCTTTTTTGGCGTTGCCCGACATGATCAGCGCCAGGGTGTCCGGTTTCATCTTAACGCAACTGGTCGCCAGCGCCGTACGCGTTGTGTGAGCCTTGTCCGCCACGTCCACCATGTTGGCAGAGCCGGCTCGATCCAGATGGGTCAAATGATCGGACATGTCAGGCCGCGCTGGACTGACCGGAGCGGCGGGACAACAAATCCCGGGTCGCCTTGGCCACATCTGCCTGTCGCATCAGGCTCTCGCCTATGAGAAATGTTTCGACGCCGCTGCTTGCCATACGGGCAAGATCAGATGGCGCGAACAATCCGGATTCGCAGATCACCAAATGATCGCTCTCCACCTGGCGTGCAAGACGTTCTGTGGTTTCGAGATTGACCTCAAAGGTTTTGAGGTTTCGATTGTTGATGCCAACCAATGGCGACTGCATCGTAAGCGCACGGGTCAGTTCTTCTTCGTTATGGACCTCAATCAACACGTCCATGTCCAGTTCAAATGCAGTTTCTTCGAGCGCTTTGGCCTCGTCGTCGCTGACCGCTGCCATGATGATCAAAATACAGTCGCCACCCCAAATGCGAGCCTCATAAACCTGGTAGGGCTCGAACATAAAATCCTTTCGCAAGCTTGGTAGGGATACCGCCGCGCGCGCTTGTGTCAGGAAATCAGGTGCTCCCTGAAAGGATGGCGCATCCGTCAGAACAGACAGGCACGCGGCACCGCCTCGTTCATAGGCCTTTGCAAGGTCAGGGGGATCAAAGTCTTCCCTGATAAGACCTTTCGAGGGACTGGCCTTTTTAATTTCAGCAATCAGCGCATATTCATTTGCTGCGAGTTTGCTTCGCAGCGCATCTTCAAACCCTCGCGTGGGCTCCGCATCCGTCGCCTGCGCTTTCAGTTCGGACAACGGGAAGCGCAACTTCGCCGCTGCTATTTCTTCACGTTTGTAGGTCTCAATTTTTTTTAGGATGTCGGTCATTGTGCTGCCTCGTTCGATACGGCAACCAGCCTGGAAAGAACCTGTTTGGCCGTGCCGTCATCGATTGCGGAAGCGGCCTTTGCGGCACCTTCTCTCAGGTCGTCGGCCATGCCGGCAACAATCAGTCCCGCCCCGGCATTCATCAAGACGATGTCGCGGTAGGCGTTTTTCTCGCCGTCCAATACGGATTCCAGAGCCTTGGCGTTATGCACGGTGTCGCCACCCTTGATCGCTTCAAGGGGATGTTCGGCAACACCGGCATTCGCCGCAGAAACTTCGAAAGTTGAAATGCTACCATTCTTGAGGGCTGCCACCATCGTGGGAGCAGTAACGGTGATTTCGTCCATGCCATCTCCATGGACAACCCATACATCGGTAGACCCGAGTTCTTTCAGCACATGGGCCAGCGGTTCGACCCATTCGGGTGAATAGACACCGATCAGCTGACGCTTTACGCTGGCTGGATTGGACAGCGGGCCAAGAAGATTGAATACCGTTCGGGTCCCAAGTTCGACCCTCGAAGGCCCCACATGGCGCATGGCCGCGTGGTGGTTGGGGGCAAACATAAAGCCGACCCCGACCTCAGCAATGCATCGTGCGATACCCTCCGGCTCGGTTGCCAGATTGACACCTAGCGCTTCCAATGTGTCAGCCGCCCCAGACTTCGAACTCAATGCTCTGTTACCGTGTTTGGCAACAGTGGCGCCGGCGGCAGCAGCAACCAACGCTGCGCAAGTGGAAACGTTGTACGAGCCGGACTGATCTCCACCGGTCCCGACAATATCAATTGCGTGGTCCGGGGCTTTTACGGGTGTCATTTTCTGTCGCATCACGGAAACAGCACCGGCAATCTCCGGGACGGTTTCTCCGCGTACCCGCAAAGCCATCAAAAAACCGGCAATCTGGCTCGGTGTGGCATCGCCAGACATCATGATGTCAAAGGCCTGCGCAGCCTGTTCCCGCGTCAGCGGTTCACCGGTGGCAACGTGGCCGATCAGCGACTTAAAGTCGTTCATTTTCGATCTTGCTACCTGTCTATTGATGCTGCCGGGTAAGGGCTTGCTGGATCAGGGGCTGGTTGTACGTGACCGGGTAGGAATTTTGCAAGTTGCTGATCAGTTGGGTAATCAAATCGTCGGCCAGCTCTCCATTAACGCTGTCAGCCTGATTCTGCGGCAGATTTGAAATCTCGGCTTCCGGACGCTTCGTTTCATTGACCGTAAGAACGATTTCCGATCCTGGAGTGATGGCAGGTGTCGAAACGACCAGTTTTTTGTCGCCGCCGAATCCGGCCTGAGTGGCGGTTGGAGGAAACGCCTCTTCTTGCCCGCTGCGTTTGAGAAACCCGGTGGTCTTCAATTCGGTTTCCAGTTCCTCGGCAACCTTTGCGATCGATTCACCCTTTTTCAGACGTGATACGACAAGCCCGGCCTTCTTCGAAACAGCCTTACCGCGTTCCTCGGCCAGACGGTCCTGGACCACGCGCTCTTTCACTTCATCAAATGTCCGGTCGCGGCTTGGTTTTATCTCTAATACGTCATACCAGACAAAGCCGGTCGAGCCGATATCCAGCGGCGATGATTGTCCACCGACCTCCGTTTCAAATGCCTGCCGCAGAAGCTGTGACGATTCTGGAATATCCGCGATGATGTTTCCCTGCTCGTCACGTGCAGTTGCATCCACAGCCTCTATTGTACGGGTCTTGAGGTTGACCTGGCTTGCAACCTCTTCCAGGCCGAGATTGCCGGCGCGTGCGTCTTCAATTGTTTCCTGGATATTGATAATCTGATCGGCAGCTGTCCGAAGGGCAATATCATTGCGGATGTCTTCTTTCACGTCTTCGAACGGCGTGATTTTGGCCTCTTCGATTTCGGTGACGCGCAGAATTGTCGCTCCAAACGGGCCGTCGACGACCTGGCTTGTTTCATCGAGTTCTAATGCGAATGCGGCATCCTGCAAGGCATCGGGTAAGCCACTTTTGATGACCAGACCAAGGTCTGCGTCACTTAGCTTGATGTTGTTGTCGCGCAATACGCTTTCAAAAAAGGCTCCCTCGGAAAGATCTTTGGCGGCGGCGTCGGCTTTTTCTCTCGATGAGAAGACGATTTGCTGAACGCGACGCTTTTCCGGCTCTTCGTAGGATGCCTTTTTGGCTTCATAGTCTGCTTTGAGGGTCTCATCGTCCAACGCGCTGCCATTTGCGATGTCCTTTGGCTCCAAAGAAAGAATACTGAGTTTGCGGTATTCCGGCGCCTTGTACCTGGCCTTATTGGCTTCGAAAAATTCCTTCAATTGCTGATCCGTTGCGTCCTGCGGTTCTCCCGCAATCTCCGGTGTGATCACAATGTAGCTGAACTTGCGTTCTTCTGATGCGTAGCTGCTAAGGGCGTTTTTGTAGACGTCAGGGAGCAGGTTTCCAGCGGCAACGGCCTGAGCAATCTGGCTGCGAATGGCGGCGCGGTTCTGGTTATCGATAAAATCGCTTTCGCGCATTTGGGCCTGATAGACAGCCTGCCGAAAACGCTCCTGGCTGAAAGCTCCAGTGGAATCGTGGAATACCGTGTTTTGCCCGATGAGTTGCGCAAGCTTGTCGTCTGACAGACCAATGTTCAACTCTCGCGAGAACTCATCCATCGTGGCAAAAGCAACCGATTGATTCAACGCCGCACGCTCTACGCCGAACAACCGTGCCTGCTCAGTCGTAAGTCGTTGTTGCAACTGTTGCTGAGTTCTATTGAGGTTGGCCTGATAGTTGCCCAAAAAGTCTCGAACGGAGACCTTTGTTTCGCCGACACTGGCGACGCTGTTGGTGTAGCCACCCCCCAAAATGCTGCCTGAGATTCCCCAGACAGCGAAGCTCAAAACTAACAGGACCAGCAAGACCTTTGCGATCCAGCCTCCGACAAAAGAACGCAATGCTCCAAGCACGATGGAAATTCCCTTTGTAATTGGTGTCAGCGACGACCCGCCCACCTGGTTATTGTTGCGCAACATATTGCGCGAGCCAGCAAGCAGCAAGGTGCGGAGCGGTCGGAAAACATTGATTTTGCGTCATAACGCGCTTATCGCTCTGACAAATTGGTGAAAAGCTGAAAGTTACGCTGTGACCCCCGACATTAAGCCGCTCGTGGCTGGGAATTGGAAGATGAATGGCCAACGCGACAGCCTTGATCAGCTGGCCCTGATGGCACAGGGAGCATCTGGTCCGCTTTCTGAAAAGGTCGATATTGTGGTGTGCCCTCCGGCGACCCTGTTGTACGTCGCCACCACGCTTTCCGAAGACACTCCATTGAGCGTTGGCGCCCAGAACTGCCACAATGCGATCTCCGGCCCGCATACAGGAGACATCTCGGCCGAGATGATCCGGGACTGCATGGCCGACTATTGTATTGTCGGCCATTCTGAACGCCGTATCGACCATAGTGAGAGCGATTTCCATGTTGCTGGTAAAGCACAGGCGTGCTGGCGGGCCGGTCTGACTGCGATCATCTGCATCGGCGAAACCGAAGAACAATACGATGCCGGACAGGCCGAAGAAATCATTCGGCGACAGTTGGCTTCGTCGGTGCCGGAGGGAGCGACTGAGACCGACACTGTTATTGCATACGAACCTGTGTGGGCCATCGGAACCGGCAAAACACCAAGCCCGGACGACATTCGTGACATTCACCGCCTGCTTCGCGAGATTCTCGCAGAGCGGTTCGGCGGGCATGGCGAAAGGATGCGAATTCTCTACGGCGGTTCGGTAAAACCGAGCAACGCAGGTGAGCTTTTGATGATCGAGAATGTCGATGGAGCCCTGGTTGGCGGCGCAAGCTTGAAAGCGGAGGACTTTCTCGCCATATGCGGTGCTTATGCGAGGGTCTGAAAGGGCCCTTGGAAATGCCACAACGTTGATGTAACAACGCCCCCAAGTTCGAGGCTCATGGAGCCCGAGATCACCGGATAGAATTTCATGGATACCGTACTTATCGTCATTCACATTATGCTTGTTCTGGCACTGATTGTGCTGGTTCTGCTGCAGCGGTCTGAGGGCGGCGCTCTTGGCATGGGCGGCGGTGGCGGCGGCGGCTTTATGTCGGCACGCGGAGCGGCAAATGCGCTGACCAAGACGACGACCATTATCGCGGCGGGTTTTTTCGCAACATCAATCGCGCTGGGCATGCTTGCGCAGCAGAACAACCGCACAGAAGGAATTCTGGAGCGTGTAGAAGGTACTCAACCATCCGGTGTTCCATCCGGAACAGGTGAAGCCGGCACAGCGCCGGCGGCAGGCACCTTGCTCGAGGATCTTGAAAATGAGGGCAATCAAGCGGCGCCGGCGACCGGCGTGCCTGCTACTGAATAACGCCCGACAATGTCTCCGGCGCGGCTGTTTCGGCAGCTGTGACGCGCCGTGATGCAATTCGGCAAAGCCATGTGCAAAACCCGTGCGTTGCGAAAAATAATGTTTGGCAAACGCATGACTTGGGCTAAGGGTCTACTCCCATGGCGCGATATGTTTTCATCACCGGCGGCGTGGTTTCCTCCTTGGGTAAAGGGCTTGCTTCAGCTGCCCTAGGTGCACTTCTTCAGGCGCGTGGCTACAAAGTCCGGCTTCGTAAGCTCGATCCCTATCTGAACGTTGACCCCGGTACGATGTCACCTTATCAGCACGGCGAGTGTTTCGTCACCGACGATGGCGCGGAAACGGATCTGGATCTCGGTCACTATGAGCGTTTTACCGGTCGTCCGGCCAATCAGTCGGACAACATCACCACCGGTCGAATCTACCAGGACATCATCACCAAGGAACGGCGGGGAGACTATCTTGGCGCGACGGTCCAGGTCATCCCGCACGTCACGAACGAAATCAAGGGTTTCGTACGTGAGGGAAACGAAGGTTACGACTTTGTCCTGGTTGAGATCGGCGGTACTGTTGGTGACATTGAAGGACTTCCATTCTTTGAATCAATCCGCCAGCTCGGTAACGATCTGCCGCGTAATTCATGCATTTATATGCACTTGTCCTATATGCCGTGGATTGCAGCTGCGGGAGAGTTGAAGACTAAGCCAACGCAGCATTCGGTGAAGGAGCTGCGCTCGATCGGCATTCAGCCCGATGTGCTGTTGGTTCGCGCAGATCGGGAAATTCCAGCGGAGGAGCGGCGTAAGCTGGCCTTGTTTTGCAATGTCCGGTCAGAGGCGGTGGTACAGGCGCTGGACGCCAGATCGATCTACGATGTTCCCATGGCCTATCATCGCGAGGGGCTTGACCAGCAGGTTCTTGATGCCTTTGGCATTGACCCCGCACCGAAGCCACAGATGGGTGTCTGGGAAGAGATATCCCAAAAGGTGCACAATCCCGAAGGCGAGGTTACAATCGCCATTGTCGGCAAATACACGGTGCTGAAGGACGCCTATAAAAGCCTTATTGAGGCTCTTGTGCACGGTGGTATCGCCAATGGTGTCAAGGTCAATCTGGAGTGGGTCGAGAGCGAAGTCTTTGAGAGCGAAGACCCGGCCCAGCATCTGTCTAATGTTGATGGTATTTTGGTGCCCGGTGGATTTGGCGAGCGCGGAAGCGCTGGCAAAATTCGCGCCGCGACCTTCGCACGCGAACAGAAGATTCCGTATTTCGGCATTTGCTTTGGTATGCAAATGGCGGTGTTGGATGCAGCGCGCAACCTGGCCGGCATTGATGGCGCTTCCTCCTCTGAATTCGGTGAAACGGATCAACCTGTCGTCGGTCTTATGACTGAGTGGCTGAAAGGCAATCAGCTCGAACAGCGCGAAGCCTCGGGTGACCTTGGGGGAACCATGCGACTCGGTGCCTACCCTCATCCACTGGTTAAGGGATCCCTGATTGCAGATATCTACGGCAAAACCGAAGTATCGGAACGTCATCGTCATCGCTACGAGGTGAACATCGCCTATAAAGAGCAGCTTGAGGAGGCGGGATTGGTTTTTTCAGGTATGAGTCCCGATGGATTGCTGCCGGAGACGATCGAGTATCCCCGCGATGTTCATCCCTGGTTTATCGGGGTGCAATATCACCCCGAACTCAAGAGTCGGCCTTTCGAGCCGCACCCGCTGTTTTCAAGCTTTATCTCGGCTGCAATGGAACAGAGCAGGCTCGTTTAACACGCGGCTCGACGCCTTTGACTGATCGGCCTGGTCAGCCTTGAATGACCGCCGAAGAACCCAGCAGGTCAGTTTTGATCTCTTTGCGTGGAGGAAAAAAGCCGAACCAGGCTCCCCGCAGCATGAAGAATGCCAGGCCGCCGCTGCCCGCGATCCAGGCCCACTGATGCTCGGCGATGGGGGCAATCACAGCCCAATTGTAGCACATCCACGCAGCGCTGGCGCCCAAGGTGAGCAGGATGCTCCCGATAAACAGGTAGACGAGGCGATCTTTGAGCGAGATCGGAACCAGATAATTCTTCTTCATGACATATCCCTCAATGAACAAGTCTGCGGGCCGAAAAAATGCCACACCGCAGCACCTTAGCGCAATATGCTGAAGTGGCTATTAAGCGCCATGGTTACCAATTCCCTTCCTATGTCTCATCGAACCCGTTGGGTGCGGAACGTCACAGCCCAGGCGATTGAGGCGCCGTACATTGCGCTTTGGGGCTCACGGCAAGGAGGGAAACATGCCTGCTGTTGATCTTTTGGGCTATCTGGCAGGAGCGTTTCTGTTGCTTATGGCCTCAATGAAGTCGAAGGCCCATATGCGCATGTGCAACATGGCTGGAAATATCTGTTTCATAGCCTACGGATATTTAGCCGGAGTCATGCCGGTCCTGATGCTGAACGTCGCGGTTATGGCACTCCACCTGTACCGCATAATCCAGGAACATCAGCACCGTCAGGTCTAGCTCGCTGCAACTTTTGCGGCCATGTCAGAGCTCAGCAACTGGTGCAGGGCAACTCGGATGGCCGGGTTTTTCCGCTCCAGGTTTGTCAGATCACCGTGTGTCCAGCAAACATATTCTCCACCGGCTCTCAGAGTAACGGTTGCGCTGGCATCGCGTTTCAGAAAATACGCAACTTCGCCAATGAATGTACCAACTCTGACCTGCAAAACCTTGCCGCCTTTTTTGACTTCAGCGGCACCCTCCACGATGTAATACAGCCGCTCGCACGGTTGGTTTTCCAGAGTGAGGATCTCGGCTTGCCCGGCCGTCTTCCATTGTGCGATTTTCAGCAGCTTGCGAAACTCACCGGGATTCATTGTGTGGAAGTGTTTGAACAATGCCTGTTCCCGCTGCGACAGACCGTAAGTTGTTCGCTGAAGCAGCAAAGAAACCATAACCATCAGGTTCGCAGCGCCCAGAACCAGGCTCCAGGCGATGGCATCCCACAATGGCCGCTCGGGGACAAAATAGTAGTAGGCGATATACAACCCGGTCGCGAACAGAACCAGCATGCGCAAACTCAGCTGTTCGCGAACGAGGAAGGCGATGACGTAGAGCAGGCTGGCCAGATGGACCAGCCAGGCGGCATCAAAGAAACCCGATTGCAAGTGTGACCCCCCAGCACCACGTCCCACCAGGACAAATACACGCTCAACAGGGACTGGCAAGTCGATTTTGGACCAGTGGCTGATTGAACACACCTTGCGGTTAAGACTTGTTAACCGTGTTGACCGTATTGTTGCGGGGTGCCTAGTTTACGTGGGGGAACTGGGCCACATGGTCCCTTGTCCGGGGGGACGCCGAGTTTTCGGCGCCAAGTTAGAGTTTACCGGAGTTTTCCCAATCATGAAATCTGCAGTTTTCGCGGCCATCGCCGCGTTCGCATCCATTGTCGCATTTTCCGTGTTTTCCAAAACAGATGCAGAAGCAAGTCCTCGGGCAGCCAGGGCTTTAGAGCGTCTTGAGGGCATGAAGGAAGGCACGCGCAGGATCAACCGGATCATGGGCGTAAATACGCGCCGCGTTCCCTGGTGTGGCCACGCCGTGCGCTATGCGATCAGCAAAGCCGGGAAAAGTCCTGTTGCTTCCTTTGCCAGTGCGCGAGCCTGGCAAAGCTGGGGCAAAAAGGTGCGCAAACGCAACATCAAGCGAGGCGATGTCATTGTCTTTCGCAGCAGGCATGCGCGCTCCGGGCGGCACGTTGCCATCGCGACTGCGGTCAAGGGAAACAAAGTCAAGGTTTGCGGCGGAAACACCCGCAATCGTGTTCATTGCGGGTGGCGATCCAAGAGTCGCATCATAAGCGTGCGCCGCTGAGACCGTCATCGTAATTTACGAAGGGCGCTAAACCCCCTTGTCCGCAGCGACTTGAATGCTTTCCCAGTTTTTACCGGTGGCCATAATGCATGACTTGCCGGTGTTCTGGGTGACCACAACTGTCCAACTGCCCTTGGCGGAGACGTAAATCTCCATCACCCGTGTTCTGTTGATCAAACCGAGGGCCTGGCGTTTCTCGGAGTATTTCTGAACCAGAAATTGCCGGATCTTGTCGTGATGGGCACAAGGCACTTTCGATGACACGACTTCGGCTTGCACACTGCTGGTCATTGAGAAGGGGGCGATTACAGCCGCTGCAATCAGGGCCGATGCCGCAGCCCGTGCGGCGCTGACATTTGAAAATTTAAACATGACTTTCTCCACTTGGGTTGTGACACCATGTGGAGAAGGTATTCTTTCACACCGTGTCTTTGATGATTGACTTGGTTACTGGCATTAAGGCCGGCCTCTTGGTTGTTGTTGTCGATCGGTTGTTGCGATGCAGCACAGTGCGCTTGGTGCGCCGTTTGAACTCAAACAGTGCCTGTTCCATCGCAGCGGTCGCAGATCAGTGTCTGGGAACCGTGTTTGCCACGCGCATTGTAACAACCGGCGCCGTCGCAGACGTTGCATTTGTCGGCGAATTCGTGGAGCCCACCTGCGTGATATTGCGCGGTGATGTCCATCCATGGATCGTCCTCGATCCCCTGAATCTTGGCGATATAGGACTCATCATTATCAAAACCGTCTGTCAGGCAGACGAGCCGCGGATCGTCATCTGCTATGATCCGGAATGTGTTGTCCAATGGTTCAAAACCAGGATCGAATTGGTGATTTTGAGTTTGGGCCATAACGTTTCCTCTCTCTGGTTGGAACGTCTTTGGTTGTGTTTCAGTAAAGCCAAGGTAGGACGGAATCGTCTTTGGGTATGTGAACTTTCGCACTCCTGATGAATTTGCTCCCGTAGTCAGCAATTCACTCTGCCGTGCCGCACACAATGGCCGGGGCATGGTTGCAAGAGTATTTTGAGGGAGCCGTGGGCAGGTTTGTTGCGCTGCCTGACGAGTGCTAAAGCGGAACGCGTACAATAATGCCGGCGTTGACGATGACGCTGGTCCGGCCTGTAACCTCGTCGAACACGTTCAGGCCGCCGAAACTGGCTTTGGGTGAAACCTGTCCGTAGGGCAGGGTCGCTGCCACCGCATTAAGATCGATGTTTTCCGGTTTCTGTGCTGCCAGATTGAGTTCAATCTGCATGGTCTCCGGATCAATATTCAGGCTGCGGAAAAGTGTCAGGGACGAGTGGTGAATTGCATCCTGGACTGCTCGCTTAGCAGCCTTGGTGTAGTCTTCGCCATAAAGGTCATTTCCGGTGCCCATTTCCAGAATAATGCGCCGGAGCGGCTTGCCCTTTTTGCTCATGCCGCTTCTCCATAAACCCGATTGTCGGGCAGATCGAGGTAAACGACGACGGCAGCGTTTGCCATGATCGTGAAATCAGGACTGTCGTCGTACGGGGTATCCATGCCGCCTTCTTCAACAATGACCGTAGCCCGTCCGTAGGGAAGAATGGCAGCGACGGCTTTCCTGTCGACCAGGTCCGGTCTGGCAACACCGATGATGATCTCGACTACCATAGCGTCGTTCGGCACATCGAATGCCTTTGCGACCGAAAGCACATTTTGCCAGAGCGCGGCCCGAAGTGCCCGAATTGCAGCCTTGGTGTAATCGCCACCGCGAATATCGGTGCCCATGCCGAGTTCCAGGGCGAGGCGTTTCAGGGCCATTGAAGTTCTCCAGCCAGGATCGTTTGATTTGTGAGATGCAACGCTTATTCTCAAGGAGTTATGTCAAAAGCGGAAAACAAAACAAAGCCCACTTCGATCGCGCCGCGCGAATATCTGCTCACCGTCGAGCCGGAACGGCGGCAGAGAGAGGGACTGGTTCTGCTGGAACTTTTCAACCGGGTCACACAGCTTGAACCACAGATGTGGGGCGGATCGATCATCGGCTACGGCCGCTACCGCTACTCATATAAGAGCGGTCGCAAGGGCGAATGGTTTCTCACCGGTTTCAGCCCCCGCAAGACCGCGCTCACTGCTTATATCATGCCCGGTTACCGGGACTTAGCGGACCCACTGGCACGGCTTGGAAAGCACAAGACCGGTAAGAGCTGCCTCTATATCAATAAATTGTCAGACATTGATCTCGACGTTTTGGCAGAAATTGTGCTCGACGGGCTCGACTATATGAGGCGCGAATACCCGACCTTTGACCGCTGAATGGAGTCGCCGGCGGACTCACTTCAAGCATTTTGCTCAGTGGGTCCGAACACGAGGGGGGCCGA
>CALIOE010000016.1 GCA_938044775.1 uncultured Rhizobiaceae group bacterium
ATGTCGAGAAACACACCGGGCTTCCAATCCATCTGCTCGGTCTGATGCGGCTCGAAGAGATAGAGTTGAGGTGCGCCCAAAACTTTCTGCCCCGGATTATGGCCCCAGGCCTGTGCGATCATCCGACAGTCCAATGCAAACTGCGTCGTATTCATGTGATCGGTGTTGTAGGGGTCCCACTTTGAATGCGACATCATGAATTTGGGTTGAATTTCCCGGATCACATCGACCATGCGATCCTGGGTCTCCCTGCCCAGATCCAAAGGGTAATCGCCGACATCAAAAAAGCGAATGTCGTTGACGCCAAGTGCAGCAGCGGCATTTTCGGCCTCAGTCTGACGTGCACTTTTGACCTTCTCCAGAGTCATACCGTCCTGCTTCCACAGTTTGGCACTTTCACCGCGCTCTCCATAGGATAAGCAAACCACGGTCACTTCGTAACCTTTTGACTGATGCAACGCGATCGCTCCGCCGGCGCGCCACACGAAATCTGCAGAATGCGCACTGATCACCAGCGCGGTTTTTTTGTCTGACATATTGCGTTGTTCTCACATGCTTGGATCGGAACAGGCCACCGACCTTTATGGTAGAACACTAGTGCAAGACACATGAAACTACCTATTTCGAATTGGATCACTCCTATAAGTTGATGCTATAGATGCGCATATGCATTCCGGCTTTCCCAACATACGGCATATGCGGGTCTTTATCGAAGCGGCTCGTACCGGCTCGGTGTCTGCTGCGGCCAAACGCTGTCATTTGTCCCAACCTGCCGCCACCCAGGCAATCACCGGACTGGAGGCCAATCTTGGGACAGCCCTGCTGATCAGGGGTCGCGAAAGGCTCTCACTCACTGAGAGTGGCGGGGCATTTGAACCACGTGCATCCGCAGCTCTGAGGCATCTTCGGGACGGCGCGCGCGCAGCATTGCGGGCCGACAGCAAAACCAGTCGATATCCGGACTTTGATCGCTCGGTAACAGCTGCCCAATTGCGCAATCTGATCGCGATTGCCAATCATGGAAGCTTCACAGTTGCTGCCCGCCATCTTGGCCTCTCACAGCCCACTTTGCACAGAGCTGCACGCAGTCTTGAAGCGATTGCGGGCGTTCCGCTCTTCATAGCACGTCCGTCAGGAATACGGCTCACGCCGGCCGCCGAGGCGCTGGTGCTTGGCGCAAAACTGGCTCATTCAGAAGTGCGGCAGGGCATTGAAGAAATCAGCAAGGCATTGGGCAAGGACAAGGGAACTTTTGTTCTGGGCAGCTTGCCGCTCGCTCGTACAACAATCGTACCCAGGGCGGTTCACGCGATGGTCAGCGAGACAGAAGGTGTTCAGGTGCGGGTGGTCGATGGACGCTATGCAGAGTTGTTGCGGTCTCTGCGCGAAGGTGATCTTGACTGCCTGATCGGAGCCCTGCGGTCTCCTCTTCCCGCTGAAGATGTGGAGCAGAAACTTCTGTTCTGCGATGCTTTGGCCATTGTAGCCCATCCCAATCATCCACTTGCCAAACGACGCGAGCTGAGTCTGGAAGACACACTGGTCTATCCGTGGATAGCACCGCCAAAGGAAACACCTGCAGGGCAATACCTGTTCAACACATTGCGCATTCATGAACGAGACAGGACGCCGGTGCGCGTGGTTTCGTCTTCGATGGTGACCTTGCGGGGCATTTTGTCCCAAGGCAATTACATCTCCATCGTGTCGCGCCATCAAATCGCGGTTGATGAAAGGCTGGGCACCATCACGGCTCTCGACATTTCATTGAAAGGCCACTTGAGGGAAATTGGCCTTACCTATCGCAAGAACTGGCGGCCAACCGAAACCCAGTCTCTGTTCATTGAATATTTGCATCGGTTCAGTCCCGATCCATCCTGATATCGCATGGGGCATTGGTCGCAACATAGCTTTTTCCAATAGTCACCCATGCATTTGAATTAGTTCTTTGCCCGCATTGAATGCTACCAGTTCTTTGACAATTGAGGAGGAACGTCTTTGGCTCTAACTGAACCCAACATTGCATTTATTGGATTTGGAGAAGCGGCTCAGGCTTTCACTCAGGGATTTCGGCGGGACAATAATGCGCTTTCGATCAAAGCCTTTGACAAAAAAACCAACGGTTCCGATGCAAAGTCCAAACGGGACGACTTCGCAAACTTCGCAATTGCCGGGGAAGATACAACGGTTGATGCGTGCGAGGATGTTGATCTGGTTTTCTCGCTTGTTACCGCTGACCAGGCCGAGGTCGCGGCTGCGGCAGCTGCCCGAACTAACCTGAAAAACGCTCTTTATCTCGACTGCAACAGTTGCTCTCCGGAAACCAAACGGCGCGCGGCAACACTCATTGAGTCAGCAGGCGGTCGTTATGTCGACGTTGCTGTCATGACACCGGTACATCCAAAATTGCACAAGGCGCCCTGCCTGCTGGCTGGGCCAGACGCAGAGGCCGCACTGCAACACATGGAAGCATTGGGGATGAGTTCAAGGATTGCAGGCGGGGAAGTGGGCGCGGCTTCGGTGCGCAAAATGGTTCGATCAGTTATGATAAAGGGACTGGAAGCACTGACACTGGAGTGCTTTCTGGCGGCCCGTAAAGCCGGCATTGAAACAGATGTGCTCGCGTCGCTTACTTCAAGCTTTACCGATTTCGACTGGCACAGTCGGGCTCCCTACATGATTGAACGGGCGATGACCCACGGCACCCGACGGGCGGCTGAAATGGAAGAGGTGGCAAAGACGCTACGTGATCTGAAGATAGCACCACATGTAACTGAAGCCACGATTGTGCGCCAACGCGAGGCTGGCGCTCTTGGCCTTGATGCGAAATCTCTGGGGGCTGGCAACATCGCTGCGTTGACGGATGCAATGCTCGCAGCTCAAGCCACGAAGAAACACTGAATGGAACAAGAAAGGCAGCGCAAATGGGCATGAAAAAAGACTACGATGACATCCCCGGCACGATCGTCTTCGATGCTGACCGCGGCCGCGAAGGCTATCATCTCAACCAATTCTGCATCTCGTTGCGACTTCAGAAAAACCGCGATGTATTCAATGCAAATGAAGAAGCCTATCTCGATAAGTACCCGATGACAGCCGAACAGCGCCAAACAGTCCTGGACCGCGATTGGAACCGGCTGCTCGAAATAGGCGGTAATATTTATTACACCAGCAAGCTTGCCGCCAATGACGGCATTAATTTTCAGCAACTCGCAGGGTTGATGACGGGTATGGGCAACGAAGCCTATCGAAAAATGATGGTTGAAGGTGGGCGTTCACCGGAAGGCGCGCGCTACCTGGATGAATGGGATGAAAAGGAACAAAACTGATGGCCCGAATTACAGCAGGTGTAGGCTGCTCCCACGTCCCGGCGATCGGTGTGGCAATGGACACCGGGCACACCGAAGATGACTATTGGAAACCATGTTTTGCGGGCTTTGAAAAGTCTCGCGAATGGATGAAGAAGGCCAACCCGGATGTGGTGTTTTTGGTTTACAACGACCATTGCACGGCCTTTGACGCGTCCTGCATTCCAACATTTGCTTTGGGATGCGCTGCAGAATTCAAACCAGCCGATGAAGGTTGGGGGCCGCGGCCGGTTCCGGTGGTAAAGAACCACCAGAAGATGGCCAGCCACGTCGCGCAATCGCTGATACTGGACGAGTTCGACCTTACCATCATGAACGAGATGGAGGTTGATCACGGCCTCACGGTGCCCTTGTCGGTCATGTATGGTCAGCACGGCATCGAAGACGAATGGCCCGCCCAGGTCATTCCGCTTGCCGTCAACGTTGTGCAATATCCCGCGCCGACCGGAAACCGCTGCTACAATCTCGGCAAGGCCATACGCCGCGCAATCGAAAGTTACGATGAGGACTTGAATGTCGTCATCTTCGGTACCGGTGGCATGAGCCACCAGTTGCAATACAAACGAGCCGGGCTGATCAACAAGGAATGGGATATCGCCTTTCTGGATCGCCTGACTTCGGATCCGGTGGGTCTGTCGCAAATGCCCCATGTGGAATATTTGCGTGAAGCCGGCTCGGAAGGAGTCGAAATGGTCATGTGGCACATCATGCGAGGAGCGCTCGATGAAGATGTCACAGAGGTGCACCGTCATTACCATGTGCCTGCATCCAACACCGCTGTGGGGCATATCATCTTAGAAAACACTACGAGTTAGGGACGTTTAAATGAAGATTTGCGTGGCAGGCGCTTATGGCGCTTTCGGAACCAAACACCTGGAAGCACTCGATGCGATTGACGGTGCAACCGTCACCTCCGTCATGGGCCCGACACAGACCAAGATTGACGCAGTCGCTCAAGAGCGTGGCATCGGCCATGCCTCGACGTCGCTGGAAGAGTGTATCGCCCGTGATGATGTTGATGCAGTGATATTGGCAACTCCCACCCAACTTCATGCTGAGCAGGCCATCGCCTGCATGAAAGTCGGTAAGCCTGTGTTGATTGAAATCCCGATGGCGGATTCATTGGCCGACAGTCAAGAAATCTGCCGTGTACAAAAAGAGACGGGTGTTCTGGCCATGGCCGGACAAGTTCGCCGTTTCAATCCATCCCATCAGTGGATCAAAAACAGGATTGATGCCGGCGAACTGAACGTTCAGCAAATGGATGTGCAGACATACTTTTTCCGCCGCTCCAATATGAACGCCAAAGGCGAACCACGCAGCTGGACCGACCACCTGCTTTGGCATCACGCATGCCACACGGTGGACCTCTTCCAGTATCAAACCGGCGAAGTGGTCTCGCATTGCTTTGCCCTTGAAGGACCACACCATCCGGAACTGGGCATTGCCATGGATATGTCCATCGGTATGAAAACGCCTTCAGGTGCGATCTGCACGCTCTCGTTGTCCTTCAACAATGATGGCCCGTTTGGCACGTTCTTCCGTTATATCTGCGACAACGGCACCTACATTGCCCGTTACGACGATCTCTTTGACGGGCGTGAAGAACCAATCGATCTTAGTGACATTGCTGTTTCCAGCAACGGGATCGAACTGATCGACCGCGAATTCATCAGCGCTGTTCGAGACGGCCGCGAACCCAACGGATCCGTGCATGAGGTACTTGATGCTATGCGTACGCTGAACCGGCTTGAAGAATCTCTGGCGGGCTAACAATAGCGTTCCGGGCCAGCCCATTGGGCGACCGAATAGCGGTCGCCATGGGCCCATCCGATTGGCAGAACCTTTTCGATCCGGACGAGGTCTTCTTTTGACAAATCCAGACCGGCTCCGGCGGCGACTTCCCGCAGGTGATCGACTTGCCTGGTTCCCGGTATCGGCAAAATGTGATCACCCTGATGGATAAGCCAGGCGATAGCCAAAGTTGCGGCAGGCACGCCCATGTCCGCAGCAAGAGCCCGGAACCGGGCATTATAGTTCAGATTGTGAGTGATGTTGGGCTCGTTGAACCGCGGATTACCCTTCATCCAGGCCATCTCCCGAACTGCATCAGCCATATGCGGCCTGTCTGTCAGCAACGCCCGTCCAACAGGTGAAAACGCCACCAGAGAAACTCCAAGCTCAGCACAGGTCTGAACAAGCCCCATTTCCGGTGAACGTGTGGACAGCGAGTATTCTGACTGAACTGCTGCTACCGGATGCACGGCATGTGCCCGACGCAACGAAGAAGGCGCAATTTCAGAAAACCCGATCGCCTTGATCTTTCCCTCTTTCACAAACCCGGCCAGGGTTTCTGTCACCTCTTCGATCTCGAACCGGGTGTCGCGGCGATGCACGTAATAAAGATCAATTGTTTCGACACCCAGTCGT
>CALIOE010000017.1 GCA_938044775.1 uncultured Rhizobiaceae group bacterium
CGCCGCCATCTCTGGTAGCGCTCAAGCACAACCTCCGAGCCGATATCCAGCCCGAGACGGTCGGCCTCGACGATGGTCTGAGCCAGCGCGGCGGCGTCCTTGAAGCCCAGGTTGAGACCTTGTCCGGCAATAGGATGGATGCCGTGGGCGGCGTCACCCACAAGCGCAAATCGCGGCTTGATGAAGTCGCGTGCCAGTGTCAGCCCGAGCGGGAACGCCTTGCGCGGTCCCGCGACTTCGATATCGCCGAGTTTGTGGCCAAAACGGCTCTCGAGCTCCAGTTCAAAGGTAAAGTCATCCGCCGCCATGAGGCGTTTTGCATTGGCTGTGGGTTCCGTCCAGACGAGCGACGAGCGGTTGCCGGTCAATGGCAGTGTCGCGAAGGGTCCACCCGGCAGAAAGTGCTCCTCTGCCCGGCCCTCATGGGGGCGTTCATGGGAAACCGTTGTAACGATGCCCATCTGATCGTAGGCCCAGCGCACCACCTTGATTCCCGCCTGTTCCCGAAGCGCCGAATTGACGCCATCGGCGGCAATCAAAAGCCGCGTTTCCAAAACATCCCCGGAACCGAGAAAAACGCTGGTCTGTTGCTCGCCGGTATCGAAGCCTGAAACCGTTTCTCCATGGCGGAGCACCACGCCGAGCGCCCTGGCTTTGTCGCGCAGGGCGGACACCAGCGCTTTGTTAGGCACCATATGGGCAAAAGGCTCGTCCTGCGGCCCATCGCCGGCCGCAGAACCTGTTTCGCCAAATGTCAAAAACACCGGGCGAACAGGGTCCTGCGTGCGGCTGTCGGTGACAATCATTTCGTTGATCGGCTGGGCGTCTTTGACCAGGCTTTCCCAGATTCCGAGCTGGTTCAGCATCCGCGCAGCAGCCGCTGCAATGGCGGAGGCCCGCTCGTCCTTCGAAAGCGCTTCTGCGGGTGCGGCATCAACAAGGGCCACCTCAAGGTGTGGCGCCGACGCCTTCACCGCAACCGCAACCGACAGGCCCACATAGCCTCCACCGGCAATGAGACAGTCCAGCAATTTGCTTTCTTTTGCCCTGGCCATCAGAACCGCCTTTGACAATGAAATTCGACTTTATGTCTGACATATGGCGTGTCAGAACCCAAGAACAACAGGCTCAATTCGCAATTCATGGCAAAGATGACGCAGGACAGTTCCAACAATTCCGGCAGCAACGGCACACAGACCGCAGTCGAGGAATTGCTCGACATCCTCGATCTCGAGGTCCTTGAGAAGAACCTGTATCGCGGCCGCAGTCCGAAAACCGGATGGCAGCGGGTGTTTGGCGGGCAGGTCATCGGCCAGGCCCTGGTTGCAGCCCAGCGGACTGTTCCCGAAGACCGCTCGGTCCATTCCCTGCACGGATATTTCCTGCGGCCGGGCGATCCTTCAGTCCCGATCATCTACGAAGTGGATCGCATTCGTGACGGCGGTTCCTTCACGACCAGGCGTGTCATCGGAATTCAGCATGGCCACGCCATCTGGTCGATGTCGGCTTCGTTTCAAACGACAGAACAGGGGCTCGACTATCATATGCCAATGCCCGACCAACCGAGCCCGGATGTATTGACCGGTGAACAGGGCCCGAAAGAAGAATTCATGCGGACGGCACCGGATCACGTCAGAGCATACTGGAGCAAGGAGCGGCCGATTGAGATGCTCGCCACATCCTTTGAGCACTTTGTCTCCGACAGGAAGCTGCCACCGGAGCAATATGTCTGGGTGCGCGCAACCGGCCCGATTCCGGGCGATCCCTCGCTTCAGGCCGCTGTCCTTGCCTATGCCTCAGACATGACGTTGCTTGACACCGCGCTTTACCCGCACGGCAAGAAGATTTTTGATCGCGATCTACAGGTTGCCAGCCTTGACCATGCCATGTGGTTTCACCGACCGATCAACATGAATGAATGGCTGCTGTTTGCGCAGGATACGCCCAATTCCAATGGCGGGCGCGGCTTTACAAGGGGCTCGCTGTACAGTGCAGATGGCACATTGGTCGCTTCCTGCACTCAGGAAGGCCTCATCCGCAGACGCGACCCTCAGTACCGAAGCCAATCTGGAATGCCCAAAAAAGAAGCATAGTAAGATTGCTGTACATTTATTGGGCAAAATTGCTTGGAATTTCTCTCCGCTTTTCGGCAGGCATTTAGAAATTCCATACAAAACAATGGATTACAAGATTCTCGAGTAACTGGCACAGCGCTTGAATACTCCGTCTCAACCGGTCGCGTTCGCGCCGCTGGGGGTTACGAAAGGCCGGAAGGGGTTTCCGGTCTGCGAAAAGACGGAAAACACATATGAAATTGATCATGGCGATCATCAAGCCGTTCAAGCTTGACGAGGTTCGTGATGCACTGTCCGCCCTTGGCGTTCAGGGGCTCACTGTATCAGAAGTCAAAGGTTACGGCAGACAGAAGGGCCAAAGCGAGATCTACCGCGGGGCCGAATACGCTGTGCACTTTGTGCCCAAACTCAAGCTAGAAATCGCTGTCGACGATGGAGCGGCAAGCGGCGTGGTTGACGCGTTGCGTGACACTGCGTCAACCGGTCAGATCGGCGACGGCAAGGTTTTTGTGATGGACCTCGAGCAGGCCATGCGGATCCGCACCGGTGAATCCGGCGTGGAAGCTCTCTAGCGCGCCATCCATTTGAAAATCCAGGATAATATCATGAAACAACTTCTCAAAATCAGTGCGGCTATTGCGGGCCTTGTCGCCCTCACCAGCGCCGCCGGTGCACAAGATGCCGCACCAGCCGTATCTCCCGAAACGGCCTATATCTTCAACACCCTGCTTTTCCTGATTGGCGGTTTCCTTGTCATGTTCATGGCAGCAGGTTTCGCAATGCTTGAGGCAGGTCTCGTCCGCTCCAAAAACGTTTCCATGCAATGCCTCAAGAACATTGGCCTCTATTCAATCGCCGGTATCATGTACTGGGCGGTGGGTTATAGCCTGATGTATACAAATGTTGACCCTAACGGCTTTATCGGCAGCTTCGGCTCCTATGGTTGGGATGAGGCCGGAAAATTCGCCACCGGCGATGACGGCGCCGTTGCGGGCTATTCAACAGCGTCCGACTGGTTCTTCCAGATGGTGTTTGTTGCAACAGCAGCTTCAATCGTGTCCGGCACCGTGGCCGAGCGGGTCAAATTGTGGCCATTCCTGATTTTCGTCGTCTTCCTGACCGGATTCATTTATCCGATTGCCGGCTCATGGAAATGGGGCGCCGGCTGGTTGCAAACCATGGGCTTCCAGGATTTCGCGGGCTCGACGCTCGTTCACTCCGTCGGTGGTTGGGCCGCTCTGGTGGGCGCGCTTTTGCTGGGCGCACGGAAGGGCAAATATGTCGACGGCAAGGTCGTTCCGATGGTCGGCTCAAACATTCCGTTGGCAACGCTCGGCACGTTCATCCTGTGGCTCGGCTGGTTCGGCTTCAACGGTGCGTCGCAGCTGGCACTCGGCTCAGCCGCCGATGCAACCTCTGTATCCAACATCTTTGCCAACACCAACCTGGCAGCTTGCGGTGGTGTCGTTGCGGCACTCGTGCTCATGCAGTTCATGTATGGCAAGCTGGATGTCACAATAGCGCTTAACGGTGCTCTGGCCGGCCTGGTGTCAATCACCGCAGAGCCGCTTACGCCAACCCCTGTACTGGCCATCCTGATTGGCGCCGTTGGCGGTGCCATTGTGGTCTTTACGGTTCCATTGCTCGACAAATTCAAAATCGACGATGTTGTTGGTGCAATCCCGGTTCACCTTCTGGCCGGCATCTGGGGCACTTTGATCGTGCCGTTGACCAACAGTGACGCCAGCTACGGCGTTCAGATCATCGGCATCGCCTCTTATGCCGTGTTCACAATCATTGCCAGCGCGATCGTCTGGACTGTGTTGAAGGCAACCATGGGCATCCGGGTTTCGGAGGAAGAGGAAGCGATCGGCCTTGACCGCAGCGAGGTCGGTGTGGAGGCCTATCCGGAATTCACTTTCGGACGGGGCTGATCCTCTAGCGCCCCCGAAGAATAACCCCCGAGAGGGGCGCACCTTCGAGCCTTCGGCCCGCCTGATGAAAATTCGGGCGGGCCGTTGTTGTTATTGCCGCAAAATTAGGCAGAAACCGACCTGTCAAAACAGCATCCGGCAAAAATAAGATGTATTATCAGCATCTTCCCCAGATGGCCCGAATCTTGATTGCTCACATCCACATGGCGTCTTTTTGACCCTCTGCGGGGGCAAAAGCTGCGGACGCGACAACAAAGGGGGTTCGGACATGGGTGCCGACGTATTTTTTGTATTGATGGGGGCCATCCTCGTCTTTGCTATGCATGGTGGCTTCGCTTTTCTTGAAGTGGGCACTGTTCAGCACAAGAACCAGGTCAACGCGCTGGTCAAGATTCTGGTGGATTTCGCGATATCCACAATTGTCTATTTCTTCGTCGGCTATGCGGTTGCCTATGGTGTGACCTTTTTTGTGAACGCAAAAATCCTCAGTGGTGCGGCCGGCGGCGAGGTTTTTGCCCCACAGGGCTTCGCCCTGGTGAAATTCTTCTTCCTGACCACATTCGCAGCGGCCATACCTGCAATCATTTCGGGTGGCATTGCCGAGCGCATGAAATTTGTGCCGCAATGCCTGGCGACGGTTGCCATTGTCGGTCTTGTCTATCCGTTCTTCGAGGGCATGATCTGGAACGGAAATTATGGGTTCAACAGCTGGCTTGAAGCGAGCTTCGGGGCGCCGTTCCATGACTTTGCCGGCTCCATTGTTGTTCACGCCATCGGAGGCTGGATTGCGTTCTCAGCCGTCCTTCTTCTCGGCCCGCGCTACAACCGTTATCGCAAAGACGGCAAAATTCAGGGAATACCGCCTTCTTCAATCCCCTGGCTGGCCATGGGTTCCTGGATGCTCTGCGTGGGTTGGTTCGGGTTCAACGTCATGTCGGCCCAGTCGCTGGAGGGAGTAACCGGTCTGGTTGCTATCAACTCACTGATGGCCATGGTCGGTGGCATCGTGGCGGCACTGTTTGTCGGCCGCAACGACCCCGGATTCGTGCACAATGGCGCATTAGCAGGGCTTGTTGCAGTTTGCGCAGGCTCTGACATTTTCCATCCCATTGGTGCCCTGGCTGTTGGCGCTGCGGCAGGCGCAATTTTCGTCATCGGTTTCGACTGGTGTCAGCAAAAGCTCAAAATTGACGATGTGCTTGGCGTCTGGCCGTTGCACGGGCTGTGCGGGCTCTGGGGCGGCATTGCTGCCGGAATCTTCGGTACCGAGGCGCTTGGCGGAATGGGAGGCGTAAGTCTGACAACGCAAGTCATTGGCAGCCTCGCCGGGGTCATTTACGCAACCGCTGCGGGCGCCGTGGTTTACGGTCTGCTGAAAGCAACGACGGGTCTGCGAATGAGCGATGAGGACCAGCACCGAGGCGCCGATCTGACGTTCCACAAAGTCGGGGCAAACCCCGAAAGGGAAATCATCGGCTGAACTGCGTCACGGCAAGATCCACTGGTTTTGCCGTGACAACGGGCCCTGAAGCCGCTTCATCAATGCAAACAGATCGACCATGGTTAACAGGCCTTTAACCATCGCTGCCCTACGTTGAATCCCATGTATTTGGGCGGTGCTGTCTAGCGTCCGCCCGCCACGCGTTTTCAGGGCATTTTCAATGCATGCACCGGATATCACCCTTGGGTCTTCCATCGACACGGTTTCGCGCGGAGACGCGGCACCCGGCTTCCGGCGTCGACGCGCGCCCCGCATTCCGGCGGCCATCGCGCGACCGTTGTCCAGATTGTCGGGATTTGTTCAGCTCGCAGGGGTGGCGCTTGCAGCTGTTGCACTGGCAACCTGGTCCGTCAGCGATGCCAATGTGAACTTTGCCAATGGTTCGGAGCCCGAGAACTGGCTGGGCTTCTGGGGAGCAAGCTTTGCCGACCTCGCCATGCAGTTCTTTGGTCTGGCTTGTGCAGCATTGCTGCTGCCTCCACTTATCTGGGGTTTGTTCAGACTCACGCGTCGTCCGCTCATCAATCTCAAGAAGCGGCTCGGTCTTTGGGCTGCATCAATTGCATTTCTTGCAACCGCTTTGGGATGCATTCCAAAGCCTGCTGGCTGGCCGCTTGAACTTGGATTGGGAGGCGTTCTGGGCGATGCGTTCCTGAGCATTCCAAAGGCCTTCACCGGCTCCTACCCTCAGGGCGTGTTTGGCACTTTCCTGCTGATTGTGTTTGCCATCCCGGGGCTTTGGCTGCTGGCCAAAACATGCAACCTGCACCGTGGAATCCCGGCATCAATCGCTCCCGAGGAGGATGATATTCCTCTTGTGGCACGCGAAGGACAGGATGAATTCGAGGAACCGGAGCAGGTAGAGCAGGGCCGCGACTGGGGCGGACTTCTGGCCATGCCGGTCGGTCTGCTCATGCATTGGGGTTACAGCCTGTCTGCCTTTACCCGAAACCGTCTTGCGGCACGCCGCGCGACCAAACTGCGGCAGATATCCATGATGGACGCGGCCGCAGGCATTGGCTTCGATCAACGGGCAGAACCACAGTTTGGTTCCCCGGCAGATAATCCATCACCGGAATCTGCTTATGACGAAGCGGACATGGCCGACACGGAATGGGAGGACATGGATTGGGACGACCCCGCACGGGCAGACGAATCCGTTTATGAGCGCAGCCGCGTCGACTACGATGAACCCGATGAACCGGTTCCCCACACTGATGCAGCCCAACCCGCCTCGCCCGCCCCTCGCGCAGCGCCACGCGTGGTCAAAAAAGCCCGTTCGCCGGGCGGCAAGTTTGTCTTGCCCAAACTCGATCTGCTTTCCGAGCAAACAGCCTCGATCGAGGATCCTTCACTTTCAAACGAGGCGCTGGAGGAGAACGCACGGCTGCTGGAAGGCGTGCTTGAAGATTTTGGCGTCAAAGGCAACATCATCAAAGTACGCCCGGGACCCGTCGTCACGCTTTATGAGCTTGAGCCTGCGCCCGGCGTAAAATCCTCTCGCGTTATCGGTCTGGCCGAAGACATCGCCCGTTCCATGAGCGCCATCGCAGCCCGCGTGGCCGTTGTTCCTGGTCGCAATGCAATCGGCATCGAACTGCCCAACAAGAGCCGTGAAACTGTTTATCTGCGTGAACAATTGTCGACCGGCGAGTTCAAGAAAACCAAGGCCAAACTGCCGATGTGTCTGGGCAAGACGATCGGTGGCGAGCCTGTAATTGTCGACATGGCAAAAATGCCGCATCTGCTGGTCGCCGGTACAACCGGATCCGGTAAATCAGTGGCGATCAACACTATGATTCTATCACTGCTTTACCGCTTGAGTCCGGAGCAGTGCAAACTGATCATGATCGATCCCAAAATGCTCGAACTATCGATCTATGACGGCATTCCCCACCTGCTGACGCCGGTTGTTGTCGATCCCAAGAAAGCTGTCGTTGCGCTCAAATGGTCCGTGCGAGAGATGGAAGAGCGCTACAAGAAAATGTCGAAGGTGGGTGTACGCAACATTGACGGCTTCAACACCAAGGTGAGAGAGAGCGTCGCCAAGGGCGAAGTGATCAGCCGCACCGTTCAAACCGGTTTTGACAAGGAAACCGGCGAAGCCATCTATGAAACCGAGGAAATGGACCTCGAGCCGATGCCATATATCGTCGTCATCATCGACGAGATGGCAGACTTGATGATGGTTGCGGGCAAGGACATCGAAGGCACCGTGCAACGGCTGGCGCAAATGGCACGTGCCGCGGGCATTCACGTCATTATGGCGACCCAGCGCCCCTCAACCGATGTCATTACCGGCACCATCAAAGCCAACTTCCCAACCCGCATATCTTTTCAGGTGACATCGAAAATCGATTCGCGTGTCATGCTGGGAGAAAGCGGAGCGGAGCAGCTGCTCGGCATGGGCGACATGCTCTATATGGCCGGCGGCGGTCGCATAACCCGTGTACACGGACCCTTTGTCGACGACCAGGAAGTCGAAGACGTGGTCAATCACCTGAAGACCCAGGGCGTGCCCCAATACCTGGAATCGATCACCGAGGAAGACGAGGACGATCCTGTAGGTGATGGCGCGGCCGGCAGCGGAGCGGTCGGTGGCATGGGCGACAGCGACGACCCCTACGATCAGGCCGTTGCGATCGTCCTGCGCGACCGCAAGGCTTCCACATCCTATGTGCAGCGCCGCCTCTCAATTGGCTACAACCGCGCAGCGTCGCTGATTGAACGGATGGAACAAGAGGGTTTGATCAGCCCCGCAAACCACGCAGGAAAGCGGGAAATTCTTGTCCCCGCCGAAGACGAGACTATCTGATAGACACAGTCATGTTCGCCATGACACATCACAGAGCGGCCCCAATCGCCGCTTATTGAGAAAACCGAAGCCAAACTGAGAGCGATTGTCATGTTTCTGAAAAGCCGTTTTTGCAAATCTATTGGCCTCGCCATGCTTGCCGCGACCCTGGTTGCAGCGCCGGCGAATTCAAGGGTTTCTGGCGCAGACGCAAAAGCGATTGCCTCGATCAGTGATCACTTTTCAAGCGTACCTACGATGGCGGGCGAGTTCGTGCAGTTCGGACCCAACGGCGAACAAACAGGCGGCAAGTTCTATCTGCAGCGCCCGGGTAAGATCCGGTTCGACTACAACAAGCCATCGCCGATTACGGTTCGCGCTAATGGCAAAACGGTCGGCATCAACAACAAAAGGCTGAAGACCTGGGATTTTTATCCGCTTTCCAAGACCCCGCTGCAACTGCTTCTGGCCAAGCGCATTGATCCAAAGGACAAGGCAATCAAGTCGGTCAAAAGGGAAAAGGACCTCACAACAGTGGTGCTGGGCGACCGGCGCGTCTTCGGAAGTTCAACAATCACGCTGATGTTTGACCCCAACAGTTTCGAATTGAGACAGTGGACGATTACCGATGATCAGGGCAAAGACACTTCGGTCATGATCTTTAACGTGCAGCGCAACGTGAAGCTTTCCCGGAAATTGTTCGCCCTCGACGAACGCAAATTGCGTGAGCAGAGCAAGACGCCAAACCTCAGCAAGTGAGGCGACCGGCTAGAGCATCTTGGACAACCCGAATTAATAGGCTGAACTGAAATGGGCTGCATGCTAAGCGGGCTGGAAACCGCTTTCTTCCGGAGCCCGTCTTGGCCAGTCCCGCATCCCACAACATCACATCTCAAACCCGTCCGCATTTCACCAGACTGCTGAAACTGTGTGCCCCACTGCCGGCCCTCAAGACCGCGGTGATCTGCCCGGAGGAGGCAACCGCGCTCGAGGGTGCGATGGATGCACGGGCAGAAGGACTGATCGAGCCGGTTTTCATCGGCGACCGATTGCGCATTGAAGACACAGCGAAAAAGGCTGGATTCGATATAACCGGGCTGGAAATCCTGCAGGCCGACAGCGAGGAAAAGGCCGCCCATCTGGGCGTCGATATCGTCGCCGGTGGCAAGGCCAGCGCCATGATGAAGGGGTACATTCACTCAGACACCTATCTCGCGGCGGTTATCCGCAAGGAAAATGGCCTGCGCACCCGCAGCCGAACCAGTCATTGTTTTGTTATGGATATCCCGAACTGGCCCCGGCCCGTCATCATCACCGATGCGGCGCTGAACATTGCGCCAGATGTCAAAAGCAAGGTCGCAATCACCCAGAATGCACTCAATCTGGCGCGCGCCATTGGCATCGAAAATCCAAAGGCAGCGCTGCTTTCAGCTGTGGAAAGTCCAAATCCGGCAATCGCATCCTCCGTTGAAGCCCGCGAGGTTGCCAACGCCACATTCGACGGTGGCATTGTTGATGGTCCCTTCGCGCTCGACAACGCCGTCAGCAGGGAAGCCGCAGAGCTGAAGAAGATTGATTCACCGGTCGCTGGAGATGCCGACATTCTTGTCGTGCCAACGATCGAGGCAGGCAACATTTTCTTTAAGGCGCTTACTTTCATGGGCGGATCAGAGACTGCTGGTCTTGTCGTGGGAGCCAAGGCACCCATCATCCTGACCAGCCGCGCAGACAGCGCTGAGGCACGCATAGCAAGCTGCACCCTTGCAGTTCTCTATGATGCCTTCTTGAAGAACAGCCAGGAAATTACGAACTAGCCCGCTTGTCTGCGACTGCGGACGCCGTTTTAATAAACAGGCAATCAACAAGGCCGACTCCATCCATGACATTCTCCCTAGCCACCTGGAACATCAATTCGGTACGCCTGCGTATCGGCCTCGTTGAGGAATTTCTGAATACCCATCAGCCGGACGTCTTGTGCCTGCAGGAAATCAAATGCGAAAACGCGGCCTTTCCGGCAAAGGCTTTTCGCAAAATGGGTTATGAGCACCACGCCGTGCACGGTCAGAAGGGCTATCACGGTGTGGCCACAATCTCGAAAGCACCGCTGAGGGAAATTGCCTCGACTGATTACGTGTCAAAGGGAGATACGCGACACGTCGAGTGTCTGGTCGACGCGGGTGCCGGCCCGGTGCGGGTACACAATTTCTATGTTCCGGCGGGTGGTGATGTTCCCGATCCTGTCAAAAATGAGAAATTTGACCACAAACTCAAATTTCTCGACGAAATGAAAGGCCTGCATTGTGACCATGCCGATGTGCCGTCGATACTGGTCGGCGATCTGAACATCGCTCCCCTGGAAACTGACGTGTGGTCCCACAAGCAGCTGTTGAAAGTTGTCAGCCACACACCCATCGAGACGGACGGACTGAACGAAGTCCAGGCGTCCGGCGGCTGGACCGATTGCATTCGTCAACACGTTCCGCCGGAAGAAAAGCTGTTTACGTGGTGGAGCTACCGCTCCCCCAACTGGAACGAAAGTGACAAGGGCCGGAGACTGGATCACGTCTGGTCATCGCCATCACTGGCCGCAAAGCTCTCCGGCATTCAGGTCTTGCGTGATGCGCGTGGATGGGAAAAGCCATCAGATCATGTACCGGTGATCGCGACATTCGACTTTTGATGCTGACCGGGACCGGGGCGATCGTTCAGCCGACGCCCGGATCATCCCCGCCGGCCGTTTCCTTGCGGTCACGGTCTTCCAGGTCTTCGCGAACCCGATCCAGCTGATCGACAAAATTCTGCAGGGAAAATGATATCCGGGCATGAAGCTGGCGAGCCAGGTCCGGATATTCTTCAAGCATCCGGCGGAACAGCGGCCGTGGAATTTTCATCAGCTGACAATTGTGAGCGGCAACGGCAGTAGCCGAATATTCCACCTCCGAAATGAGAGCCAACTCACCTATCAGCTCTCCCATGCCATGTGACGAGATCAACCGCTTGTTGCGATCGAACAAATCGACCTGTCCAAGCGCGACCACATAGCCACCGTCCGAATAGGAATCGGCCAGATAGAGCTTGGTGCCGGCTTCCAGCTTGCGCCGTTCAGCACCAAAAGCCAGCAAACGCAGGTGTTCTTTCTTGAAGTCACAAAAAAGCGGAACAGCAGAAAGCAGCTCAATATCAGCGTCCAGTGACATGATACCGGTGGCCCCTCACTCCATCCCAACGACATTCAGGGGACGAGTTTGTATCCCCCCGATTCCGTCACCAGCAACTGCGCGTTGGACGGGTCTTTTTCAATCTTCTGTCGAAGCCTGTAGATATGTGTTTCCAGCGTATGCGTGGTCACACCTGAGTTATATCCCCATACTTCCTCAAGTAATATATCCCGCGTGATCACCTTCTGCTCTGCGCGGTAAAGATACTTGAGTATCGCCGTCTCCTTCTCCGTCAACCGGATTTTGCCGCCGTCGTCTTCCATCAACAGTTTTTGGGCCGGACGGAAGGAATAGTGCCCTATGCTGAACACCGCATCCTCGCTCTGTTCATGCTGGCGCAGTTGCGCCCGTATACGAGCCAGTAAGACTGCAAACTTGAAGGGTTTTGCCACATAGTCATTGGCGCCGGCCTCAAGACCCAAAATCGTGTCGCTGTCGGTGTCATGGCCGGTGAGCATGATAATCGGTGACTTGAAACCTCCCTTGCGCAGCAATTTTACGGCTTCGCGACCATCCATGTCGGGCAATCCCACATCCATGATCAGCACATCTACATGGGTGTTGCGGGCCGCCTGGATACCTGCTGATGCGGTTTCTTCCTGGGCAATGGCAAACTCGTCATACAGGGCCAGTTGCTCGGTGAGAGCTCCGCGCAGGTCATCGTCGTCGTCCACAAGAAGAATGGAGCGTTCGGTCATAGTCGTCCTCTCAGGGTGAGCCGTTGTGGCAATACTTATATCAAAAGATAGCTGTATTTATTTTTTTAAGCTTCAGTTGCAAAGAATCACACGCGAATGTGAAAAACCTAGGGCAATTGTGAGCTATGGCAGGCAAAAGTGCAAAAGGGTAAATACTCTATCTTGAAATCCCTCAACGTTCGCCCAAGGCCCGGCGTTGCTGCACAAGGGCAGCTTTTTGCCGCAGGTCGTGTATTGCGATGTGCTTTGGGTCGTAGCGGCATCGGCAGCATCAAAAGAGAGGGCGACGGCAAGACCCCTGTTGGCTCATTCAAACTCCTGTCATTGTACCGGCGAAGTGACCGGAACTGCTTTGTGACAAGTCGCTTGTCTTCGCAATGCATGTCACCCCAGCTCGGTTGGTGCGATGCTGTGGGCGATAGAAACTATAACAGACCGGTTAGGCTGCCCTATCCGGCCAGCTGCGAGACCATGCAGCGGCAGGATCATCTGTACGATTACTGCATCGTTATGGACCACAACATTACCCGGCATATGGGTGTTGGTGGCAGTGCGGTCTTTTTTCACCTGGCGCATGACGATTACAGACCCACCGAGGGTTGTGTTGCCATCGCTCGAACCGACATGGAATGGCTGTTGCCGCAGATCGGGCCTGAAACAGTTCTGGTGATCGAAAGATAGTCAGTCGCGCCTGATCACCCCGCCGATTGCGGACACGAAAAGCAGGCTCAGCGCCCAGCCTGCTCCAATCTGGAACCACTCCCAGGAGCGCACCCACCAACCGGGCCAATAGCGATCGCCACTGGTCGTCACGACACGCGGTGACCAATCGTCCTCCATGCGAAAATTCACCACCGGAATCGCAACATCGAATGAATAGACCAGCGCCTGAAACTCAGAATATTCGGAGGGAATCGCCTTAACGCACTGGGAACGCAGTTCGCGGGGATAGTAAACCCAGTTTTCCGCGCATCCCTGCGGAATAAATCCATTTTTCGCTTCCTTGAAAATCAGCGGGTGCGTCGGTGCCATGATGCCGTCCCGGGCTGCAAACTGGTAGACGCCTCCGCCAACAAAGACGAGACCGAGCAGCCAGATCACCGCGACGCCGGGTCGGTATCCATGGCCAATGAATATTTTTTGGATCCAGCGCCAGAAGTTGGCGAGACTGCGCATGGCGCGCGCCCACAAGCCGTCCGGGCGGGGCTCGTGCAGGCGGGCAAAAAGGCGCTGCTTCTCGCGTCGCTCAATCCGTATTACCCTCGCTTCCTCCTCATAGCCGGAGCCGTCCAGGACCATTGCGAGCTGCTGATAAGGGTGTGGCCTGAAACGCGAAGTCAAATGATGGTCGGGCTGGCGTTCCAGCCAGTCCTTCCAGCGCTTTGCGTTCCAGTCCGAAGGCAGCTCAGAGAAGCCGTTATAGGTAAAGTGATCGAGACGTACCCGATCGGGAACCTGCCAACTGTCCCAATCCATATTGAGCGTCAGGCAGCTAGCGCCTGCCAGGTTCAATTCCGAAATCGTATGGCTTTGTTCTGCGGCGGTGTTTCCATCCTCCACGTCCTGATCGGTCTGATCGTCGCGTGCACCTGATATCTGCCGCCAGTAGAGTTGCCCCTCGATCCGTGCATTGCGCAGGTTTACGTTGCCCGTTGCATTAAAGCGGGTCTCTGTGAAAATCACATCGCCCTCGACCTTGGCACTTTGCAGTGAAACGCCACCTTCAAAGGAACAGGACGACCGTTGTTCGTCTGACTCCTTGCCCTTGCTGGGACCAAAGTCCGCATTTCCATTGATGGCAGAAAACTTCAAAGACAAAGACTGGTCTGCAGCATTAAACGAGCCGCCGCGGCAATTGAGGCCAGCGCCGATCCGACACTCCTCCATCGAGACTTTTCCTTCCGCCAGAAAGCCACGCGACAGAAATACACCGGCTGCAACGCCAATCCGGTTGGCGCTGAGACTGGTTGGTGCATTGAGAAATTGCCCGTTGTTGCAGTCCAGATCACCGCCGATGGTGACACCATGCAGCTTAACGCTTCCCCGGGCCTTGAAGCCATTGCTCAAAAGGACGCTGCCGGCGAAGGTTGCGCCGTCAAAATCCAGGGCATCTTCCGCGCAGACAAATGCGCCACCGTCGCATTCGAAGCCGCCGCCGATTTTAGCTCCCGCGAGCCGCACGAGTCCTGTTGAAATAAAATCGTCGCGCAGAAAGACGCTGCCTGTCGCCTCCAGTCGCTCAGCATCCATGGCCTCGATCTGGCAACCATCAAGATAGACTGATTCTGCCAACGCGTCGCGCAGAACAATGTTCCCGGCGATTGTACAGCGCATGAGTACAAGGTTTTCCACAATGCTGGTGCCGTTGAAATCAAGCAAGCCCAGTGCACATTCCACAAAGGCGCCTTCAATTTGCAGGCCACGATCATGAAGCGGATTGAATCTGTCGCCCCCGAGCGCCAGAAAGCGCAAGACCTCAGCACGAATGAGGTTATCGCTGCTGGGCTGCGCAGGGCGCGACTCCGAAATGCGACACCATTCTCCGGTCCGGGCGCATTGAAGTAACCTGTGTTCTGCCGGATGCAGATGGCCCTCTTTTCCATCCAGCCACAGGTCAGAGAGCCTGCGTCCATGGGGCAATATCTGATCGCCGCTCTGTGCCAAATAAATTTCCCTCCCCGCCGATCTCAACAGCGAGATTAACCTCCTGCGTGGAGCGGCGATAGGGCTTTCAGCATATCCAGATTGGACCAGGAACAGAGATTGCCATCCTGGTGGCCCGCCAAAACAACCTTTGTAACCCCCGTACCACAATGCTACGCAGGACAGTGAAGCGGGGGTTCTGGAGCAGCAAACATGGCGGGTGGTGATTCGGAAGCCGTGAAAACGGTTCCCAAGCGCGGCATTTACAGTTGGATGTTGTTCGATTGGGCTGCACAACCGTTCCACACCTTGCTCATCACGTTCATCTTCTCCCGGTACTTCGCAGCCGAGGTCGCTCCCGATCCGGAAACAGGGCAGATCTGGTGGGGATGGATGCTTGCCATTGCGGGTGTCCTCATCGCCTTTACGTCTCCGGTCTTTGGTTCAATCGCTGACGCCACCGGGCCGCGCAAACCCTGGATGGTGGTATTCTCCGTTCTCGCGATAGGCGGATCGCTGTTTCTGTGGTTTGCCGTCCCCGGCGGCGGCGGCTTGACGCTGTGGATTCTGGTCTCGTTTGGCGTCGCTCTGATTGGCCTCGAATTCGCTACGGTTTTCAACAACGCCGTTATGCCGGATCTGGTTTCGCGAGAGGAACTAGGGCGGTTGTCCGGCAACGGCTGGGCCCTTGGTTATGTGGGCGGTGTGGTCAGTCTGATAATTGTACTGACTCTCATGGTCGAGTCGTCACCGGGGAGCGGGCAGACCATTGCCGGTATCGCGCCGATCTTTGGCCTCGATCAAATTGAACGCGGAGGCGAACGCGCGGTCGGTCCTCTGACCGGCCTGTGGTATCTCGTTTTCGTCCTGCCCTTCTTTCTGTTTACGCCCGACACCAAAAAATCCATCCGCGTTGCCGGTGCAATGCAGCAGGGCCTCCGGGAACTCGCCACCACAATCAAACAACTGCCTCAGAACCGAAGCCTGTTTGCCTATCTTGGATCATCGATGTTCTATCGCGATGCGCTGAACGGGCTTTTTGGGTTCGGTGGGATTTATGCAGGCGGCGTGCTGCAATGGGGTGCTACACAACTCGGCCTGTTTGGCATTCTCACCGCCGTTGCAGGGACATTGGGGGCCTGGCTCGGTGGGCGGCTGGATGATCGATTTGGCCCAAAACGTGTTGTTACCACATCGATTTTGCTGCTGATTGTGGTTTGCACAATCATCGTCACAACAGATCGCAACATGGTTTTGCTGATCCCGGTTACCGATGTCCCGGGCGGCTTTGCACCCGCGGATATCACATTCTATTTTTGCGGTGCCCTGATCGGGGCTTGTGCGGGATCGCTGCAAGCCGCTTCGCGGACATTGATGGCTGATCAGGCCGACGAAGACAACATGACGGAAGCGTTTGGTCTATACGCCTTATCCGGCAAGGCCAGCGCATTTCTCGCACCGGCGCTGATCGCGCTGGCGACCGACATCAGTGGAGATCAGCGCATTGGGATTATGCCGCTGATTCCGCTTTTTGTTATCGGCTTGCTGCTGCTGCCAATGGTGAAAGAGCGTCGGGTGAAATCCGGCTAGGCGTTGATGCGCGAAAATCAGTCTTCAAGACCGGCAATGGATCGGGCAAAATCCCGCGCCTCGAACGGCTCCAGGTCATCGGCGGTTTCGCCGACACCGACAAAGTAGACCGGCAGTTTGTGCCTGGCTGCAATCGAGACCATGATGCCACCCCGCGCTGTACCGTCGAGTTTGGTCATCACCAGACCATTGACTCCGGCCACATTGCCGAAGATTTCTACCTGCGAAAGCGCATTTTGCCCGGTTGTGGCATCCAGAGTCAGCAAGACCGTGTGCGGTGCGGTCGGGTCCTGCTTCTTCAGGACCCGGATGATTTTCTCCAGCTCATCCATCAGCTCGGTCCGGTTTTGCAAACGGCCCGCCGTATCCATCATCATGATATCATGGCCAGCGGCTTTCGCCTCAGCATAAGCATCGAAGGCCAGACCGGCCGAGTCCGATCCCAGTTCACGAGACACTACCGGTGAGCCGGTTCTGTCACCCCAGATTTTGAGCTGCTCGATCGCCGCTGCCCGGAAGGTGTCACCGGCCACCAACATTGTTGAAAATCCGCCATCATTGAGCTTCTGGCTGAGCTTACCGATGGTCGTGGTCTTTCCGGACCCGTTCACTCCGACGACGAGAATCACGTGCGGCACGTGTTCAAGATCAAGCTCCAGCTCGGCGGCAACCGGATCGAGTACCTTTTCGATCTCTTCAGCCATCAGCTCGCGGACTTCCTCGTCCGTAACGTCCTTTCCCATGCGTTGTTTTGCCAGCACATCGGTAATGTTCATGGCAGTTTCGACACCCAAATCCGCCTGGATCAGAATGTCCTCCAGTTCCTGCAGCGTGTCTTCGTCGAGCTTTCGCTTGGTGAAAACCGACTTGACGTTTTCCGTCAGCTGGCTTGAGGAGCGAGACAGCCCGTCCTTCAGACGGGAAAACCAGCTCTTCCTTTTGCCTGCGGGTTCGGGTTCGGGTTCGGGTTCGGATTCGGATTCGGATTCGGATTCGGATTCGGATTCGGATTCGGATTCGGATTCGGAAGAAGCGTCAAGTAGCTGCTTCGTTTCGGGCAAGGCCTCTTCGCCTGCTTTTTCGGCGGCGAGCTCTGTTTCAACCCGATCTGTTTCGGCCTGCGCAAGGGCTTCTTCTGCGGCTCGCTCGGCCTCTTCGGCTGCCTCGCGCTCCAGCTTTTCCTTCTCCGCCTCGGCTTCCAGGCGAGCGGCCTCCTCTGCAGCACGCTCGTCTGCTTCGGCCTGCCTTGCGGCGGCAACCCTGGCATCTTCGCGGGCCTGTTCCGCGGCGGCTTCTGCCTCAATCCGTTCAGCTTCGGCTTTCTCTGCGGCAGCCTCACGCTCCCGTTTTTCCTTCTCGGCTTCCGCTTCCAGACGGGCTGCCTCAACCGCCGCCTGACGCTCGGCCTCAGCCCTGGCTTCTTCAACGGCCTGAAGCCGGGCCCGCTCCTCTGCTTCCGCTTTGGCCTCTTCCTCAGCTGCCCTTGCGGCCTCTTCTGCGGCGCGTTTCTCTGCTTCCGCCTGTTGCGCAGCCAGTGCCTCGGCTTCCTCCCGCGCTCTTTCTGCAGCCGCTTCTGCTTCGAGCCGCTCAGCTTCCGCTTTTTCCGCAGCAAGTTTCACAGCTTCCTCAGCGGCTTCGGCGGCGGCCTTGTCGTCGGCCGCCTTGGCAGCAGCGAGCGCCTCTTCTGCAGCCAGGCGTTCAGCTTCCAGCTTTTCGGCGGCTTCTTCTGCGGCAGCTCTGGCCTTCTGCTCCGCTTCTTTTGCAGCGATCGCCTCGGCCTCAAGCTTCGCCTGTTCCTCGGCCTCAAGACGTTCCGCTTCCCGTCTTTCGGCTTCTCTTTGCTCGGCCGCCTGCCGCTCTCGTTCCAGGCGTTCCGCTTCCACGCGCTCAGCCTCAAGACGTTCGGCTTCAAGACGTTCTGCTTCAAGACGGGCAGCTTCTTGAGCGGCAGCCTGTTGTGCAGCGACACGGGCGGCTTCGGCGCGGGCTGCCTCCTCATTGGCAAGTTTTTCCGCAGCTATTTTCTCCGCGGCAAGCCGCTCGGCCTCAAGCCGCTCCGCCTCATCGCGGGCTGCTTGCGCAGCAGCTTCCTGTGCTGCAGCTTCCTGTTGCGCCAATGCTTCGGCTTCAGCCCTGGCAGTCGCCTCGGCCTCTGCAGCATCGTCTACAACGGCTTCCTGCTCGTCTTCCTCACGGGATTTTTTCCCGAAGCGAAACAGCCGTTTGAAAAAGCCCGGTTTCTTGTCTGCCATGCCGCCCCTAAGCTGCCTGTTCGCTGCTGATCACGTCACCAACCAGCCGGCCGTCCTGCACGCCATCTATTCTAGCATCAACGATGGTCTTTTGAGACGCAGACGATATCATAACGGGAGCGAAATTATGCGTGCGCCCCATATCGCCCCGTTCCATCAGAACCGACTGGACGGTGCCGACCATACCCTCCATGTGCTGCTGCAAAACCTGCTCCCCGCGGATGCGAAGGCGCCGCGCCCTATCCTTTACCACCCCGCGATCGATCTGCGGCATACGAGCAGCAGGCGTGCCCTTACGGGGAGAAAACGGGAAGACATGCAGATGGGTAAGCCCGGCTTCATCGATTATCCTAAGCGAGTTTTCAAACATTTCCTCGGTTTCCGTGGGAAAACCGGCGATGATGTCTGCGCCGAACACGATTTCGGGCCTCACCGCCCGCACATCATTGCAAAAGCGAATGGTATCGTCCCGCAAGTGACGTCGTTTCATGCGCTTCAGGATCATATCGTCGCCGGACTGCAGCGACAGGTGCAGATGCGGCATCAGCCGAACGTCGCCACCAATGGCTTCCATCAACGCCTCATCGACTTCAATGGAGTCAATCGATGACAGGCGAAGTCGTTGCAGCTCCGGAATGTTCTTTAAAATTGCTTGCACCAGGCGACCTAAAGAAGGTGTCGCGGGCAAGTCGGCACCCCATGATGTCAGGTCCACACCGGTTAAAACGACCTCCTTGTAACCGTTACCGACCAGTCGTTTGATCTGGTCAACAACTTCACCGGCCGGCACCGAGCGGGAATTACCGCGCCCGAATGGAATAATGCAAAAGGTACAGCGGTGATCACATCCGTTTTGTACCTGCACAAAAGCGCGCGTGCGGTTTTCAATTGCATCAACCATGTGGGATGCGGTTTCTTTCACGGCCATGATGTCGTTGACACGAACTTTTTCAAACTGGTTTACGCCGAAGTCAGGCAATTGCCGGTAGGAGTGAGCATGCAGCTTCTCTTCGTTGCCAAGAACCAGGTCGACCTCGTCCATTTGTGCAAAGGTTTCCGGTTCGGTCTGGGCTGCGCAGCCGGAGACGATGATGCGGGAAGCGGGCCTTTCGCGACGCGCACGGCGGATAGCCGCCCTGGCCTGTCGAACAGCTTCTCCAGTGACAGCACAGGTGTTCACCACAACAGCGCCACCCGGCAACGTATCGAGACCGGCGGACACGGCCTCGCGGCGCATGACCTCCGACTCATAGGTGTTCAGCCGGCAACCAAAGGTCAGCACATCGAGCCCATTTGAGGGATCGTCATCGCTCATGAGGCGTGCTCCCACTCTCCGCTCAGGGGATCAAGGTACCCGGCGAATTCAAGCTCCGCCGGTCCGGTCATGATGACAAAATCATTGTCCAGCCAGTCAATCTGCAATGTGCCGCCGGGGAGGTGGGTCTTCACACTGCGCCCGGTGCGTCCCGTCCTTGCGGCGCTCACCGCCGCAGCACAAGCCGCAGAACCGCATGCCTGCGTCAGCCCGGCTCCCCGCTCCCAGGTTCGCATGGTCAGCTCATTTTCTGCTGTTACCTGAACAATCGAAATGTTGGCTCGATCGGGAAACAACATGTGATGCTCGAGCATTGGGCCGAACTTGTCCAAGCCATATGAATTCACGTCCCTGTCGGCCCAGAAGATCACATGAGGATTGCCCATGTTGGCCACCGAGGGGGTGTGTAGAATCGGGTCGTCGATCGGGCCGACCTGCAGCTCGATACCGGTTGTGTCGGCAAATTCCTCGCTGAGCGGTATCTGGTCCCAATCGAACCGCGGCACACCCATGTTAACGGCGATCAGACCGTTGTCACGCAGCTTGGCATCCAGCCGCCCGGCCACAGTCTGAAAGCTGAAATCGGTCTTGCCGGTCTCTGCGTTCAGCCATTGCACCACACATCGGGTGCCGTTGCCGCAGGCCTCTGCGCCCGAGCCGTCTGAGTTCAGAATCTTGATCGATGCATCGCGATCGGCTTCGCGCGGCGCATGGACTGCCATCAGCTGGTCGAACGCGGTATCGCTGCCACTGTTCAGTGCGACAGCAGCCTGCGGCGTTACCTCGTCGGTGCACGCGCGCATATCAGCAACAATGATCTTGTTACCGATACCGTTCATTTTGAAGAATGGAACTCGTGTGGTCATGGTCGCCTATATGGCGGAGAGTGCAGGAAATTGCCAGATGCAGTCTGTGCGCAGTTACCTGGCCAACGGGAGGTGCTTTCCAGCACTTGCGGAAATGGTGCCGTCGAGGCGCGGATCAGGGTATTCCTCATCCTCTTCCCGGTAGACCGCAAAGCCGCGCTTCCTGTAGTTTTCCAACGCTGAAGAATGATCGAGCGAACAGGTATCGAGGATCAGGGGCATGTCTCGCCGGCCGGCATAGCATATTGCTTCGTTCAGCAGATAGCTGCCCAGCCCCTTGCCGATATTGCCCGGCAGCAGGGCAAAATAGTTCACTTTGCTGTGCTTTACAGAGCTGAAATCCATCTCGAAAAATCCGGCCGGCGTGCCGCGGTCATAGAGCACCATCACGTGTATGTCTGCATGATCGATTTTTGCCAGCAGGTCCGCATCGGACATGCGGCGCCGATCACCCCACAAATAGTCTTCACCGGCTGTGTGATAAAGAAAGCGGTAGAAGGGTACATTAGGCTTTTCAGCGCGAATGATACGAAGGTGGCTTGCTGGCGGCGCCGGACGCGGATTCGACGCCGGGTCTTCAAGCCTCAGATACCAGCGATGTACAGGCAGGTGACCGGGTGGCACGTTTTTGCGCGTCAACTGGCGCTGCCACTCTTGATGGTAGTCGCTGGTCATGAACGGTGAGGCGCTTTGGGCGGAACTTCCCAAAATTCGCCTGGGCGTACATGCCGGAAAATGTCATCTGCGATACCATGTCGGGCCCGCGCCTCGGCAAGCAAGTCCAGCTGATCCTCGATGCTTTCATTGGTCAGGCGAAACGTTCCCCAGTGGTGGCCGAGAGTGAATTCTGCTCCGCAAAGCGTATGTCCACGAACAGCTTCATCAGGGTTTTGGTGCTGATGTCTCATGAAATCCCGGGGCTCGAAGGCTCCAAACGGCAGAATCGCCAGGCGGAAACCGCCATATTTGGCTCGGGCCGCCTCGTAGTTTTGCCCATCGTGAAAACCTGTGTCGCCAATATGATAAATTTTGCCCGCCGGTCCGTTGATCACGAAAGCGGCCCAAAGCGCATTGCGCCTGTCAGCCAGTCCGCGGGCAGACCAATGATGCATCGGTTCGAAGGTGATGCTGGTCTCAGTGTCCAGCGCGACCGAGTCGCCCCAGTCACCGACAACAACCCGGAGTTCCGGGTCGTGGTTCAGCAGAATCCGGTCATTTCCAAGTGGCGTGATGATTACGGGGTCATATTTCCTGCGCAGTTTGGTCAGTGTCGCCAGGTCCAGGTGATCGTAGTGATTGTGTGACAGAAGCACTGCGTCGATCTTCGGCAGCGCGTCAAAATCTATGCCGGGCGCGTTTTTGCGTTTCGGACCGGCCCACGAAACCGGGCTGCAGCGTTCGCTCCACACAGGATCCGTCAGCAGATTAAGACCACCGGCTTGAATGAGAACAGTTGCATGACCCACATAGGAGACCCGCAGAGCGTCGCCTGAAACCGCCACTGGAGGCGTGTCGCTGAAGGGTGAGGGAAATGCGTCCGGCCATGCCTTGCGCCCACCGCCCAACTGCCACTTCAACAGCGGCACAAAGCCTTTCGGCGGATGACCGCCGGGATTAAAGAAATTGACACCGTCAAAATGATCACTGACGGGGCCATGGTAATAGCCGTTGCGCGACCGGGCGACCGCCAGCGATCCGGAACCCGCAGCGAATCCGCCAAGACCAAGCCAGGTCAGCAATTTGAGAAAACCGCGTCGTTTCATACACGCCTACTGATAGGCTCGCCGTTACAAGTCAATAAGGATATTGCGTCATTTTTTCTGAAATGTAAGGCGAGCCATCCGAAAGGTATTTCCACGTGCACTTTTCGGGCAAATCACCTTCACCCGTTTCCAGATTTGAATCGGGCTCAGAAAACCTGTCTGCTGGTTCGCCAACTTCTATCAATCGGTCAAGCATCTCATTCATCCCTTGGGTACGCCCCGGCTACAGTATAAATAGGGATCGAAATGAAGATCGTGCATTAACGCACAAGCACTTTTCGTTCAAACAAGTGTGAAAGAAGTGTGCTTGTATTTTGCTCGGGTCGCGCCCGCCAGCGTTAACCCGGACCATCAGGATTCACCCTGCAGACCGAAAGGCGAAACAATAGATTCAACCTGCTGATTGATGTCGTGATCAGGAATAAGGCGGCCGTCCGCCAGTTCAGGCCGGCACCTCAAGACCATCATATGCGAAGACCCTGCCTGTCGAACCGGCATCGAGTCCATCGAGAACATCCAGCATCGAGCGGGCTGCAAAATCAGGTGTGAACAATTTGCCGTCGGCCACATTGCGCTGAAAGGGCCGCGAAAGGCCTGAATCGACCGTCCCGGGGTGCAGGCCGACAACGATGCTCTCCGGCCAGCGGCGGGCGTGCTCGATGCTTGCGGTGCGCAACAGCTGGTTGAGGCCGGCTTTGGCAGCGCGATACCCGTACCAGCCGCCGATACGGTTGTCGGAGATCGACCCGACCCGTGCCGACAGAACGGCAAAAACTGACTTCCGCTCTCGTGACAAAAGCGGGAGGAAGGCCTTTGCAATCAAGGCAGGACCGATGGCATTGACCAGATAGGACCGTGCCAGCTTTTCGGCATCAAGATCGCGAAGGCTCTTTTCGGGCTCAAGCTTATCATCATGAAGCAGGCCGGTTGCGACAATGACAAGATCAACCGGGGCAGACGCCTCGACAACCTGCGCGGCAGCCAAGACAGAATCCGGTGATGTAATGTCGAGGCCCGCGGAACGGATTTTCGAGCCTTGAACAGGCGACCGGCCGGTTCGTGACAGGCACCAGACCGACTTCACCCCGTTGCGGGCGACGAGCTGCCTGACAAATGCGGCACCGATTCCGCCCGTCGCTCCCACAACAACACAGTTTTCAGGGAACCCATTACCTGTCATTCAGGATGTCGTTTGAAGGTCTGCTCCCGCATCGAGATTCCGTAACTCTGTCCCTCCACTTCGCTGACCATTGCAAAACCGTGTTTTTCATACAGAGCCCGGGCCGGCGCCAGGCCGGCAAATGTTGTGAGCCAGCATCTGCCATCTGCATGGGCATCCACATGGGTCATGGCCCGCTGCATCATGCGGCCTCCCAGCCCGGTTCCGCGGGATTCATCGCTGCTGATGAACCAGCGTAAATGAGCACCCTGGTCCTGATTGGCCGGGTCGTTCAGATCGAGAACCAGCGAACCGTGGACGACATCGTCGATCAGAGCCAGCAATACCAGGTCGGTTGCCGGGTCATAACGCCGGGCAAAGGCAGAAAGTTCAGAAGCCACCTTGGTTTCAAAGTAGGTGCCGAAACTCCATTCCAGTGCATAGTAGCGCGCATGCAGTTCAACAATGCGCCCCAGTGCCCCTGGAATGAATCCTTCTACAAGCGTCATCAATCCTCAAATCTGATCAGAAGATCCTTGGCGTCGATCTGATCTCCGCGTTTTACACAAACTTCTGCCACCTTGCCGTTGGCTTCGGCGTGGAGCGCTGTCTCCATTTTCATTGCCTCAATCGACAAAAGCACGTCTCCGGCTTCCACATCCTGTCCGGTTTCCACCATGATCGTGGAGACCACGCCAGGCATAGGCGCACCAACCTGCCTGGAATTGCCCGCTTCAGCCTTTGCCCGCGCGACAATGGCATCACCGCCATGATGACGGTCCGGAACGCGGGCGCGGCGGGGTTGGCCGTTAAGCTCGAAGAACACGGTGACCATGCCCTGATCATCCATTTCACCGCGAGCAAGGCAACGGATCACCAGCACTTTGCCCTGTTCGATCTCGACGCGAATTTCGTCTTCCGGCTCCATGCCGTAGAAATAGTTGGGGGTCGGGAGCGAACTGGTCGGCCCGTAGGCGCTCTGGGCCAATGCGTAGTCGGTGAAAACTTTTGGATACATCAGATAGGACGCAAATTCCCGGTCGTTGACGGCGCGGCCAATTTTTCCCTCAACTTCCTTGCGCAGGGCCTTCATATTGGCGGGCTTCAGGAGCGCGCCGACACGCTTCTTCAGCGGCCGTTCGCCCTTCAGAACCTTCTTCTGGATTTTCCTGGGAAATCCGTCTGCCGGCATGCTGAGATCGCCGCGCATGAGCGAAACAACCGACTCAGGAAACGCGATATCCTTTTTTGGATCCTCCACATCGGCAACCGTCAGATCCTGACTGACCATCATCAGGGCCATATCGCCGACAACCTTTGAAGACGGTGTCACTTTCACAATATCGCCGAACATGGCGTTCACGTCTGAATAGGTCCTGGCCACTTTTGTCCACTTTGTTTCCAATCCCAACGAGCGTGCTTGTTCCTTCAGGTTGGTATATTGGCCGCCGGGCATTTCATGCAGATAGACCTCCGAAGCGGGCGCCTTCACATCGCTCTCAAACGCCGCATATTGTGTGCGCACCTGCTCCCAGTAGAGCGAAATTTCCCGGATCGCATCCGGATCGAGTTTCGGGTCGCGCTTATTTCCGGCAAGCGCACCGACGATCGACCCGAGGCATGGCTGGGAGGTGCCACCGGAGAGAGCGTCCATTGCGGCATCGACCGCATCGACTCCGGCATCGACGGCGGCCAGCACGGTTGCCGCCGATATGCCCGATGTATCATGGGTATGAAAATGGATCGGCAGATCGGTTTCCTGACGCAGCGTTTTGAACAGCTTTGTCGCGGCAGCCGGCTTCAGCAAACCCGCCATGTCCTTGATACAAATGATATGACAGCCGGCCTTGTCGAGTTCGTGGGTCAGGTCAACATAATATTTCAGATCGTATTTCGGTCGATTATCATCCAGCAGGTCGCCGGTGTAGCAGATCGCTCCTTCGCAGAGTTTTCCGGTATCCAGAATGGCATCAATTGACACACGCATGTTGTCGACCCAGTTGAGACAATCAAAAACGCGGAAAAGGTCCACGCCACCACTGGCGGCTTCATGGATAAACTGCTTGACCACGTTGTCAGGATAGCCCGTGTATCCGACACCGTTGGAGCCGCGAACCAAGGCCTGCAACAGCAGATTGGGTGCGCGTTCGCGGATCAGGGACAGCCGTTCCCACGGATCCTCGGTGAGGAATCGCATAGCAACATCAAATGTCGCGCCACCCCAGCATTCCAGCGACAAAAGATCCGGAAGCGCCTTGGAATAGGCGCCTGCCACTGCAGCGATGTCGTAGGTGCGCATCCGTGTTGCCAGCAACGATTGGTGACTGTCGCGCATCGTTGTGTCGGTAACCAGGACCTGTTTTTGTTTGCGCATCCATTTTGAGAATGCCTCTGGTCCATCTTTCTCCAGCCGCTGGCGGGTGCCGGGCTTGGCTTCGCCTTCAAACCACGGAGCGACTGGTGTCGGCGCATCTTGCTTGGGCCTCGCGCGATCCCGCGCTTCCGGGTGACCGTTTACCGAGACATCGGCAATATAGTTCAGCAGGCGTGTCGCACGGTCGCGCCGTTTAACTTTGTGAAACAATTCCGGCGTCGTATCGATGAACTTGGTCGTATAGGTGTTGTTGCGAAATTTTTTGTGCGTGATGATGTTTTCCAGAAATGTCAGATTGGTTGCCACGCCGCGAATTCGGAATTCGCGCAATGCGCGGTCCATGCGCGAGATGGTCTCTTCCGGTGTCGGAGCCCATGCTGTTACTTTCTCCAGCAGCGGATCATAGAAACGGGTGATAACCGCACCCGAATAGGCTGTGCCACCATCAAGGCGAATACCGAATCCCGTCGCTCCACGGTAGGCGGTAATCCGTCCATAGTCGGGAATGAAATTCTGTTCGGGATCTTCCGTAGTAATGCGACACTGCAGGGCGTGCCCGTTAAGCTTGATGTCTTCCTGTTTCGGCACACCTGACTTCGCTGTGCCGATCTTGTGGCCGTCGACCAGATGAATCTGCGCCTTAATAATATCGATGCCTGTCACCTCTTCAGTGACTGTGTGCTCCACCTGGACCCTGGGATTGACCTCAATAAAATAAAACGCCCCCGTGTCGGCATCCATCAGGAACTCGACCGTGCCGGCGCCCAGATAGTTGGTCTTGTTGGCGATTTTCAAAGCATAGCCGCAAAGCTCCTGGCGCTGCGCCTCATTGAGATAGGGCGCTGGAGCGCGTTCAACAACTTTCTGATTGCGGCGCTGAACTGAGCAGTCGCGCTCAAACAGATGGACGGCGTTTCCCTGTCCGTCACCCAGGATCTGTGCTTCCACGTGGCGGGCATTCTCCACCAGTTTTTCCAGATAGATCTCGTCCTTGCCAAAGGCCGCCGCCGCCTCGCGGCGTGCTTCCAATGCCTCGTTTTCCAGATCTTCAGGCGAGCGGATAACCCTCATGCCACGTCCGCCACCACCCCAGGAAGCTTTCAACATGATCGGGTAGCCGATTTCCGCGGCCATTTTCTTAATCCTGGTCAGGTCCTTCGGCAGCGGCTTGGTGGCCGGCACCACAGGCACACCTGCCGTCACGGCCAGGTTGCGTGCAGCGACCTTATTACCAAGTGACCGCATGGTTTCTGCCTTAGGGCCGATAAAAGTAATACCCGCCTCGGCGCAGGCATCAACGAATTCCGGGCTTTCGGACAGCAGGCCGTAGCCAGGGTGGATCGCATCGGCACCCGACAGCTTGGCAACCCGGATGACCTCATCGATCGACAGATAGGATTCTATCGGCCCCATCGGCTTTGCCAGATGCGGTCCCGAACCGATCTGATAGGCTTCGTCCGCTTTAAACCTGTGCAGCGCCAGCTTGTCCTCTTCCGCCCAGATGGCAACCGTCTTCAGTCCCAGTTCGTTGGCAGCCCGAAAAACTCGAATTGCGATTTCAGAACGGTTGGCGACAAGAATTTTTTTGATTGGCATCGGGGCTTCCAGGCTGAGTACACTCCCGGCGTTATAGCCTGACGGATCAGGCGCGGGAAGCCGTCAACATTGCCCGAACTTCGGAATTTTCTGGCGACGCCAATGCTTAGAGGGATTCAAATTTCCTTTCGGAAAAACACCCGATGAAAGCCGTGCTGGGTTCCGCGCCCCGTTTCTGCGTAACCCAGCTTTGGATAGAGCGTCAGGTTTTCGCTCATCTTCTCATTCGTGTAGAGTTCAACCGCGGCACAGCCGCTGCTCCGGGCTTGCTCTTCGCAAAATGCGATCAATTCGCCACCGACACCCTGGCCCTGGTGATCTGGAGAGACGGCAACATTTTCCAGGTGCATGTGATCGCCACGCGGATAGAAAACGATGAACCCCGCAAGAACGCCGCCTTCATCATTGGCGACGTAGACAAACCCGTCACCGACAAGCATCTCGAAATTTGCCAGCATAGGCGCAGGAATCTCCCCCATGCGCCCGACATATTTTTCGTACGAAGCCTCAGCACACGCCCTGATGGCGGGAACATCTGCATGGCTCGCCAGTCGTATTCTCATCATCTTGTCCCGCATTCAGTAATCAACAAATTGTTGATTCCCGGTCCACATCTGTCATGACACACAGCATGACGTTTCGCGCTTCTGTTTTGACACTCTACCCCGACATGTTCCCAGGTCCACTGGGGCAGTCGCTGGCAGGTCGGGCATTGAACCGTGGCGACTGGACCTGCGAAACGACCAACATTCGGGACCACGCTCGAGACAAGCATAGCAGGGTGGATGATTCACCCGCAGGAGGTGGCGCCGGAATGGTTCTGAAGGCCGATGTGCTGTGCCGGGCTATAGATGATGTGTCACCAGAAGATGACCCACGCACGCGATTGCTCATGAGCCCGCGAGGCAGGCCGCTAACCCAAAAACGCGTGCGGGAATTCGCCGCTGGTCCGGGAGTGGTCATTGTATGCGGTCGCTTCGAAGGCGTCGATCAGAGGGCGATCGACGCGCGAAATCTGGAAGAGGTGTCAATTGGCGATTACATCCTCTCTGGCGGAGAGGTTGCGGCACTCGTGCTGCTGGATGCGATTGTGCGGTTGCTTCCCGGTGTCATGGGTAACGATCAGTCCGGAACCCACGAAAGCTTTGAAAACGGCCTTCTCGAACACCCGCACTACACGCGCCCGGCGCACTGGGAGGGCCTTTCAATTCCTGAAATCCTGACATCGGGCGACCACAAAAAAGTCGATCAGTGGAGACATGAGCAGGCGCTGGAACTGACACGAACACGTCGGCCGGACCTGTTGACCGACGACGACGACGATGGCTCATAACCACACAGAGTGTCTGACTGAGGCGTCTTGACCTGGTCTGGCCTGGTCTGACCCAGTCTGGCCTAGTCTGCGGGATTCGGTGACGGATCGATGCGCAGGCACAGCGTCGTGGCCACGAGCGCGACACTGGCAAGAACCAGTGAAGCCGCAAAGCTCCCGGTCATTTCATAGAGCGAACTCGCAAAGACAGGCCCGATCATCTGGCCGATTGCAAAGGCTGCGGTCATCGCTGCCAGATGGCGCATGATGTCGGCAGGCGGGGCAATGCGATGCGTTTCCTTCATGCCCATCATTGTGATGACCATGAAGGTACCGCCCACACAAATGCCTGCCGCAATAATGGCGAACAGATGCGGATAAACGACGGGAAGCAACAGACCGGCGGCCATGATGACCTGACCGACAACCCATATCTGGCGTGCCGAATAGTCTCGCTGAAGTCGGGCGGCCATAAGGGTAGAAGCAAAGGCAGCAGCTCCAAACAGCGGCCACGCCCAGCCAAAAATCAAAGGCGATGGTATTATCTCACGCGCCATCACTGGCAGATAGGTGGCCGGAATGATGTAGCCGATACCCAGGGCGCCATAGGGGATTATGAGGTGCCATACAAGCCGGCTTTGCTTCGATGATTGCACCCGTTTGCCTGGCGCCTGATCGGGCAGTTCGGATCCGGTATTTACAGAGACCGCGAAGGCCGCGACAAGCGAAAGGATCCCGAAAATCTGCCAGCTCGCATCACTTGGTGCGCCCCATATCATGATGGCCAGCGCCCCCAGCCCTGCCAGTGCGATCCCCGCGCCGACACCGGAGAAGATCCAACCCTGTTTCTGCACATGACCCAGCTCCGCAAGCCGTTTGACCGAATAATTGCTGATGAGAACCAGGGTCAGTGCGCTGCAAAAGCCGGCCAGCCAGCGCAACAGGCACCAAATGTAGAAATTGCCGGTGAGACCCATTCCAAGGGTGGAGATGCCAATTGCGATCAGCGAGAAACGCAGGGTAAATCGGGGAGAAAAAGGCAGCCTGCCGGCATAGAGAGCCCCCAGCAGATAGCCGAGAAAATGGACGGATGCCAAAAGCCCCCCCTGCTGGATGCTCAGCAACCCGTCGTCCTGCATCAAAGGCAACAGCGGCGTGAAGGCAAAGCGTCCGATACCCATGGCAATCGCCAGAGCACAGGTGGCCGTTGTTGCAATCAAAAAGGGTGACATGTGCAATGAAGTCCCGGCGCGAGACGCTCCCGGCTGTTCGGCGCCGTCTCCAGCGGTGGTGTAACAATTCCGGCACGCCGCAAACAAGCGTCCGTCGTCACAATTCCCTTCTGCCGGTCAAAGAAATCGCTCTGGACAAATCCAGCAATCTGCACTACGACCCGCGCGACTTTCGGAAAAACCGAAGCGATAGGCGCATTCGCCCTGATTGGTCTTCCAATCATTCGGCGGTCGGCGGCATTCAGGCCAACCTGAAGCCGACACGGCAACCGAACGTGGCGCTCTGGTCTGTTCAACAAACAAAGATGAGGCGCACAAGCGGAGCAACCGCAGCGGGCCTCACGACAAAAGGTTAGAAACGATGAACATCATCCAGCAGCTCGAAGCCGAGCAGGCGCAGGCAATTGAGGCCAAGCGCCAGATTCCAGAATTCTCCCCCGGTGACACCGTCCGCGTTCTTGTTCGTGTGACCGAAGGCACCCGCACCCGTATCCAGGCATACGAAGGCGTTTGTATCGGTCGCAAGGGGAGCGGCATCAACGAGAGCTTCACGGTTCGCAAGATATCCTACGGTGAGGGCGTGGAACGCGTGTTCCCGATGTACTCGCCGCTCGTCGAAGGCGTGGAAGTGGTTCGCCGTGGCCGTGTGCGCCGCGCCAAACTTTACTACCTGCGCGGTCGCCGCGGAAAATCCGCCCGCATCATTGAAAATACAGGCATCCGGTCCAAAAAGCTGAACGAAGCCGAACGCGCCGCATTCCTGGCCGAGAAAGAGCGGCTCGAAGCTGAAAAGGTCGCTGCTGCCGAAGAGCTCGCAAAGGAGAAAGCTGCGGAAGATGCAGCGGCAGCCGAAGCGGCCGCAGCAGCCAAAGCTGCAGAAGAAGCGCCTGCCGACGAAGGCGATACCAAAGAGTAACCCCGCATCAGGGGCCGACAAATTTCGTGGCGCTCCCTCGGGAGCGCCTTTTTTGACTGCCAAAGCCAAAAATTTGTGCTATGGTTTCTGCGCAGCCGCTCTCGCAAGTTGAATGACGGGAAGCGGGTCAAAAGACCGCAATAACAAACTGCAATTTAGTCAGCGATAGATCAATCCGACTTTACCGGGGCTGGGGCATCGGGAGGTTATGGACCATGTATCACGATCACCGTCCTGTGGACGCCCACCAGGAACGTATTATCAGCAAGACAATGCATCGGCTGCGCCAGTGGATGAACCGCGAAATGCACCGTTGCCGTCCGGATACGGACAAATTGTGGCGTGTGCAGCAGCGCTGCCGGCGCTACGAGGAACAGCTGAACGCTCTGTCGGCTTCGACGCACACGCAGCATTGATCCCGGTTCAGGGGATCTTGCCGCGTCGTTCAATCATCAAGCGATGATTCAGGCCGACAATCCGGCCACCTTTTCAAACCGAGATCCTTCTGTCAGCATCGGGCCAGCACAACCCAGGAGTTTGCCCATGCGCATTTTTTCAATCTTCGCTGCCACCTTGTTTGCTGTATCCGCCCTGGTCAGCGGCGCCACGGCTGCCGGATTGCCGGATCTCGGTGGAAAAAAAGTCGTGATTGTCACGGAAAACGCTTATCCGCCACTGCAGTTCAAAGACCCGAAAACAGGCGATGCGATAGGCTGGGAATATGACGCCGTAGCCGAGATGGCCAAGCGGCTCAACATCAGCATCGAATACCAAAACACGTCTTGGGATGCGATGATTCAGGCAGTCTCCGACGGCCAGTATGACATGGGCATGACGGGCATTACCATCAAGGAAGACCGAGCCAAGAAAGTCGATTTCTCCGACGCATACATGCGCTCGGAAATGTTTATGATCGTGCGCGGAGACGAAGAGCGTTTCTCTGACGCGAAGAGTTTTGCTGCCCTCGAAGACGGACTTGTTGGAGCGCAGGCGGGCACAACTCCGTTCTACACCGCAGTTTATTCTGTTCTCGATGGCAACGAGCAGAATCCACGAATAAAGCTGTTTGAGACATTCGGAGCCCAGGTCCAGGCGCTGAAGACCGGTGACGTGGATGTGGTTCTGACCGACGGAACAGCCGGCAAAGGTTATGTCGACGCATCCAATGGCGGTCTGAAACTGACTGGTGGGCCTCTGGGCACCGAGGACTTCGGATTCATCTTCCCCAAGGGCTCCGACCTGGTTGAGCCGATCAACGCAGCAATCGCTGCCATGAAGGAAGATGGCACCATGGATGCGCTGAACAAGAAGTGGTTTCTGGACTACAAATTTGGCCAATAGAGCAGGCGATGGCGCTGGCTGAAAAATAGGTCGCGCAGTGCCGCCGTCCTCCCGCCAGACCAAAGACTTTCCCTACTGGCTCGTCGCAGTCATCGCGATCGGCGTGGCGATTGCGGCGACTATTATTACTCACGACCTATACGCACGCACCTTCAACGCTGTGGTGCAGGGTCTCGGCATAACGGTGTTTGTCACTCTTGTTGGCTTTGCCCTGGCATCAGCGCTTGGTCTGCTGCTCGCTGTGATGAGCCTGTCGGGTTCCATCGTCCTGCGGCAGACTGCCCGGTTCTACATCGAGGTCATCCGCGGCATTCCCATTCTCGTACTGTTGTTCTACATCGCCTTTGTTGGCGCACCGGCCCTTGTATGGTTATGGAACGCAATCTCGGCACCGCTGTCCGAAACCGGCCTGATCGGAAAGATGACCGTGCGTGATTTTCCGTTGGTCTGGCGCGCCGCGATTGCCTTGATGATCGGATATTCTGCTTTCATCGCCGAGGTCTTCAGAGCTGGCATACAAGCCGTTGACGAAGGTCAGATCGAGGCCGCGCAGGCACTTGGTCTGGGTCGCTGGCACCGATTTCGATTTATCATATTTCCACAGGCAGTGCGCACGATCCTGCCGCCACTGGGCAATGATTTTATCGCCATGGTGAAAGATTCCTCATTGGTCTCTGTGCTTGGAGTCTCCGACATCACACAGATGGGCAAAGTTTACGCGGCCGGTTCGTTCACGTTTTTCGAAACCTATTCAATCGTTGCCTATATCTACCTGGTGCTGACGATCGGCCTGAGTCTCTTGCTGCGGGCACTTGAGCGAAAACTGCGCCAGCGCACTACTTTTTGAACACGCCGACCATCGGTCCCAGATCGTGCCAGAATCCCCCGCGGGAAATCCCGGGTGCCCGGATGGCAGACACGGTGCCATCCAGAAACAAAGCATTGTGGCTACCAAGTTCATCACGAAAAAGGCTGGCAAAGTTCCAGAAATTGATCCCTTCATGAGAAATGACAAAGTGGATCATGCTGCCGTCTTTCGAGACGCCCACTCCATTGCGAATCTTTCTGCTGTCGGAAGTTTTGATGAATTTGGGATGGAGCTTTCCGTCAATGACCAGCATTGGGCCAGACTGGGTTGCAAAATCGACCGATCGCCCGGCGCTCAGGAACGATCTGGTTTCCGATACACCAACGGTTCCGCCACTGACCCAGAACACTCCGTTGGGCATGAGATGGAAGTTGCCCCAACCTTTCTTTGTAGATGCCGATTTGTGCTTTTCACCCCGCTCAACATAAAGTCCGACCGGTCCCAGGTCTTCGTGATACATGCCCGCATTCATGAGCATCACGGGTTTCGGCTTAAGATCATTCTCCAGATTGCGCAGGTTCCTGTACGGCTCCCCGTCCGCATTTTTGGAAAATAATCGCAACGAAATGTCAGCCGTCCGATAGGAGCAGATGGTGTTCTGAACCGCAGCGTGTGTCTGCACGCGGCATCCATCCTGATCGGAGCAGGGGCCAAAAAAGGCGCAGATCAAGGAGAGTACGATATCCCACACGGTTCACGATCCATCACAGTTTGCGTGCCGACAAGTCAAGCCGCTTCAGGATTGAAGCGAAAATGACCGGTGACCCTGAAGTCAAAGAGACGGTCCTCCACACGCGTACCGGCTCCGATATTGTGGACGACCAGAGGGCGTTTTCCGTCACTGCTGGAACGGTGGGTCACAATGGCAATATGGGGCAGATTGCCGGGCAGGCGTTGCGATACCAAATCACCCGGTAAATAGTCGGCGCCGACGTCGGAGACTGGCAGATCTGCCTGTTTGCGGGCAAAAAATCGCTCCAGATTGGGTACCCGACGGTGATCAATGTTGCGGTCCGGTCGCTTCAAACTCCAAATCCCGGGATAGTCTCCAAAAGCCTGTTTCATGTCCTCATGGACCAACCTTTGCAGATCTACCCCAAAGGCTGTCCGGTAAGCCCGGATAACAACATCCGTGCAGACACCGACTTCGGCGGGAAGGTCACCCATGGGATAGGCGAGTTTTACATAGGCGCCATCGTAGCGAATTGTGGTCCCCACCTGGCTCTCGGCAGCGTTGATCAGTCGCGCTGCCCATGGTTCGGCCACGGCAAAGGGAGCGGCAGAGAAATTTTGCGCCGCAATCGCGACGCCGGACTGCAAATTCAGCGACCAGGGGAGCATTGCAACTCCGGAAAGGCTCAGGCCGCCCAGAAGAAACCCGCGTCGTGACATCTAACCCTCCGTGAATTCGAACAGGGGTACAATGCAGGCAAAACAGGCGGAATTGGGACCTGCCTTGTGATGCCCCGCCGGAGGTCAATTGTCAGGATTGCGGTAGCAAAGCTGTAAGCATCCAGCGATGACCAAAAGGATCGTAAAACTGGCAAAAGCGGTCGCCCCAGAACATATCTTCAGGTGGATGCGAGTTCTTCCCGCCTTTTTCGAGAGCCAGGCCATAAATCCGGTCAATCTCGGTTACGTCGTCAAAGCGCACGCCAATTGCAACCGGCGAGCCGACTTGCATATCGGGTGCAGAATGGCCGCCGAATTCTGGAAATTCATCTGAGAGATTCAGCGGATGACCGCGCAGCAGAAGCGTCGCGTGCATCAGCCGCTCTCCATCTTCGGCATCCATTTTGAACGTGCATTGCGCATCGAACACTTCCTCATAGAACTTGATCGCCGCTTTTGCATTGTTCACGGTCAGATAGGGCGTAACGGTTGGCTGGGAGATTCCTTCTGTCATTTCAATGCTCCTGAATTCTTGACGCAAGCCCCGCCCTTGGCGCATATCCTGTCTCAAATTTCCGGCATTTCCAAGAATGCACACGAGGACCGTAGACATGGCCGCACCACGCACGCTGTACGATAAAATCTGGGACGATCATCTTGTTCATGAACAGGACGATGGGACCTGCCTTCTTTATATCGACCGTCACCTGGTTCACGAAGTGACCAGCCCGCAGGCTTTCGAGGGCCTGCGCCTGACCAATCGCAAAGTTCGTGCTCCCGAGAAAACACTGGCAGTGGTCGACCACAACATTCCCACCACCAACCGGGCCGGTGGCATTGAGAACAAGGAAAGCCGCATTCAGGTCGAAGCACTTGCGAAAAACGCAGCGGACTTCAATGTCGAGTACTATTCCGAAACCGACAAGCGACAAGGCATCGTCCACATTATTGGCCCCGAGCAGGGCTTTACCCTTCCCGGTATGACCATCGTCTGCGGCGACAGCCACACCTCAACGCATGGTGCGTTCGGCGCTCTTGCCCATGGAATCGGGACATCAGAAGTGGAGCACGTTCTGGCGACCCAGACCCTGATCCAGAAGAAAGCCAGGAACATGAAGGTCGAGGTGACCGGTGATCTTGGTGACGGCGTCACGGCAAAAGACATTATTCTCGCCATCATTGGCGAAATCGGCACGGCCGGCGGCACCGGCTATGTGATCGAATTTTGCGGTCCCGCGATCGAGGCCCTGTCGATGGAAGGACGCATGACGGTTTGCAACATGACCATCGAGGGTGGGGCTCGCGCCGGACTGATTGCCCCCGACGCCAAGACTTTCGAGTACATCAAGGACAAACCCAAGGCGCCAAAGGGCAAGGCCTGGGACATGGCGATGGAATATTGGAGCGACCTCAGGTCCGACGACGACGCCCATTTCGACAAGATCATCTCGCTGGACGCCAATAACCTCACCCCTATCGTTTCCTGGGGCTCGTCGCCAGAGGATGTCATCGCTGTGACGGGCGTTGTCCCGGATCCGGCAAAAATCGAAGACGAGAACAAGCGCACATCAAAACAACGCGCGCTGGATTACATGGGCCTGGAAGCCGGTACAAAGATCACCGACATCAAGATCGATCGTGTGTGGATCGGTTCGTGCACGAATGGCCGGATCGAAGACCTGCGTGCAGCGGCAGCCGTGCTCAAGGGAAAGAAGATTGCCGATACGGTTTCCGCCATGGTGGTTCCCGGTTCAGGTTTGGTGAAGGCGCAAGCTGAGGCAGAGGGCCTCGACAAAATCTTTATTGAGGCCGGAGCAGAATGGCGCGAACCCGGATGCTCCATGTGTCTGGCCATGAATGATGACCGGTTAAAGCCTGAGGAGCGCTGCGCTTCTACTTCGAACCGCAATTTCGAAGGGCGCCAGGGATTCAAGGGGCGCACGCATCTCGTGTCACCCGCCATGGCCGCAGCAGCCGGCATCGCCGGCCATTTTGTAGACATCCGCGATCTTTAGTGCGGACTGCCGCAGCAAGACTTGCTGTTGTCTATTTGGCAATGGCTGCAGCTCCCACTGCTGCAGCCATGTGCAACCTCGGTGACGGCCCTCCGGGGCTGTTGTCTACCACCGACAAAAAGCGATATGGCGATCTCTACCAAAGCCGGGCCAAAGGGCTGGTTGGCGCGCTAAGGAGCGAAAACCAGGCCGACCGGGCTTCCATCGCATCTCTGCTCGAACGGGTGAATGCAGCGCAGCAACGCCCGGGCGTTTCTGCTCTGCAGGGACAATATACCTGCCGGATCGCCAAACTGGGCGGACTGGCCAATCTCGTGATCTACAGGCCGTTTACCTGTCGCATCGACGTTCTGGACGGCACTGCCCGGATCAACAAATTGACCGGTTCGCAGCGACTCTCAGGCACCCTTGTGCCGATCGGCAATGGGTTCACTTATGCCGGCGCCTTGCATTACGAACGCGAACAGCCGGTGGACTATGGCTCTGATCCTGAACGCGACCAGGTTGGCTGCCTGGTATGGCTCAGTGCGGATGAACTGGTTCTTGAAATGCCGGCTCCAAATTTCGATTCGGTCCACGACATCATGATCCTGAAACGGATAAGCGAGTGACGCGGTTATGGTCGGCGGCACCCGAGCCATCAGTTTTCATTTTCCTTTAACAGCACCGCAGTAGGCTGCCCTGAAGTTTTTTGGGGAAACTGGGTTATGGGCGGAGCATACTACATAATGATGGTCAATGTGGCCGTTGGTGTGGTGCTTCTGGTCGGCTTCACGGCGCTCTGGGTCTACGACCGAAACCGTCCCGCACCCCTGTTCATGGCACTCGCCACGCTGTTTTTTCTCGGCAGCGGCGGTTTGGAACTCTCCGCGCCCTTTTTCGCCCTGCAATACGGTTCGCTCTACCTGTTTGTTCTCTATTCGGTCAATCTGGCTGCCGGCGTCCTGCTGGGAGCCGGCGTGACAATACACTACCGACTCGACCCCCACTGGAAGCTTACCGGTGTCGCCTATCTGCTCGGGTTGCTGGTGACCTATCTGGTTCTCGACATGCCGCGCCAGTCCGTCCTGCGCATGAGCATCAATCAATTGCCGCTGGTGCTCGCCATCGGGACCTGTGCGGCACGCGTCATCATGGTGAAGCAGAAGTCCATTCTTGATCAGGCAGTCGCCGCAGCCCTGGTTGTCTTTGCCATCAATCTTGCCGGCAGGCCCGCTGTCCTCTGGTTCTTCGGAACCATGGGCAACACGGCTGCCGAAGCCCATGCTACCGATTACGCCATTGTCTCGAACCTGGCGCTGGCAATTGTAACAATGTCGACCGCAACCATCCTGATGCTGACATTGGTCGCTGATCTCGTGAGCGATCTGACCAGGAAAAGCCAGCGCGACCCGCTGACAGGTCTGCTTAATCGCCGCGGCCTCAATGCCAGATTGAGCCATAACGGAATTTCAGCCGAGCATGGTATGCAACCGGTCAGCGTTGTCATTGCCGATATTGATCACTTCAAGGCAGTCAATGACATCCATGGCCATGCAATCGGCGACAAGGTAATACAGCGGTTCGCACGGTTGCTCGAAGCAGCTGCCGGAGGACAACATCTGGTTTCACGCATCGGCGGCGAGGAATTCGCGATCGTTTTGCCGGCTTGCGATGTGGCAATGGCGCGGATGTTTGCGGAAGGCGTCCGCACCGTCTTCGCCGAGACCGCGATTTCCGAATTGCCAAGTCATCCGGTATCAGCCAGTTTTGGTGTGGCCGGTTGGCGGCGTGGGGCGCCTTTGGATCAGGCAATCTCTGCAGCTGACACGGCTCTGTATCGCGCCAAGCGCGCTGGCCGCAATCGCGTCCAGGTCGCCGGCAATTCACAACAGGCACTGCGCGACAAGCAAAGCATCAAGACCGGCAACGGCAGCTGATCTGCTCAGCCCAGCCCCCGCTTTTCGATCATGGCGTCCGGCGACGGCATCTTTCCTCTGAACGCCAGATAGGTATCCTCCGGGTCGACCGCTCCTCCTGCTGAATAGATATGGTCATGGAGCCTGCGCGCCAGATCAGTGTCGAAGGGGTCGCCTTTTTCCTCAAACGCGGAAAAGGCGTCGGCGTCCAGCACTTCCGACCACATATAGCTGTAGTAACCGGCAGAATATCCGTCACCTGAAAAGACATGGGCAAAATGCGGTGTGCGATGGCGCATGGCAATTGCCTTAGGCATGCCCAGATTTTCCAGAGTCTGTTGTTCAAACGCGACGACATCTTCAATTGGTTTGTCATGCGCCTTGTGAAATTCCATGTCGACGAGCGCCGAAGCCGTAAACTCAACCGCACCAAATCCTGCATTGAATGTTGTCGCCGCCAATACCTTTTCGAGCAGACCGAGCGGGATCGGCTCCCCGGTTTCCATATGGCGGGCGTGTTTCGACAACACTTCAGGAACGGTGAGCCAGTGTTCGTAAACCTGGCTCGGCAGTTCAACAAAATCGCGGGCAACTGCCGTTCCCGCAACCGACGGATACGTCACATCGGAGAGAATTCCGTGCAAGGCATGGCCAAACTCGTGAAACAGCGTGCGCGCGTCATCCATCGACAAGAGCGTTTGCTCGCCTTGTGCGGCCTTAGCAAAATTCATGACGTTGACGATGATCGGAGTTTCACCGATTTTGCCGCCGCGCACAGGCAATCTGTGCTGGCTTTGAAACCCGCTCATCCACGCACCCGAGCGCTTCGACGGGCGAGCGAAGTAATCGCCTATAAACACAGCCCGGTGTGACCCGTCGGGATTGGTGACTTCAAACACACGGACATCGGGATGATAGGCGTGAATGCCTTTGCGCTCGCTGATGATGATGCCGAAAAGCCGATTGGCAACGTCAAATGCCGCATCAATGATGTTTTCGAGCGCCAGATAGGGTTTCAGTTCGGCCTCGTCAAAATCGAACTTCCGGGCCCGCAGCTTTTCAGAATAGTGTCGCCAGTCCCACGGAGCCACATCGTGGTTGGCGCCGCTTTCAGCGATCAGTTCGGCAAGATCTTTTTCTTCCTGTTCTGCCTTGTCGAGCGCTTTGTCCCAGACCTTTTCCAACAAATCAGTGACAGCGCCCGGCTTCTTGGCCATCTGGTTCTCTAACTTGAAATCGGCGAAGCTCTCATAGCCAAGCAAATTGGCCTTCTCCTGACGCAACGCCACAATCTCCCGAACATGTGCACGGTTGTCGGTTGCACCGCCGTTTTCGCCCCGCGCGATCCAGGCCTTGAACGCCTCTTCGCGCAGGTCGCGCTTTTCGCTAAAGGTCAAAAACGGCTCGATTATTGACCGTGACAGGGTAACGGCGTGTTTCCCCGCGTGGCCGCGTTCGGACGCCGCTTCAGCCATGGCGCTTCTCAGCGTATCGGGAAGGCCGGTCAGCCCATCCTCGCTCTCGATCACCAGCACCCAGTCCTTCTCGTCCGCCAGGATATTCTGGGAAAATCCCGCGCCCAGTTCGGCGAGGCGGGCATTGATTGCCGCCAGGCGCTGCTGCCCTGCATCATCCAAGGCAGCGCCACCCCGCACAAAACCCTTCCACCTGCGTTCCAGAACACGCTCCTGCTCAAGTGTGAGCCCCAGGTCAGATCGGTTTTGCCAAAGGGAATCGACACGTCGAAACAGGTTCTTGTTGGATGACGTCTCGGACATGTGTCGTGACATCTTCGGCGCGATATCACGTTCGAGCTCGCGCAGCACATCATCGCTGTCTGCGCCAATCAGGTTCCAGAACAGGGCCGACACGCGAGACAAGTCTTCGCTGGAGGCCCTGGAGTCATCCGCTTCATCGCCGGAGGCTTCGAGCGCGTCGATTGTATTTTCAAAGGTCGGCTCTTCGGAGTTGTCCGCAATCTGATTGATCCTTGCCCGATCGCGTTGCAAGGCGAGATCAAAAGCGACTGCAAAGTCTTTGCTGCTGATCCGGTCAAATTCCGGCAGGCCCATCGGGCCATTCCAGCTGAACAGGGCTTCGTTGACTTTGGACATGAACGCTCATCCGTTTGGCTTGAGAATTATTGAACTTAGGAAGCAAGGCACAGCTTCACAACCATGCCAGTACTGTCATGACGGTACTGGCATGACAGTACTGGCAATTTTCGCTGCGGGCACTATGTCATGCCGCATGTTCTTTTTCCTCTGATTCCCGGCCGCCCCATGCAACAGCGTCTCGCCGAACTCATCGCCAGTCGTCGCTTTGAATATGCGATCATCGGGCTGGTTGTTCTAAACGCCATCATTCTTGGCATGGAGACCAGCAAGACAATTATGGCCGCTATCGGGCCGGTCTTGCTCGCACTCGACACAATGATCCTAACGGTGTTCGTTGTTGAACTGCTGATCCGCTTCTACGTTTTCCGGCTGCGCTTCTTCCACGATCCCTGGCGGGTGTTTGACTTCGTGGTCGTTGGCATCGCACTGATTCCGGCATCGGCAGGATTGTCCGTTGTCCGGGCCCTGCGGATTTTGCGCATCCTGCGTCTGATTTCTGTCATTCCCTCCCTGCGCAAGGTAGTCACAGGCCTGATTGCTGCTCTGCCGGGCATGGGCTCAATCATCGTCCTGATGCTGCTGGTTTTCTATATTTTTGCGGTCATGGCGACCAAATTGTTTGGCGAGGCATTCCCCATATGGTTCGGCTCACTGGGAGCGGCGGCCTATTCCCTGTTCCAGATCATGACACTCGAAAGCTGGTCCATGGGCATCGTTCGGCCGGTGATGGAGCGTTTTCCCTACGCCTGGGTGTTCTTCATCACCTTCATCATGTCCACCACCTTTACGGTGCTCAACCTGTTTATCGGGATCATCGTGTCGGCCATGCAGCGCGAACATGAAGAGGAAGCAGCCGAAGAACGAGGTCAGTTGCATGACGATCAGGCGGCAATGACGGCAGAGGTCAAAGCCATGCGTGAGGAACTGGTGCTGGTTCGGAAAGCGCTGGAGCAGCGTTAGGCTGGTTTCAGCGTATCCGGGTCCAGTCCGCCCATGCGACACACCTCGACCCACTCATCGCGCTTCACCGGCTGCACAGAAAGACGCATCGATGTGACAAGGGCCATATCGGCCAGCCTGGGGTTTGCTTTCACATCCTTAAGCGAAACCGGGTTTGGAACATCCGCCAGCGCCCGTATATGGACACAATCCCAGCGCTCGTCATCGGTGGTCGAATCGGGTGCCGAAAGCTTGCTCACTTCAGCAATTCCCACGACATCCAACCCCTCGTTTGAATGATAGAAAAAGGCCCGGTCGCCGAGCTCCATCGCGCGCATATTGTTGCGCGCCTGGTAATTACGAATACCGTCCCATTCCTCCCCGGCCTTGCCTTTGGCCTTTTGCTGGTCCCACGACCATTTGAACGGTTCGGATTTAAACAGCCAGTATTGCATTCGGGCCTCCAGCGGCGAAAATAATATGTTGTGTTCAACCGTGCCGGACTGTTGCGGTCAAGATGGCGCCTCTTCGCGCAGCGGTCGCGCCAGCAGACTTTGCACAGCTTCCGGTGCTGTCACCGTGCCGCCGATCACGGCGCTCACTGCCTCAATAATCGGCGCTTCGACATCATGCTCCCGGGCAAGGCGCAGTGCACTGGCTGCGGTATGCACCCCCTCGGCCAGTGGCAGGCCCGACAGGTCACCGCCACGCGCCAGGGCCATGCCGTAGCTGAAGTTGCGCGATTGAGGGCTGGAGCAGGTGAGCACCAGATCGCCGAGCCCGGAAAGGCCGACCATCGTTTCCGGGCGGGCACCCAGCCTGACGCCAATGCGGCTGAGTTCAGCAAATCCACGGGCAATGAGGGCGGCTTCAGCGCTGGCACCCAATTGCAGGCCCCGGGCAATGCCGACGGCCAGCGCCAGCACATTTTTCAGCGCGCCGCCTGTCTCGACGCCCAGCAGGTCAGCAGTCGCGTAAATTCGAAAGCCCGGCGCAGCCAATTCTTCCGCCAGCGCCTTTGCCTGATCAATGCCGGCCGCGCCAAGGGCAACTGCAGTCGGCAGTCCCCGTGCCACATCAATGGCGAAGCTGGGGCCCGAAAGGGCATAGATGGACGACTTTTCAACACACCCGGCTGCCAGTTCATGCAACAGCTTGCCGCTGTCCCGATCAAGCCCTTTGGAGCAAAGAACCAGTTTCGTGTCGCCGCTCCGGAAGGGCGCAATCTCTTGCAAGATCTTGGTGAAACTCTGGGCCGGTGTAACGCTCAGGATGACGTCGGCACGGCAGGCCTGCCGAAGATCGGTGGTCGCCAATATCCGCTCAGACAGGACAATGTCGGGGAGATAGGCCGCGTTTGAACGGGTGGCGTTGACCTCAGCAACGGTTGCATCCGAACGGGCCCACAGAAGCACCTGATCCCTGTTGCCGGCCAGCATGTGGGCCAGGGCCGTGCCCCAGGCTCCGCCACCAAGAACCGAGACCTTCACGCCTTGGCTCCCTTTTTGCCGGCACCCAGCCGTATGACCGCATCGGGATCAAGCGGCCAGCGCGGTCGAATCCCCGCGTCCTCCTGTTGATGGCCGTCAAGCCGAAAACGTTCCAGGGCTGCCCACGCGATCATCGCGGCGTTGTCTGTGCACAGGGCCTGAGGTGGTGCTATCCAGCGCCAGCCCCTTTCGTTGCTCAGGCTCTCAAGCCTTTTGCGCAACGTATTGTTGGCAGCCACACCGCCGGCAACCACCAAAGCAGAGGGCGTGCCATACCGGTCTTCGAATTTTGCTAGCGCCCGGCCAAGCCTGTCGTCCAGAACATCAGCCACGGCGGCTTGAAACGAGGCACAGATATCGGCGATCGCCTGATCCGACATGTCGCTTTCCAACGCGGCTTTACGGACAGCCGTTTTCAGACCTGAATAGGACATGTCCAGCGTTTTGCGGCCGGCGAGAGGACGTGGAAACGCGTGAGCCTCGCTGTCGCCGTCCAGAGCAGCCTTTTCCACCTGCGGTCCGCCGGGGTAGGGCAGGCCCAGCAGCTTGGCGGTCTTGTCAAAGGCTTCGCCCAGCGCGTCATCAATGGTGGTTGCCCAGCGCTCGTAATCGTCCACCCCGCGCACGAGCAGGATTTGTGTGTGACCACCCGACACCAGCAGCAACAAATAGGGAAAGGCGACACCATCCGTCAGCCTTGCGGTCAGGGCATGACCTTCAAGATGGTTGATGGTGTAGAGCGGCTTGTCATGTACGGCGGTCAGGGCCCGCGCTGTCATTGTGCCCACGATCAACCCTCCGGCCAGACCGGGGCCGGATGTCACTGCAATGGCATCAAGATCGGAAAACCCTGTTGCAGCTTCATCCATGGCGCGGCGGACGATGCCATCCAGCGCCTGAAGATGTGCGCGGGCCGCAATTTCCGGGACGACACCGCCAAAGGGTGCGTGGTCTTCGGTCTGGCTGAGCACAACATTAGAAATGATTTCACCGGCAACCTTTGAAATGTCGGCACAGCCTCGCACGACGGAAGCCGCAGTTTCATCGCAGCTTGTCTCAATACCAAGAATCGTAATCTGGTCAGATTTTTTCACGCGCATGCTGTCCATTGTACCTGACGGTTTTGCGGGCTATCAAAACGCAAAACAGCTGGGGTCCGCGTAGCAGAGTGACAGCGGAAAGCGCAATGACGCAATTCAAGATCGGTACACGGGGCAGCGCCCTGGCCCTGGCCCAGGCTGAGGAAACGCGCACGCGCCTCGCAGCCGTCCATGGCATGCGTCCGTCGGACTTTGAGATCGCCGTCATTTCCACGGCGGGCGACCGCATTCAGAACCGTCCGCTGTCAGAAGTGGGCGGCAAGGGCCTGTTCTCAAAAGAGATCGAAACCAGTCTTGCGTCGGGCGAAATTGATCTGGCGGTCCATTCCACCAAAGACATGGCCTCGGTTCTGCCGGATGGCCTTGAAATCTCAACCTATCTGCCGCGCGAAGAAGTTGCCGACGCGTTCCTTTCTCCGGTTGCACATCGAATTGAAGACCTTCCACACGGCGCGATCGTCGGTTCCTCCTCACTGCGCCGTCAGGCATTGCTGCGCCGTCTGCGCCCCGATCTGGACGTTGTCATGTACCGAGGCAATGTGCAGACCCGGCTGAAAAAACTGAAAGACGGCGAGGTTGCTGCGACGCTGCTGGCGCAGGCAGGCCTGAAAAGACTCGGGCTCACAAAAGAAATTACCGCGCTGCTTGACGAAGACACTTTTCTCCCGGCACCCGGTCAGGGCGCCATTTGCATCGAAATCCGGACTGACGACGACCGGGTCCGCGCCCTGCTTGAGCCACTCGACCACGCCCAGACCCGACTGGCGCTTGAGGCCGAACGCGCATTCCTGCGGGCCCTGGACGGTTCTTGCCGGACACCGATTGCTGGCCATGCAAAACTGGTTGATGGCGTCCTTTCCTTCAAAGGCATGATTCTGTCAGAGGACGGTCAGCAGGTATTTGAAACAGCCGACTCCTGCTCTCCCGACCGCGAGAGCGCCACCGCCATGGGACAAAAGGCAGGATCGTTGTTGCGTCAACAGGCGGGGGAAGACTTCTTTCGCCACTGGACCTGAGCAGGCCTTGGCGCAATAAAGCGGCATTCTCCCAACGCTTTTCGTGGACCATGAAATGGCCGTCGCTTCCCGTTCCATTCCCGCCCCGGATCAGGTGCCTGTCAAACGGGCACTGTTGTCAGTCTTTGACAAAACCGGGCTTGTTGAACTTGCCACTGCGCTCTCCGGCCATGGGGTCGAGTTGCTCTCAACGGGCGGATCCTCCAGGGCACTGAAGGAGGCCGGACTTGCCGTGACAGACGTTTCGGATGTCACTGGGTTTCCGGAAATTATGGATGGCCGCGTCAAAACATTGCACCCCGCTGTTCACGGCGGCCTATTGGCAATTCGTGACGCCGAAGATCATGTGACGGCTATGCAGGAGCACAATATCGGTGCCATCGATCTTCTGGTCGTCAATCTCTATCCGTTCGAGGACGTCCGCAACAGCGGTGCGGCCGATGACGCCATTATCGAGAACGTCGATATTGGCGGTCCGGCCATGCTGCGCGCCGCTGCCAAAAACCACGCTTATGTCAGCGTGCTGACAAGCCCTGACGACTATTCGGGGTTCATCGAGGAGATGGAGGCAAACTCCGGCGCCTCTACCTACATCACCCGCAAACGACTGGCGCAGGCCACATTTGCCCGGACCGCGGCCTATGATGCCGCGATTTCCAACTGGATGGCGGATGCGTTCAACGTGGCAGAGCCACCCAACCGTGCAATCGGGGGGCGGCTGGTCCAGACAATGCGCTATGGCGAGAACCCGCATCAGAGCGCGGCTCTTTACGCAACCGGAGAAATCCGCCCCGGTGTCGCGCAGGCCGAGCAATTGCAGGGCAAACAGCTGTCCTACAACAACATCAACGATACGGACGCGGCGTTCGAGCTGGCCTCCGAATTCGACCCGGATAAAAGTGCCGCTGTCGCCATCATTAAACATGCCAATCCATGCGGTGTGGCAACAGCAGCGACGCTTGTTGACGCCTACCAGGCGGCCCTTTCCTGTGATCCGGTTTCCGCATTCGGTGGCATCATTGCTATGAACCGGACCCTTACAGGCGATGCGGCCCGCGCCATGGTGGACATCTTTACTGAGGTCATCATCGCACCCGATGCCGACCACGAAGCCCGCGATGTGCTCGCAGCAAAGAAAAACCTGCGCCTGTTGACCACTGGCTCCATGGCCGATCCACGGTCTGCGGGTCTGGCGATAAAAACTGTCGCAGGCGGTCTGCTTGTGCAGGGACGTGATGCGGGCAATGTGGACGACGTCGATTTGAAGGTCGTTACCCAACGCGCGCCGTCGGACACCGAAATGAGCGACTTGCGTTTTGCATTCCGGGTGGCAAAACACGTCAAGTCGAATGCGATTATCTATGTGAAGAACGGCGCAACCGTTGGCATCGGCGCCGGTCAGATGAGCCGGGTGGATTCCTCCCGCATTGCCGCCCGAAAGGCCCTCGATGCCGCAGAAGCCGGTGGGTGGCCGGAACCCAAAACCCTTGGTTCCGTTGTCGCCTCTGACGCCTTCTTCCCATTTGCCGACGGATTGCTCGCCGCCGCCGAGGCCGGTGCCACAGCTGTCATCCAGCCCGGGGGTTCAATGCGCGACGATGAAGTCATTGCTGCAGCCGATGAAGCCGGCCTGGCCATGGTCTTTACCGGAATGCGGCACTTCCGTCACTAGATCCGAACAGGGCCGTACATTGCCCGCTGCCGGTTAGTCTGATCGCTGCGGCAGGCCGCGACACGCAATAAGCTTTCGTGAGCGATGATCTTGCTCTAAACCCCCTGCGATGAAACTTGTTGCAGATGATATCGCTGTGATGCGAGGCGAAGAACTGGTTTTCTCCGGCATTTCGTTTGCCGTGGAGAACGGTGGCGCCTTGGTGATACGGGGCGAAAACGGTGCCGGAAAATCAACCCTGCTTCGGGCACTGGCCGGATTGCTGCCGCTTGAATCCGGGAAAATCGAAATTCAGAATGTCGAACCCGAGTTTGGCGAAGCCAAAGTACCGGAGCTTTGCCATTATCTCGGCGCCGAAAACGCCATGAAGGCAGCGATGAGCGTTGGCGAGAATCTCTCGTTCTGGCAGGACTTCGCAGGGCAACCCCATCATAAAATCGACGAAGCCCTGGAGCTTGTCGGTCTCGCCGGTCTCGGAGACCTGCCGTTCGGGCACCTCTCAACCGGACAAAGACGTCGTATCTCAATCGCCCGCCTTCTGGTCAGCTACCGCCCCATCTGGCTGTTGGATGAACCCACATCGGGTCTCGATGCCGAATCAGCCCGGCAGTTTGCCGGGCTGATGGAAGCGCATCTGGCCGACGATGGTATTGTTGCAGCAGCCACCCACATTCCACTCGGTCTCGCCGCAGCGGAGGAGTTCGAGCTCACCGGGGTCGCCGAATGATTGCACTGCTAAAGCGCGACATCCGGCTTGCCTTGCGGTCCGGAGGGGGAGCAGCAACGGCTTTGCTGTTTTATCTGGCGGTTGTGATTGCCATGCCGTTCGCAGTCGGGCCAAACCCGGAACTGCTGGCAACCATCGGTCCGGCCACTTTGTGGGTTGGAGCTCTTCTTGCCGGGCTACTCGGCTTGGATCGCTTGTTTCAGGCCGATAGCGAAGATGGAACGCTCGATCAGATGTTGTTGTCGCCTGTCGCATTGCCAGCCCAGGTTTTTGTCAAAAGTCTTGCCCACTGGCTGGTGACAGGTTTGCCGTTGACTCTCATGGTTCCGGTATTCGCGGTGTTCCTGGCGCTTGACGGCACGGCGGTTGCGGCAACGATGGCGACCCTGCTGGCGGGAACGCCTGCTATTTCCTTCATCGGTGCCGTCGGTGCCGCTGTTACCGTCACGCTGCCCCGCGGCGGCCTTTTGCTTTCGGTACTGGTGCTGCCGCTTTGCATACCGGTCTTGATATTTGGTGTCGGAGCCGTTCGCGGCGCCATGACGGAACCGGACCCGTTTCTGCCACCATTCCTGCTGGTTGCGGCGATTTCACTCTTTTTTGCTGTTATTGGACCCTTTGCCGCTGCCCTGGCCCTGCGCCAGAGTTCATGACAACGAAGTGAGGCATCATCCTCTTGATTAAAGCCGCCAGAAAACCCTAAACAACGCCCATGACAGTCACGACAGCAGATAACACGGCCCGGGCCAAAGGATTAACTGCGCTGGCAAATCCAACGCGGTTTCTGGCGCTGGTACGTTTTGTGATCTGGCCTCTGGCCCTGGCCACGGCTTTGGCCTTTGCAGTCGGGCTCTGGATGTCTTTTTCTGTTCCAGACGACTACCAGCAGGGCCGCACAGTGCGAATTATGTTTGTGCATGTTCCCTCGGTCTGGATGGCCATGGGGGCTTACATAGTGATGGTTTCCGGTGCTTTGGGTGTTCTGGTCTGGCGGCACCCTCTGGCCGACGTGGCTGCGCGCTCGGCGGCCCCATTTGGCGCGGCCTTTACCTTTCTGGGCCTGGTTACCGGATCGCTCTGGGGCGAACCCATGTGGGGAACGTGGTGGGTCTGGGATGCACGACTCACCAGCTTTCTCGTCCTGCTGATCATCTATCTTGGACTGATTGCGCTCTGGTCGGCTATCGAGGAGCCCGCGCGTTCCGCGCGGCTGGCGGCCATTGTCGTATTGGTTGGCGCGATCAACATACCCATCATCAAATTTTCGGTCGATTGGTTCACTACTCTGCACCAGACCGCAAGCGTGGTGCGTATGGATGGTCCTGCGCTGGCGCCGGAATTCCTTTATCCTTTGCTGGTAATGGCGCTTGCCTTTCTGCTGCTGTTTGTGACGCTGCATCTTGCCGCCATGCGCAACGAAATATTACGGCGTCAGATCAGAACCCTGCAGCGCAAAGCAGCCCGCTCCGCCCGCGGGGGCGCAGCATGACAACCCTGTTTGGCACAAAATACTTCTTTTACATTGCCGCATCCTACGGGATAACTGCCGCGGTTCTCCTTTCATCGATAGTGTTCGTCATTCTTACCCACCGACGCCACAGATTGAGACTCAGAAAACTCGAGGAATCCGGGCTTCGGCGCGGTGGGGCAAAATCCTGATATGGCAGAAAAGAACTCCCCGCTTCGGCTTTTCCTCATCGCGATACCCCTGTTGCTGTTTGGCGGTCTGGCAGGCGTCTTCGGCTACGAACTGTTCTCAGGACGCGACAAGTCTGAACTGCCATCAGCCCTGATCGGCAAGCCGGCGCCAACATTTGAACTACCAGCACTGCCAGGCCTGAAGATCAACAATCAGCCGGTACCCGGGCTGGCGACCGCCGATCTCAGCGGGCGGGTTCGCATCGTCAACATATTTGCATCCTGGTGCGCGCCCTGCCGGGCCGAACACCCGGTTCTTATGAACCTGTCGAAAGACGCGCGGTTCGACGTTGTCGGAATCAACTACAAGGATGATCCGGAAAACGCCCTGCGGTTTCTCGGTGCACTGGGAAATCCCTACACAAATGTCGGCGTCGACCGCAGAGGTCGCACGGCGATCGAATGGGGATTTTACGGTATTCCTGAAACATTGCTGGTTGATGCCAGCGGCACAATTCGCCACAAAATCGTCGGCCCAATCGGCGCCGAAAAGCTGGCCGAACTGCAGGCGGAAATCGAAAAAGCACTTGCACAATAGGCAGTGTCTGATGCTATTTCGGCGCCATTCGGATCGCGCCGTCGAGGCGAATGCACTCGGCATTGAGCATGATGTTTTCGCAGATATGCTGAACAAGGCTGGCATATTCCGAGGGATCCCCCAGGCGCGATGGAAACGGCACCGACATTGAGAGGTTCTTCACCGCTTCTTCCGGAAGCCCTTCAAACAAAGGCGTTTTGAACAAGCCAGGCAGGATAGAGTTGACGCGAACACCATCGCGAGCGAGATCGCGGGCAATCGGCAGGGTCATGCCCTTAACGCCGCCTTTTGAAGCCGAATAGGCAGCCTGTCCGATCTGACCATCCTCTGCTGCAACCGAAGCCGTGTTAACAATCAGCCCGCGCTCACCGTCATCATTGAGCGGGTCGGCTTCCACCATGCCTGATGCCGCATGGGCGATGCAGTTGAATGTGCCAATCAGATTGATACCGACCGTTCTTGCAAACGAACCGAGATCGTGCATTCGCACGGCCCCCGTTTCGCGGTCCCGGGAGACTGTTTTCATGGCGGTTCCGATACCGGCACAATTGACCAGAATACGTTCCTGGCCATGAGCCGCACGGGCACTGTCAAATCCGGCCGCAACACTGGCGGTATCAGAAACATCAACCTTGCAGAACACGCCGCCCAGTTCCCCGGCAATTCCGGTACCGCGTTCCTCGTTAAGATCAAACAGCGCCACGCGAACACCATGACTGGCAAGATTACGGGCTGTTGCCTCACCGAGGCCTGAAGCACCACCGGTAATGATGGCCGCAATGTCTTTACCAAGTTTCATGTCAGTCTCCGAATACAGGGTCGAATATGTTGGGTAGAGGAGGCCAAGCTTGCAGGCAAGGCCGCCCATACCCATATCCGGCAGAAGGAGAACCAGATGGAAAAATCGCAGATTGACGAAATCCTGCTACCGGTGCCAGCGGAAAAGGCTGCGGCGCAAGAAGCCAATGTGCGGCAGGAATTCTGGTCCAAATTCCGGTCCTTCGCCGGGCGCATCCCCTTTGCTGAGGACGCCGCGGCGGCCTATTATTGTGCGACCGACCCCAATACACCCTTACGTGTGCGGGGAACGTTGTTTGCAGCGCTGGGCTATTTCATCCTGCCGCTCGACGCAATTCCCGACATTTTTGCCCTGGTGGGCATGAGCGACGACATGGCGGTGCTGACTGCGGCCTTCGCCCTGGTGAGCAGCCACATCACCGACGAGCATCGCCAGAAAGCTCGTGAAGCCCTGCGTGCCGACGAACCGGTCAGTTAACCCGCAGCAACACCTTGCCCTTCACATCCCGGGCAGCAATTTTCTCCAGCGCGGCACCACCTTCTGCAAGCGGAAAGATTGAATCCACATGGGGTTTCAGCGTCCCGTCCGCCAGCCAGCCCAGCAGATCATCGATGTTTTTGCGGTTTTCATCGGGATGACGGGCCGTGAAGGCGCCCCAGAAAACCCCGCGCAGATCGGCGCCTTTGAGAAGCGGCAGATTCAGCGGAATCTTTGGGATTGGACCGGCGGCAAATCCGATCACGAGAAAACGACCGCCCCAGGCCACAGACCGGAACGCGGCCTCACTGAAATCGCCGCCGACCGGATCGTAAATCACATCGACGCCATTGCCATTGGTCAGCTCCTTCAACCGTGCCTTCAGGTCCTCCTGGGAGTAGTTAATGCCTTCGTCAGCTCCGCATTGTCTGGCGAAGTCCAGTTTGTCGTCTGAAGAGGCGCAGGCAATGACGCGGGCACCCATGATTTTTCCGAGCTCAACCGCAGCCTGGCCCACGCCACCGGATGCGCCGAGCACGGCGAGTGTCTCACCTTTTTTAAGTTCGCCGCGATCCTTGATGCCATGATACGAAGTTCCGTAGGTCACCATGATGCAGGCGGCCTGCTCATCGGTCACACCTTCGGGGATGTGTGACAAGGCCGCTTCCTGAGCGACAACCAGTTCCCGGGCGGTACCCCCCTGAACATAACCGCAGACCCGGTCGCCAGCCTTGAACCGCGACACACCTTCGCCGACATTTTCGACAATGCCGGACATTTCGGCAGCGATCGAAAAGGGCCGCGGCGGCTTGAACTGGTATTTGTCTTCGATGATCAGACAGTCAAAGAAGTTCAATGCCGCGATGTTCACGCGCACCAGGACCTGCCCCTTCCTGGCAACTGGATCATCGATTTCTTCGATGACAAGCGAAGACGGCGGGCCGGGGTTTTTAGATAGAAGAGCTTTCATGTTACAGGGTTCTTTGCTCGGATGATTTGGCGGCTATCTTAGACCGTTCGCGCAAACGTGCGAGAAAAATAAACTGCCGCGGGAGAGATGGGGAATGAAGTTGCACAACATGCCACGATCCGTCATCGCAGTCATGCTGGCCACCCTGATATCCCTGGCCGGTGTTGCCCTTGCTGATGACGAAATGGATCAGCGCTTCATTGAGGAATTCTACACCCAGGGCGCATTTGACACCGGCGCTTTCAGCCGCACTTTTCTCAATCAGATCACACCCCGGCAATTGCGGCAGGCTGCAGCAGACCTTCGCCGCGCTGCCGGAGAATTTCAGGCCATTGCCGGCCGTGATGGGAAATTCGAAATCCGAACAAAAACCCACAGAATTCCGCTGACGATCGCCCGAACCGACAGCGGCAAGATTGTTGGTTTGTCGTTCAAACCCCCGCAGCGGGTGGGCGGCAGTCTGGAGACCATTGCTGCAGAGCTGCAGGAGTTTCCAGGTGACACATCGCTGACGGTGACCACAGACGGCGCAGCCCTGCTTGAAGTCCAGGCCGGCAAGAGAATGGCGGTCGGTTCGGCTTTTAAAATCGGCATTTTGAAAGCCTTGCAGGATAAAGTGAAGGCCGGCGTCAGACAGTGGGAAGACATCGTGAGGCTGACGTCAGCCAATCGCTCGCTGCCCAGCGGCGAACTCCGCAAATGGCCGGAAGGATCGCCACTCACACTCCATTCCGCAGCTGGCGTGATGATGTCTGCAAGTGACAACACAGCCACCGACATCCTGATCGACGTGGTGGGACGGGAAGAACTGGGTCGCATCATCGATATCGATCTGCCGCTGAAGACCCGGGAGTTCTTTTTGCTGAAAGCCATACCACTTGAGGCGGGTGCCTGGCGCAACGGCAGTCTGGAATCCCGGAAATTGCAATTGGCAAGGCTGGCAAAGCTGCCAAGACCCCCGACGGCCGCTGCACTCAGACCGTTTGACATTGCCGTGGAATGGGCCATGAGCACATCAAAGCTCTGTTCCTTGATGGAAGAGGTCGGTAAGGAGCCGCTGGCGGCCATCAACCCTGGGCTGGCAAACCGCGAAAACTGGGACTTCGTCACCTTCAAGGGCGGCAGCGAACTCGGCGTTCTGAATTATACGACCCGGGTGGAAAAGGGCGGCAAATCCTTCTGCCTGTCGCTGACATGGAATGGTGACGCCGAGACTGATACTGCAAAGATCACACAGCTCTACAACGAGCTGCTTTTTCATGTTGGAAACATCGAAAACTGAATGGCGCCCCGCAAAGCCTCGACTAGGGCCGTTTTCCGAAACGCGGGCTTTCGTTGGAAATTGAATCCGCAATGTCGGCATTTCCCGCCATCCCATGATTTGCAAAAAGCGATGCAGGCTTTGATACTGGACGGAAGCCCTATTTTTGGAAGCTTGAGGAGAACAGCCCCATGAAGATCGCAGCGAAATCCGCCCTGTCAGCCAGTTTTCTTTCCCTCACATTTGCGACGACCGCAGCATTGGCGGCAGAGCCATTGGTCGACACGTCCTGGCTCAAGTCGAACCTCGGCAAGGAAAATCTCGTCATTCTTGACATTCGCAGCCGCCTCAGCGGCGGATCGCAGGACACTTTCAACGCGGGGCACATTCCCGGCTCGATTTATTCCGATTATCTCACGGACGGCTGGCGCGTGAAGAACGCCGATGGAACGCCGGGGGTCCTGCCTTCACAGCAGCAGCTTGCGTCACTGTTTGGGCGACTTGGCATCTCAAACAGCAGCCATGTGGTTGTTGTTCCCGCGGGCAAGAAGGCGCTTGATATGGGGTCGGCAACCCGGGTTTACTGGACCCTGAAGATCGCCGGTCATGATGAGGTGTCGATACTGGACGGCGGCATTGCCGCATGGAAGAAGGAGTCCGGGAATCCACTTGAAACCGGCCTGACTCAGGCAACGCCGGCGACCTTCACCGTCAAATTCCGACCCGAACTCCTGGCGACCAAGTCTGATGTGAAAGCCGCTGTTGGAAACAACATCACGTTGATCGACAATCGACCCAACAATCAGTTTGTCGGCGTTAACAAGCATCCCGCATCCAAGCGCCTCGGCACAATTCCGGGATCAACAAACATTCCCGAAAACTGGTTGACCCAAAACGGCGGCGGGTCGTTTCGCCAGCCAGATTCTCTCCGCAAACTTTACGCCTCGGCAAAAGTCAGCGGGCAGGCGGACGAGATCAATTTCTGCAACACCGGCCATTGGGCAAGCCTGGGATGGTTCGTCAGCCATGAAATACTGGGAAACAAGAAGGCCAAACTCTATGACGGTTCAATTGTCGAGTGGGCCGCCGATTCGTCGGCCCCTATGGAACGAAAGATCAAGCTGAACTGAGTTACAGCCGCAGCTCAACCAATGTTGTAGATCAGCCAGCGCATCCGGTTCTCCTTGTGTTGCCGGGATGCTGAATTGAACTCCCCTCAAGGAACGCCTAACAAGGCAATCATGAAAGCACGCGGTTACTTCGGCATTGGTGTCGAAGGCATCTCCAAGCCGATGAATTTTGGCAACCTGTCACGGACAGCCTATGGTTTCGGGGCGAGCTTTGTTTTTACCGTTACGCCGGGGCGGCGGATTGAAACGCCTCACTCCGATACGACGCGCAGCCAGGATCACATGCCGTGGTATAATTTCGACAGCGTCGATGCGATGGTGTTGCCCGACGATTGCAGGCTGGTGGGGATCGAACTCACAGATGACGCGATCGACCTGCCGAGTTTTCGCCATCCAACCCGCGCCGCCTATGTGCTGGGTCCCGAAAACGGATCACTGTCACCCGAGCTCATGCGGGCCTGCGAGTTTGTAGTCAAAATTCCCACCCGTTTCTGTCTCAACGTTGCCACCGCAGGCGCGATTATCATGTATGATCGGATCCAGTCGCTGGGCCGCTTTGCAGAACGACCGGTACGCGCCGGCGGCCCCGTCGAAAGCCTGGTCACAGCCGCTTCAATGCCGCATGTTCACGGTCAGCCGAAATACGAGGGTGGCAGACGGGTTGAAGGCAAAAAAGGGCGAAACCGGCAAGGCCACTACAAGTCATCAACATGAGACTTTTCGCCCAATTGGCGGGCGATCAAAAAAATGCCTGATTCATGATCACAAATAATGTCGGGTTTGGGCCAGAGATCGTTAGAAACCTCAATTTTTACCATTCCTGTTTAGTCTTTCGTAACCGCGTCACCGCATGGTTGCAGAAGTACAGGCGGGTTTGGGAAGGCTCTCAGGTGCAAGAAATGTGGGTAAGCTCCAGGTACCAAAATCAGACCGGAGCAGGTTCGGGACACCGGTGGTTATGATGATCAAGACAGTGTTGAAGTCAGTTTCTGCAATTGCATTCCTGGCAACTTTGTCCGCGGGAGCGGCAAGCGCACAAACGCCGAAAGCAATCAAGCAACACAAGGCCTGGGGCGCTTATACCTATCAGGACGCCCGTGCCGGCAAAATCTGTTACGTTTTGTCAATTCCAACAGCCAAAGAGCCTGCCGATCGCGACCATGGCGACGTATTCTTTCTGGTGAGCCAGAAACCCGATGGATCGAAGGGCTATGAACCTCAGGTCGAGGTCGGTTATCCGTTGAAGGAGAAATCTGAAGTAACGGTAACCATTGATGGCAAGAACTTTGTCATGTTCTCGCAGGGCAACAACGCCTGGTTGAAGGACGTGGCGCAGGAGCCGGCGCTCGTCGACGCCATGCGTGCCGGCAGGTCCATGAAGGTCGAAGGACAATCCAAGCGCGGCACGCAGACCAGCTACACCTATTCCCTTTCCGGCGTTTCGGCGGCGCTCCAGGAAGTCGCCAACTGTAAGTAACTTGCAGGATGGGGTCGACGGCGCCATATAGGCGCCTATGGCAATGTCTCTTGATCTTACCGACGACCAGACGCGCGCGCGCGTGAGCGCCGTTGCGTCTTCTCGCGCAGCACCCGACAAGCCAAATCTGATCAATATGGATCGCGCCGAAATGGCTGCCGCTCTTATCGAAACGGGTGTGCCGGAAAAGCAGGCGCGAATGCGCGTATCCCAATTGTGGCAATGGATCTACGTGCGCGGCCATGACAATTTCGACGCCATGTCAAATCTGGGAAAGGACTTGCGGCTCAGGCTTGCCGAGAAGTTTACGCTGGCCCGGCCGGAAATAGTTGAAGAGCAGATTTCAGATGACGGAACCCGCAAATGGTTGTTTCGTTTCCCCGCCCGGGGCGCCGGGCAGCCTGTTGAAATCGAAACCGTATACATTCCTGAAGAGGACCGCGGCACGCTTTGCATTTCCAGCCAGGTCGGTTGCACATTGACCTGCACCTTCTGTCACACCGGCACTCAGAAGCTGGTGCGCAATCTGACCTCCGAAGAAATTCTCATGCAACTGATCGTAGCGCGCGAACGGCTGGGCGACTTTCCTGGTAAGGACGCGCCGCAGGGCACTTTCGTTCCCACCGGCGAGCGCAAAGTCACCAACATCGTCATGATGGGCATGGGCGAACCGCTCTACAATTTCGAAAATGTCAAGAAAGCCCTGCTCATCGCGTCCGATGGTGACGGACTGTCGCTGTCGAAGCGCAGGATCACTCTGTCGACATCCGGAGTGGTGCCGGAAATTTACCGGACCGGCGATGAAATAGCCTGCATGCTGGCCATCTCGCTGCACGCCACCAACGATGAACTGCGTGACGAAATCGTTCCGATCAACCGCAAGTATCCAATCGAAAAACTGTTACAGGCGTGCCGCGATTATCCGGGGGTTTCGAATGCGCGCCGCATCACATTTGAGTATGTCATGCTGAAGGGGGTCAACGATTCCCTGCAGGATGCAAAGGAGCTCGTTCGTCTGCTGAAGGGCATACCGGCCAAGATCAATCTCATCCCCTTCAACCCGTGGCCTGGGTCACGCTACGAGTGTTCAGATTGGGACCAGATCGAAAAGTTTGCCGATTTCGTCAACGCCAACGGCTACGCCTCTCCCATTCGCAAACCACGAGGACGCGACATTCTCGCGGCCTGCGGTCAGTTGAAATCCGAATCTGAGCGGATGCGCATCAAGGACCGGCAAGCTCTCGAGGCGCTTGAGGCAACCCGAGCCATGGTTGCAGGTCATGGTGAAGCCTGATGTTGACACTGACCCGCGGACTCATCCGGATTTTGGCACTGCTGCTTTCATTTGCATTTTCGACGCTGGCGGCCGCGGTCTTTGTGACTTTCTCGCTGTTTTTGGGCGGCGATGCTTCGTGGCTGGAGGATGATCTGGGCGTCATGGTCGGATCAACGGCGTTCCTGACCGTGTCTTGGTTCACCATCTCCCAGATCACCTTCATTCCCGCAATGGTGATTCTCGTCCTGACCGAATTCACCCGTGCTGCTTCCCTGACCCTGAATGTGCTCGCCGGCGGCCTCTGTGCCCTGATCGTGCTGGTCCTCTATCCCATGGCCACAGGTCTTGAGGGCGAAATCCCCTATGGCGATCGCGAAATCTGGCTTACCGGCCTGGCGGCCGGATTTGTCGGAGGGTTCACCCACTGGATCCTTGCCGGACGAAACGCGGGGCGATGGATGGGCATGGCCGGCGAAAAAGCACCTTTTGCCGTCAACGACCCTCGGTAAGCAGAATTTTTACAGCAAAAGCCGCAAATACAGTTCCAAACAACCAGTCGATACCACGGCTGATATGCGGTCGTTTCTTGATAATGCCCGCCAGCTGTTCCGCCACCAGAATA
>CALIOE010000018.1 GCA_938044775.1 uncultured Rhizobiaceae group bacterium
CGTATATGCCACCCTCATTTCGGGTCTGGCGGCCAACGCGGATTTTAGCCGCTTGTTCTTTCATTTCCAGTTCGGCATAGGCGGCGGTGACCCTGACCTGATCACCTCTTCTGGAATCCAGGAAATCTTTTTCATAGGAACCAGAAAATCTGAATTTGAATCGATGGGCATTGTTTTCTGCCGTTGCAAACAAGTCGAGGGAGGACAGAAGGGAGTTTTGAAAAGTATCGTCGTCGATGGTCTTTCGCCGGGATTCAAGCTCTGTCAGGCGGGTGGTCCCCTCGTTGTAATAGTAAAACTGCGAGAAGCTGCCTCCAAATTCAGTCTCATAAGCAGTGGGATCGTCTGTGTCCTCAGCCGTCCGCGCGGTCCGATCAGTTCGCTCAGGGCCACCGTCGGGAATTTGCGAAGACCTCGACTGTGCAGATTTCTTTGCATCTGCAGTCGACTTCTTCCGATTATTCTCCGCAAGATCGCCAGCCGGCGACGCCCGTTTCCTGTCCTGGCTCGACGGCCTGGATCCTGCCTTGCGCAGTCTTCCGCGTGGTGATTCCTGTGCAGTTGCAATTGCCGCGAGCCGTTGCCGCACTCTGCTGGCTCCCTTGCTCGACGGGTACTTTTTGAGGAATATTTCATACTCCGCTTTGGCATGTGCAAATTGTCTGTTGCGTTCGCGCACAACACCCAGAAGTTCCTGCGCATCCGCACTGAATTTGTGCTCAGGGTAAGTTGTTAGCTTGGTCAGGAGCTGCGCCGCTTTGCGGTATTCTTTTTGGGCTATTGCACGGCGCGCTCGTTGCATGACTGATCTGAGCTCTTCAGAGCTCGGGCGACCTGAGCCGTCCGACTTCGCCGTGTTTCGCTTAGCGCGAGATCCGGTATTAGTGGTTGGTGCCAGGTCAGCGAGGCTAAGTCTGCACCGTCTTGACGCATCAATGCTGGCTACAGTGACTTCAATGCTTGCGAAATCTCGCCCCTGGCGGACTTTGTAGTTAACCGCCTCGGTAAAATAGACCATGAGCAACGGACCACTGCCGTTGGTTTCAAAATCAATTGCCCTAATTCGGTTGCCCGACGATGTGGGTGGCCTTACAGATTCCCGGGGAACGATCATATTTCTGCGCGCACCGCTTCTGCTCAAAGGTTTTACCTTAATTCTGAGCTCCCGGCCTCCTTTGGCCGGAAAATGCGTCACATAGGCCACTCGAAAGTTAAATCCGATCCGGACGACAGGGCAGCCATTCGCATCTTGCTTCAAAAGGGTTGCGCTTGACAGGACCTGATTGAGGGCTGGTTCGGCCGATGCAACCCGGACAGAAGAGACAACGAATATCGCGGTCAAGATCGATACGGCAACCTGGAGAATCCTTGTTGGCAGCATGCTCACCACTCTCTCCGGCTGGCTCGGTGTTCGCCGGTGCGTCTTTCCTCGATCCGGGATTGGGTCGCATCGGTGTAGACGTGGCAAGCTCCGGTGCAGTCACGAAGCTCGTTTACGCGATAAGGGACTTCTGACGGATTTTCATACTTTTCGTGGGGACCGGGCCGGAAGTCCCTGGCATGACACCCGGCGCAGTCCGGCTGATATGCTGGTGTTGACCATGCCGAAGCGGCTGAGTTGCCGCGGTGACAGTCAATGCAGTCGAGACCGGCGGAATGGCCGGTGGGAAACGCCGCTGACAAGTGCCGATAGTCAGCAACCGCCCAGTTTGTGACTCTGTGACAGTCACTGCACTGTTGGTTCGTAACGAAGTGCCCCCGCGGCTTACCGGTCGCAATGCGGCCATTGTGACAACTCGAACAGGTGCCGGTGACCGATGCGTGATCAAACCGCACATTCGTCCAGCTCGTCGAGACGTGACAATCTTCGCAGGTGTTTGACGACGGGATATGGTTTGCAGGCTTGCCGGTCGCTGTGCGGCCATTGTGACAGCTCGAACAGGTGCCGGTGACCGCTGAGTGGTCAAAACGTACATTCGTCCAGCTCGTCGAAACATGACAGGACGAACAGTCCTCGGTTGATGCTAAGTGATCGCTGGCTTTACCTTTTGCAGTCGTACCATCGTGGCAGCTCTGGCAGGAGCGATCGATCCTGCTGTGATCGTAATTGAAAGCGTTCCAGTTTGATGCCGTATGGCAGGTCGAACACTGATTTCCTGACGGAGGATGTGCTGCCGATTTACCCTTGGCGGCTACATTGTTATGACAGCTTGCACAGTCCGAGGGAGTGTTTGTCAGTTCGCCGTCAATATGGCACGCGCTGCAAGGTACGTTTGTGTGGGCACCAGTGAGCGGAAACGATGTTGCATCGTGATCAAAGCCCGGAGGAGATTGTTCGCTTGATTCTGCAGTTTGCCCAATTGCAGGTGTCAAGATCAACGACGAAACGAAGACGACGCACAAAATGATATGAGCTAGCGGCAAAAGCCGCATCTTGACAAAACTCAATTCCAATCACCGCCGCACGGGTTTCGAGAGCGCCATCGGTAGGCGAATCGAAGCCAGAAAAAGTGTCGCAAATCTTATCGCGCGCCAGAAAATCGTCCAGACGTGTCAGGCTAAAGAGAATCGAAATAGGACCATTGCGCCTCTCGGACAGACTAAGGTCTGATGAGGTTTTCCCGGTCCGAGAAATGGCGAAGTACTGTCCAGAGTATACATTCGATCTCAAGCCGCGACTCTGTTGTTCAGGCGGCAAACCGTCCAGAACTGTGCCGGCAAAAAGGCAAAGGACCTCGCAAAGGCTTTTTACCAATGCTCATTTGCACAACTATGAAAACATGGTGATCCCGGGGCGATTCGAACGCCCGACCTACAGATTAGGAATCTGTTGCTCTATCCTGCTGAGCTACGGGACCACGAATTGTGCATAGCGAAAAACGCCGGGCAATTAAATAGGATTCAACCGGAAAGGCCGGCAACTTCTTCGACGATGATCGTGGCGACCATTTCGCAGTCTTTTTCACTGAATGTCAGCGGCACCCGGATGTCACAGGTGGTCGCAAGAATTTCCAGCGTGTTCGGCAAAGTCGGCAAGTCGCCCAGATAGCGCCAGGAATCGTAACGACTGGTAAAGGCCCTGGGCTGATCAGCCCCGAACCACTTGATATCAACACCGCGGCTGGCACAGTTTTGCATCAGGTCTTCGAACGGTTCTGAACCGGCAAGCCGGGGACGGAATTGAAACGAGGAACCGACAAATTCCTCGTGTTGCGCACGCCGCGGTACGTCGATATCGGGGCTTTTTCGAACCACACGTTCCAGCGCCTGGTAACGCAGGTTCCAGCGGCGCACATTCTCCTCAAGCCCGGCCATCTGCCCGCGTAAAATCGCTGCGCGCACGTTGTCCATGCGCCCCGAAAAATTGGGGGTCTCCAACCGGACCCCGGCAAACACATCAGCAGCTGGCGCTGCGCCATGAGACTGGTACAGCATGTAAGAGCCGGACATCATGATCGCGCGGGCCGCCAGCTCAGGATCATCGGTCGTCAACAGGCCGCCCTCACCGGAATTGATATGCTTGTATGTTTGTGCCGAGAAGGCCGCCACCCGGCCGAAATTTCCTGAGCGGTTGCCCTTCCATTTCGCACCCATTGTATGCGCACAATCCTCAATCAGTGAGATTCCAAACTCCTCACAGATCGCGCAAACGGCGTCCATGTCTGCGATATGGCCGCGCATGTGGGACAACATGAGAAACCGGGCGCCACTGGCCTCAGCCTTGGCGCGCAGATCATTGGTGTCGATGTGCCAGTTGCCATCAATCTCAACGAAAACCGGAACGCCACCGGCATTGTGGATGGCACCGGGAACCGGGGCCAGAGTGTAGGCATTGGCCAATACCTTGTCGCCCGGTTGCAAGCCGGCGGCACGCAACGCGACATGCAGGGCATAACCGCCAGAGGAACAGGCGAGGCAGTACTTTGAACCCTGCCAATCAGCATAGTCCTTCTCCAGCAAAGCTGCTTCAGCTATTTCGTCTTCGATCGTGTTGTAGCGATGCAGTCGGCCGGATCGCAAAATCCCGGAGACGCGCGCAATGGTCGCCTCGTCAATTGGCTCCTGCTGCGTAAAGGGTTTGTCGAAGACAGTTTTCATAATCCGTCTTCCCCTAAGCCAAGTCGAAGAGCGTGCTGTACTTGTCCTCCAGATAGGACAACAGCGGTTCCGCAGACACCGCCGAGCCAACCGCTTTTTCAATCAGTTCGGCCGGCGCGTGAAGGCTTCCCTTCCGGTGAACGTTGTCACGCAACCAGGTAAGCGCCGGTTGCATGTTGCCGGCTTCCACCATGCCGTCCAGGTCATTTACGTGATGACGCAGTGCGACGTTGAGCTGGCCGGCATAAATATTGCCAAGCGAATAGGTCGGAAAGTATCCGAACAGGCCAACCGACCAATGCACATCCTGGAGTACGCCTCTTGAAGCATCCGGCACCGCAAGTCCAAAATCACGCTCAAAGCGTGTGTTCCAGGCTTCCTCCATATCCGCGGCCTCCAATTCGCCGGCAATAAGCTCCCGTTCGAGCTCAAAGCGCAGAAGGACATGGAGATTGTAGTGTACCTCATCGGCTTCGGTGCGAATGTAACCGGTTTCGACGCGGTTTATCGCGCGGTAAAGCTGCTCGGCATCGGCCAGGCCAAAGTCACCAAATGCATCAACCATGCGCGGGTAGAGCCAGACGCAAAAAGCACGGCTGCGGCCAATCTGGTTTTCCCAGAGCCGCGACTGGCTTTCATGGACACCCATGGATGCATGCTGACCGGCCGGTGTCAGCGCATGCTCGACAGGCGTGCCTTGCTCGTAGAGTGAATGGCCGAGCTCATGGATGGTCGAGTACAGACAATCAACCGGATTCTCTGCATCAACCCGCGTGGTTATGCGACTGTCGCCACCTGTGCCGGATGAAAACGGGTGAACTGAAAGATCGAGGCGTCCCGCTTCCCAGTTGTAGCCCAGCGCGTCGGCAATCAATCGAGACAGCTTCAGCTGGGCGTCAGGCTCGAAATGTCCCCGCATTTTTGGTTGAGCGTGTGATCTGTCAGCAATCGCTGCCCGCAAATTGGCCAGCCTCGGTCGCATTCCCTCGAGCAAAGGTTGCAACACGGCCACCGTCATGCCGGGCTCGAAATCATCGAGCAAAGCATCGTACAGGCTGGTGCCCTCGGTAGCGAGGCAGGTGGCTTCCTGACGCTTCAGTTCAACAATGGTCGCAAGTGTCGGAGCGAAATCTTCAAAATTTTTCGCTGCGCGGGCGGCGGCCCAAATACCCTGCGCGCGGCTGGTGATACGGGCAATCTCAGCTGCCAGCTCTGCAGGAACACGTTTGGCGCGTTCATAGGCCCGGCGCGTCTTCTCGACATTGACCTGTTCAGCGCCATTGATCGATCCTTGATCCACCGCATCCAGCCAGTCACCAAGCTGCGGATCGGTTCGCCGTTCGTGCAGGGCGGCCTCCACCGCGGCAGCTTGTTCGGAGCGCTGCGCGGCACCATCAGGCGGCATCATGGTTTCCTGATCCCATTCCAGCAATCCCGCAACCTGCCCCAATGCATGGGTCTGTTTGATATGGGCGAGCAGATCGGCGTAGGCTTGGTCCGGTTTCATTCAGGCAATTCCAAATCATGGCAACTGGTGGCGAACGATAGACACCAATGCTTCATTTGCAACACCAGGCCGGAGGTCAGCGCTATGGCCACGATCACTTTTGTAAGCCTCGGCATGTCGTGCCAGGCCGCCCATCAACTGGCGCGATTTGCAGCCGCTGAGCCCAGCCGGGCGAATTTTGCCAAAGGCCCTTTCGACTGGCTGGTCTGTCCACCCGAAAACGCCGCAAACTGGCTCGACCAGGGATTGTGTGATTTTCGTCCCACCGACATTACTGAATTGAGGGAGCACGCCTACTGGTCCCGCTTCGATATTTGGTTCTGGCATGGCTTCTACACAAAAACTGACCACTCGCGGGTGCTGGAACTTGCAAAAAACGCAGAACGCGAGCTGTCAAAACTAGACTATCAGCGCAAGACTTTTAAGGCGCTGGATCCCGGCAAAACGACCTTTATCGTTGCCAATACACAAAACAATCTCGCCGGCGCAGTCTTCAGGAAAGGCGAGGAAGACCGCTATCGTTTTTCGGAGGCGGCAATAGACAGACTTCAGTCGAGCCTGGATCACTATTTCGGCGCACCAACGACATTGTGTGTGGCGACACGGGCCGACCTTGCATCGCCAGGATTGCTCAGGCGAGATCAAACAACAGCACTGCCTGTCGAAGAGAGCGAGTGGAAGGGAGATGACGTATCCTGGAACATTTTTTTGGACGGGCTGAGCAAACCTTACTGAAATCTTAACTCTTAGACCCTAAGATCTGAAAAACCGAACAATCCAAACGCCTTGCAGGGCTGACAATGATCGATACCGATGCCCCCGGCAACCGTCGCTCCATCACTCAGGACGTTCTCCAATCGGTTGGAGAATGCGTTTATGAGTGGGATCTCGAGCAAGATGTTCTGGAATGGAATGAGGGCGCAGCCACGCTGCTTTGCACCTCTGAAGAAGCGATATCGTCCAACCGGAAGTACAGCCGACTGCTGTTGTCCTCGACCTTGTCCAGCCGGGATGACACCATCATCTCCTCCGAGGAAAAAGATACGGGCAATGGTGTACCCTTCCGCCTGAAATATGCCCTTTCAGGCGCCCAGCTGGGAACGCAAAGCGATATTTGGGTCGAAGAATGCGGCCGCTGGTTTGCCAATGAGGCGGGCAAGCCGGCGCGGGCGCACGGCGTCATACGCATCATCAATGAGCGCCGCAGCCTGGAAGAAAGGCTCGACCGTTTGTCACGTTTTGACGCCCTGACAGGTCTCTACAACCGGTCACATCTGAAAGTCTGCCTCGACGAACTGTTTGAACGGGGCCTGCAGCACGATACTGGCGCCGCATTTGTCATTGTAGGCCTTGAGAACTTCGACATTATCAACTCTGTTTACGGCTTCGACGCCGGCGATGCCGTGATTGAGGAAATCGCCCGTCGACTAAAAGGCAATCTGCGGGACAATGATACGCTCGGTCGGTTCTCTGGCGCGAAGATTGGCCTCATTTTGCCGGAATGCAGCGAGACTGACCTGCAGGTCGCCGGAGAGCGCATCCTAAGCAAATTGCGCGAAAGCGTCGTACAGACCGAAAACGGCCCGGTTGCCGTCACCATATCGATTGGTGCCGTTCTCATGCCGGCCCAGGCGCGCAACTCGCGAGAAGCATTCATGGCGGCGCACGAAGCGCTGCTGGAGTCCCGCCGGGCTCGCGATTTCGCCCTGATCAGCTACCGCAGAGACCCCGCGAAAGACGAAAAGCGACGTCAGGCTGCCGGAATGGCGGACCAGATCGTCAAGGCATTGCGACAGGGTCGCGTCCATCTCGCGTACCAGCCGATCGTCGACGCAGGAAGTTCCAGGGTTGCGTTCCATGAGGCATTGATTCGGCTGGAAACCGAGGACGGCGGAGCCTTTACGGCTGCGAATTTCGTTGAAACAGCGCAACATTTGGGCCTCATCCGCCTGGTCGACCACCATGCACTCGATCTGGCGCTGACGACTCTGGTAAAATACCCGATGGCAAACTTCTCCCTCAATGTCTCGAACGAAACCGCCTGCGACCCGGAATGGCTGGCCAAGGTTGGCAGGGTGGTGAAACGCAACCCAGATGTGGCTGACCGACTGATTGTCGAGATCACTGAATCACACGCGGCAGAATCATTGTCCGAGGCGAAGCGTTTTGTTCAAAATGTCAAAGACATGGGGTGTCAGATCGCACTCGACGATTTCGGCGCTGGATTCACATCATTCCGAAACCTGAAAAGCCTCGACTTCGACATCATCAAGGTCGACGGCCAGTTTGTCGACGACCTGAAGTCCTGTCATGAAAACCAGATGTTTATCCGCTCACTGGTACAACTGGCGCGCTTGTTCAACGCAAAAACCGTCGTGGAGTGGGTTGAGGACGACGAAACTGCAACCATGCTGGCAAACTGGGGTGTGGACTATCTGCAGGGATATCGATTCGGTCAACCGAAACGGCACATTGAGTGGATGGAAGATCTGAAACTGGAAGCCAGTTAGTCATCCTCGGGGGATCTGGGCACGGGCCGCCAGTCCGGCGGCGCCATTTCGAAATTTGCAAAATCGAAACCCGGCGCCACGGTACAACCAACCAGGGTCCAGTGACCCAGACTTTCCGCTGTCTGCCACCAACCGGCCGGAACAACCAATTGCGGTTTTTCACCTGAGATCAGATTGGGTCCAAGGCGGTGGGCCTCGGCGTCGTGACCGTTCGATGACAGCGTCAGGCTGAGCGGCCCTCCCGCATAGTGATGCCAGACTTCAGAACTGCCGTGAACGCGATGCCAGTGCGAGCAGTCTCCTGCTTCTAACAGATAGTAGATCGCGGTTGATCCTTCATCGCGGAAGGTCTCTGCGTAGTGACCACCTTCCGGGTGGGGTACCAGTTCGAGATGCGCGATGATCTCCGCCGCGCCTACATCATGCATCAGAACCTGTCCTTGCGCGCACGGATCTCCGTAAACACCTCTGCATCTGTTGCACCGGTCATTCCCAGATGCTCGCGTATGGCTGGATCAGCAGCCCGCAGAAACGGATTGGTTTTCTTTTCGAGCTCAATGGTCGTCGGCAAGGTTGGTGTGCCTTCGTCACGCAACAGCTCAATCTCCTTCGCCCGCGCCAGAAGTGCGTCATTTTCGGGGTCGATCGTTACAGCAAACCGGGCATTTGCCAGTGTGTATTCGTGACCGGCATAGACCTTTGTTGCGTCTGGCAGGGCAGCAAGACGCTGCAACGCCATGTGCATCATCGGTCCATCGCCCTCAAAGATTCGACCGCAGCCCAGTGCAAAAAGGGAATCTGCTGCAAACACCATCCCCTGGTCAGGAAAATAATAGGCCACATGCCCCAGCGTATGCCCTGGCGTGCCGATCACCTCGATCCGGTGCCCGTTGAGCTCCAGGGAATCGCCATGGCCTGCTACCCGGTCGATTCCCGGAATGCGATCCCTTTCATCCGCCGGTCCGATGATCTCGCAACCATAGGCCGCCTTCAAACTCTCATTGGCGGCCACATGATCACCGTGATGGTGGGTGGTCAGAATATGCGTCAGCTTGATCCGCTTGGCCTCCAGAACATCGATGATCGGCTCTTCTTCAGGCGCATCGATTGATATCGCCAGTCCGCTCTCCGGGTCGTGCAGGACCACGCCATAATTGTCCTCGCGACAGGGAAACTGAAACGTTTTCAATCGCGCGGGTTTACCTTCACTCATTTCTTTCTCCACCGACGTGTTTGGCCGGTTCCGGCCTGACTGCAAACTTGTTATCGTATTTGCATGCATATGGATATTGTTGATCTAAGGCAGTTTTACGCGACGCCGCTTGGACAGCTGGCCAGGCGATCACTTGAGCAGTCGATTGGAAGCGTATGGCAACCCCTGACAAATGAACGACTTGTCGGTCTTGGATATGCAACACCCTATCTCGACCGGTTTCGCGCAGACACCGAACGAACGCTGGCCTTCATGCCTGCTGCCCAGGGGGCTGTTTCCTGGCCTCACGCTGAACCCAACGCTGCCGCGCTGGTGTTCGACGAAGACCTGCCGCTTCCGGATTCAAGCATTGACCGCCTGCTCATGGTTCACGCGCTGGAACATTGCGAGAATGCCGATGAGACCATGAACGAAATCTGGCGCGTTCTCTCCCCCGGAGGTCGGCTCGTCATTGCGGTACCAAACCGGCGTGGTGTCTGGGCACGGGTGGAGCAGACACCATTTGGTTCCGGCAGGCCCTACTCCGGCGGTCAGTTGGTCAAGCTCCTGCGTCAAAATATGTTCACACCGACTGCCTGGTCCGACGCGCTTCACTTCCCCCCGTCACGAAGCAAACTGACCACGGGCCTGGCCGGCTCATTTGAGCGAATCGGCCGCAAATTTGCCCCCGCCTTTGCTGGGGCAATCGTCGTTGAAGCGACCAAGCAGGTCTACCAGGGGCTGCCGGTCAAAGAACGCAAATCCAAGCGCGTCTTCGTGCCTGTACTCGCCCCTCAGGGAGCTGCCCGCTCTCACAAGGGTCAAAATGAGCGGGCACTTCCCACGGGCGACCGGTTAGCCTAAACCTCCCCGGTAATCCGAAAAATCACTCTGCTTGATGCCATGATCAAAAAAACCCCACGCCCCCAGCCCAACGATGGTGTGATGAAAATCAACGCTTATGTGCCCGGTAAGTCCGCTGCACCGGCGGGCGTAAAACTGCACAAGCTTTCCGCCAACGAAACACCTTTGGGACCGAGCCCCAAAGCCAGGGAAGCTATGATCACAGTCGCAGACAGCCTGGAGGACTACCCTGACGGCAGCGCAAGCGACCTTCGCGGCGCAATTGCCAAACGGCATGGTCTGAACGCAGAGAACATTCTGTGCGGTAACGGATCGGACGAATTGCTGGGACTCCTCGCGCAAGTCTATTTGGCGCCGGGCGATGAAGCGATCTACACGGAACATGGTTTTCTGGTCTACCGAATTGGCATCCTTGCTGCCGGTGCAACCCCGGTGGTTGCTCCGGAGCGTGACAATACCGCCGATATTGATGCCATCCTTGATCGGGTGACGGAGAAGACACGGATCGTGTTTCTGGCAAATCCGAACAATCCGACCGGCACTTACATTCCCATGAGCGAAGTTCGGCGATTGCAGGAAAACCTGCCGACGGACGCCCTCCTGGTTCTGGATGCCGCCTATGCCGAGTATGTACGGCGCAACGATTACGAAGCCGGAACGGAGCTTGTGGCCAACAGCGACAATGTGATCATGACCCGCACATTCTCAAAGATACACGGTCTGGCTGGTCTGCGGGTTGGCTGGATGTACGCGCCTGGCCCTATTATTGACGCTCTCAACAGGGTGCGGGGCCCCTTCAATGTGAACGCTGTAGCCCTGGCGGCTGCGGAGGCTGCAATAGAAGACCGGTCTATGGTGGACAAGGCCATCGCTCACAACGACAAGTGGCTGGCATGGACAACAGACCAACTGATTGCCCTTGGCCTTGATGTGACACCCAGTGTAGGCAACTTCATTCTTGTGCATTTTCCCGACGATTCCGCCCGCAGTGCGGCCAGGGCAGATGAATTCCTGACGGAGCGGGGATATGTGTTACGGCGGGTGGTTCCCTATGGATTTGAAAACGCTCTGAGGATGACCATCGGCACCGAGGAGGCCAACCGGGGCGTTGTGGAATCACTCAAGGAGTTCCTGGCTTAGCAACATGGCAGATCCCATTTTCAAACGGCTTTGCCTGATCGGTATTGGCCTTATCGGCTCCTCCATTGCCCTGCGCGCGCGTCGCGACGGGTTGGCGGAATCGATTGTTGTATACACCCGACGCAAGGAGACGTTGGATCGCGCCCGCGAGCTCGATCTCGGCGATGAATACACCGATCGCATCGGCGAAGCGGTTGATGGAGCCGACTGCGTAGTTTTGTGCATACCAGTCGGTGCCTGCGCTGCCGTTGCCGAGCGCATGGCACCACACCTTGCTGCGGGTGCAATTGTTACCGATGTCGGTTCGGTCAAACAGTCGGTCATCAATCAGATCAAACCGCATTTGCCGGAAGGTGTGCATCTCGTTCCGGGTCATCCCGTCGCAGGGACGGAATATTCGGGACCGGATGCAGGTTTCTCAACATTGTTCGACGAGCGCTGGTGCCTGTTGACACCTGAAGCCGGAACCGACATCCAGGCTATTGAGACACTAACAAAATTCTGGCAGGGCCTAGGCTCGACTGTCGACACAATGGACGCTAACCATCACGATCGCGTGCTGGCTGTTACGTCTCACATCCCCCACCTGATCGCCTACAATATTGTCGGTACGGCCTCCGACCTCGAAGAAATTTCAGAATCAGAGGTGATAAAATTCTCGGCATCTGGCTTTCGGGATTTCACACGCATTGCGGCATCTGATCCCGTCATGTGGCGAGATGTTTTTTTGCACAACAAAGAAGCAGTGCTGGAAATGCTCGGCCGCTTCTCCGAAGACCTCTCGGCTTTGCAACGTGCCGTACGCTGGGGTGACGGGGATCTCCTGTTTGAACACTTTACCAAGACACGTGACATCCGGCGCGGCATTATCGAGGCGGGCCAGGAGAGCGACGTACCGAACTTTGGCAGAGATCAGATTGAAGAATGATGGCCGGTTGATCTGTCGCAGTTGCCCGTGACGCGCCTGTTCCTAAAGTCGAAGCGCACCTAATTCGCCGATCTTCAGGAAACCCGGTCTGATCTCGCCGCGCTCGATCCGTAGCTGCACCGCCTTAATTTCTTCCTCTCCGAACATGACGGGCTTGCCAAGGGCATTCAGTCCGTTGCCGAGGTTAAGCAGAAAGGTTTTGAGGGCAGGGTCGAACTTTTCAAAGGCACTGGCAACGGCCTTCGGGTTTGCCATACCGAGCTGAATTTCACCACTGAGCAGACCATCAGTGTCCAACTGCAGAGGGCCGTTGAGCACCAGTTTGCCACCATTTGCTACTGAAATCGTCAAAGAACGGACCAGTCCCGATGCACCATCCGCAAGAACCCTATCAAGCGGCATTTTCATGGCCACGAAGTCGCGGTAGCCGTCATCCAGACGGGCATCAAAATAGACACTCAATTTGGGAAACGCAGCACCGATGGCGCCAGACTGTTCGATCTGCTTAAAATCGGCAGCCACGTCCAGCGCCATTTTCGCTTGGCGTTCCTCGGTAGCGGGAGAGGGTCGCAGATGCAGCGCGCCTTCCGCAACTTTCAGACTCTGGCCCTTGAGCAAGGCGTCAAGGTCAGAGAAATTGAGCGATGCAAGATCAAAGCCTCCATCGAAACTGGCATCAAGAAATACCCGCAGCCGGGTCCAATTCGCTGCCACAGACTGGCCGTTCGCCTTCAGCTCAAAAGGCGCATCCAGTTCGCCAACCATTTTTCCCGGGGCATAGAGCTGGGCCGCCGTGCGCAGGGTGCCGGATGTCGCCTGCAAACCGGAACGGGCGTCGGCCACATCAATCGAATTGCAGTGAATTCCCAGCCGAAACGGGAAGCCGCGGATATCCTGATCTCCGCACGAGATTTTCAATCCCCTGGCGTCCAGTTTTTGGAGGGTTTCGGTCACCTTACCATCTGCATAGCCGGCGATGGCGAACCAGCCGATAAACCACAGCGCAAAGAGAGCCAGCATGAAAAGGCCCCACTTGGCCATGCCATGGGAAAAGAAGGACCGGGTTTCAGATTGGTTCATTTCGGATTGACTCGGGGCTGCTGTTCCGGTTGATGACGCGATAGCGCGAGGTTCGCGTTCTGTGGCAATCTCTATACAGGTTTTCAGGCAAATCCATGGGCGACTACCAGCAAGACGAAGAAAACCACTTTTGGATCTTTGGCTATGGCTCTTTGATGTGGCGGCCTGGCTTTGACTATCTGGAGGCATGCAAAGCGACCATCACCGGGCTGCACCGAGCACCCTGCATCTATTCCTGGGTTCATCGGGGAACGCAGGAGAGACCGGGAATTGTTTTGGGACTCGACAGGGGCGGCACCTGTACAGGCATGGCGTTCAAAGTTTCAAACACCATTCAAAAAGAAACAGTCGCATACCTGCAGGAACGTGAACTGGTTACCAATGTCTACCTTGAATCCCATGACCGCGCGGTACTCGAAACCGGCGGTGAAATATCCTGTCTCACCTACATTGTCGACCAGAACCACGAGCAGTATGCGGGACAATTACCGATAGATGAATTGATGCACCAGATTCGCGGCGCGATTGGCCAGTCCGGCCGCAACGAGGACTATTTCATCAACACAGCCCAAAAGCTGAAAGAACTGGACATCCGCGACGAACTAATGGAATCGATCGTCAAGCATTTGACGGATTGATGTCACCCATGATCTCTGCGGCGTCTGCATCATCATCAAGCAGATGGACATAAAGCGGCGTCCCGGCCCGAACTTTCGATGCATCGTCAAGCACGCGCACGTCGCCTGCAACGCCGGTAAGCGCAAACACAGCTCTACGATACAATTCGACCTGTTCGGTGCGAATTGCAGAGAAAATGTAACGACGCCCGGACTGCCCTTTCAGATAGACAAAACGGCCAAGACCAGCTTCCTCGACCACGGATTTGACCAACCGTGACACAGAAACCGGCCCGCCACAGGCATAGTCCGGAGCGTCAAAAGGCACGAAGGAGGAAACGGAAGTGGCGGCTGCGGGGGCTGGGTCAGAGTTGGCGTACATAATGTTCTCCTTCACACGATATCATGAGAACATATATAGAACAAATTAAGAGAACATTACAAGAACAATTATTTTGGTCCCCGGCGTTTTTTCGCCAGTTCTATCCGCTCTTTCACAGCAACAGACAGAGGCGGAAGCACCGGGTCGTCCAGTGTTTCGAGATACAGATCGTCGCAACCCTCCTCAATTCGCCGCTCAAGCTCACTGGCAAAGGTCTTACCGTCCAGACCCGGCATAATCGGCTCGAGAAACCGCAGTCGGATCTTTCCCGGGTGACGAATGAACTTGCGGCGCGGCCAGTAAAGCCCTGATGTCAGGGCCACGGGAACCACCGGGCATCCCATCTCCAGATACATCCTCGTAATTCCGTAACGGTACGCCGGCTGCGCTCCAGGTGAGCGTCTCGTTCCTTCCGGAAAAATCAGAATTTGCCTGCCTTTCGCGATCTCCTTCTTGGCATCGCGCAGCATACCCTTGAGTGCTTTGCTGCGATCTCCGCGACGAATCGGTATGTGATCCAGCTTCGCCACATACCAGCCGAAAAACGGGATCTTCATCAATTCAGCCTTGAGGACAAAGGCACTGTCCGACAGCATCTCATAGAGTGACAGGAAGTCCCACAGAGACTGATGCTTGGCGGCTACGACATATCCGCCGACCGGAAGATTTTCCTGCCCCGTGACCTCATAGTCAGTACCTACGATCCATCGGTGAAACCAATACATGCTGCGCGCACAACGTTGCGGCACTTTGACTGCGCTCTTGTGCGACAGAAAAAAGTAGAAGGGAGTCTGCAGGATCATCTGCCCCAGAAGGTTCACGTAATAGACAATGTTGAAAAGAAACGATCTAAGATAAAGCACGCGGCGCCCACGGAATATTCACAAACTATCCCTGCTTATCCGCCCCACATGCCCGCGCGCAAGGCGGCGATCGTCTTGGGGTCGAGATAATCGCGCAACCAGGCACCAATATACTTGGTATATTCCGATAACATCACCCGCAAAATCTCTGGACGACCCCACCACCCATCGCGGTTCAACTCCTTCAGGGGCACAGGATAAGCAATCAGCTTGATTGATGGTATCTGGCGTCGAAATTCCAGGATACTGCGTGGCATATGGTAAGAACTGGTCACCAGAATAAGAGATCTGTAACCGTTCCTTTTGGCCCACTTGCCTGTTTCTTCTGCATTTCCAACCGTGTTCAACGCCCGGCTTTCAACATCGACACAACAGTCAAAGAGTGGCCTGTGATTTGCATTCAGATTGGCAATATCACTGACCCGGGTTTCGGGATTAACACCCGAAATCAAAAGGCGTTGCCCTTTGGAATCGGCAATCAGATCCAGAGCCTTGGCGATTCGCGCGGCGCCGCCGGTGAGTGCAACAACACCATCAGCCGCTTCGACATTTGCAGGCACGGTGTAAGCTTCCACGGTGTTTGAAAACTTGAGAAAGCCCCCAGCGAAAAGTCCGGCACCGATGAAAATCAACAAGAGCAGCAATTTGGAAGCAGTGCGAAATAGCCAGCCCACCGCGCGCAGGGGCGAGGACCTTAAATGCGACGAAGATGGCACTTCGCTGACCATGACCATTTTAGACTTGCTTCAAACCCCGGAACGTCGGCAACCTACTATCCGAGTGTGTTCAACAGAGGGCAAGTCAATTCAGCGACCGGCCCGGTATTCAGATTACAATTCAACAGTTTATTCGTGTTCGGCGCTTCGGTCCAGCGTTCCCACGTGCCTGAACACGGTAAGCCGCGATGTCAGCGCGGTGAGAAGTGCAATTACGAAAATGAGTATAAGCACGCCCACATAGCCGCCAAGGCCGACGGAAAAGGTTCCGAAAAGAGCGGCCACCTGGTCGGCCGCAGGGTCTGCAACATTACTGCTGGCCCAGGCGCCGACGACGATGAAGCAGATGATGGCCAGCATACCGCCTGCCAGAGATCCCTTGAGGCCAAGAATGAGAAAGTGCTTTTGAAACTGGCCCGCAATATAGCCTTGCTCTGCGCCGACAAAATGCAGGACCTCAATAACATTCTTGTTGCCTGCCATTGCACCGCGGGTGGCGAAAACAACGGTCAGAACCGTCGATGCCATCATCATCAGAAAAATGGCAAATCCACCGATAATTGTTGCGGATGCCATGGTCACCAACCGATCCAACCAGACACGGTGATCATCCAGTGAGGCACCCGGTACATTAGCTGACAACTCCGATCGCAGCGCAATGAAGTCCAGGTGCACGGCGCCGTCCAGCCGGACCTTCAGCAATCGGGGAACGGGCAGCTCATTCAAATCAAGCCCGGCGCCGAGCCAGGGCTCCAGCAAGCGCGCCGTCGTCTCTTCGTCAACAACGGTAACTGAATCGACACCTTCTCGCCGGGCAGCAATTTTCTGTGCCGCATCCAGCGCCTGTTGCATATCAACACCGTCGATTGGTCTGATCTGGATCGTCACTTCCCGCGAAATGTCGCTTTGCCAGCCACGGGCTGTGTCACTGACCAGAGTGACAGCTCCCAACGTGATGCTGGCGAGAAAAGCCATGATTGCGATAACCAACGTCAGAGCATTGCTGGCGACTGATTCATTGGGAACAATCGAATGGAACTTGCGTTCTCCGGCCGCTGCATCGGCAATGACACGACGGGCCGTTTGCTGATCATTGATTTCAGTCATAGATCTGCATCCGCCCCTCATTGAGCACAAAGCGGCGCGCATCATATTGATCCATCAGGCCCAGATCGTGAGTGGCGATGACCACCGACGTGCCCGATCTGTTCAGTTCAACGAAGAGGCGCAGCAAACGCTGGGCAAGCTTTGGATCGAGGTTTCCGGTCGGTTCGTCCGCGAGCAGAACTTCCGGCTGCCCGATTAGAGCACGGGCGACCGCTGCACGCTGTTGTTCTCCACCAGACAGAACTTCCGGGAACGCGTCAATACGCTTGTCGAGGCCAACCCACTCAAGCAAATCGATGACATCGCGGCGATAGCTGAGCTCCTCGACGCCGCGCACCCGAAGCGGCAGAGCCACGTTCTCGTACAGCGTCAGATGGTTGAGCAGCCGGAAGTCCTGAAACACAATGCCAATGCGCCGCCGCAAAGAGGGCAATTCGTTCTTTGTTATTGTGGAACTGTCGTGGCCAAAAATATTGATCAGGCCCCGGGTCGGTTTCAGCGACATGAAAAACAGGCGCAGCAGGCTGGTTTTCCCGGCGCCCGACGGGCCGGTCAAAAACTGGAAGGATCCCTTATCGATTTCGAAAGTGAGGTCTTTGAGAACCTCTTCCCCCATCCCGTATCTTACACCCACATTGTCAAAACGAATCATGAAACGGGTCCTGGAATCATTGCTGGCTCATTCAAGTTCGCACATGGAAACCCTTCGGTTACCAAGGTTAACACGGCCTTAACGCGAGCGCTGCAGCAAGCAGGAATCAATGGTATTTTCAAAGGGTCGCAGCAATCCGTTAACCATTTGACAGTTAGGTTTGGCAAGAATTTGTCAACCATGTTTCGTGTGTGCATGACGTGCCTGCGATACGACCCACCAGGTTTTAGATGGCTATTATCTGCCCTTCTTGCGACGCGCGTTTTCGCGAGCCCGAAATTGAACTCCCAAAAACACGTGCCCTGCAATGCGGCAAGTGCGAACACGAGTGGGTTCCAGCCGACCTTGAGGCGGAACACGTACGTCGCTCCATAAACCGTGGCGAAAGAGCAGCCGTCCCACCACCGCCGACTCAGCCGGGGATGGAAGATCTGATCGCCAACAAATCCAACGCAATTGAAACCGGTTTGCCGGTTATCATTCCCGGTGAAACTGCGAAAGACGTACCATCCAAACCCGTTATTGATATGCCGGTCCGCGAGCCGTTGTTTGTGGACAGGGAACCAATGCCCGCGCAACCACGCTCGCGCGCTGGGCTGTTCGCCTTTGCCGGTCTTGCCTGCATAAGCCTGCTCGCCGGGGCCATTGCACTGAAGGCTGAGATTATTCGCTACATTCCTCAGTCGCAGCCGTTATATGCGCTGGCCGGATTGGCAACTGAGACGGATGGGCTGAAGATCGCCAATGTCGAAACCCGAAAAACCAAGCTGGACGGTATCGGGCAGCTTATCGTTGAAGGTGAGATACAAAATGTGGCCGACCACTCTATCCCGGTACCTCCGCTGAAGCTGACCATGCGTGGCGAAAAGAGCGACCGCCTCTATGCCTGGACGGTTGCACCGGTTAAGACAACTTTGAACCCCGGAGAGAGCAGCGGCTTCACCGCCATCGCAAACGACTATCCGGACGGTGCAGTCAATGTGGAAGTCGTATTCGCTCCTCGAAAAAAGCCCGCGAACTAGAGCCTGAATCATCATGATAAACGTCCGCGGAAAACGTATCTCAACGCTGTTCTCAGCGCGTGATATTGCATTGCGCATGGATGCGATGGCGGCTGAAATGGGCGCCAGGCCGCACAAGGACCTACTGGTGATCGCCATCCTCAAAGGGTCATTCGTGTTCGCCGCCGATCTGATCCGCGCCATGCATGCCAACGGAATCGAGCCGGAGGTCGAGTTCATTACCTTGTCCAGTTATGGCAAGGGAACGGAAGGCGGAGTTGTCAGAATTCTTCGCGACATCGACAGTGACGTAAAAGGCCGTGACGTGCTCCTCATCGACGATATTTTGGAATCGGGCAACACATTGCGCTTTGCCGCCGACCTCATGGAGGAGCGGGGTGCAAATCGCATTGAAATAGCGGTGCTGCTGGACAAGCACTCAAAGCGTAAGGCCGATGTGGCAGCTGACTATGTTGGTTTCGATTGTCCCGATCACTTTGTGGTTGGCTACGGAATGGATGTGGGCCACGCCTTTCGCGAGTTGCCGTTTGTCGGCGTTGTGGAAGGCGACGCATAGGGTGCCGGGCACCACGACTTTGCCTTATTGCAAGAAAATACTCGCCTTTTTGGTGCGAATCACCCAACAATAACCCAGAACAAAAGAGGGCCAGGGCAGGTCAGAAAGACTGCTCCACATGGTTCAGCAAGTGAGAGCAGCATGGCCAAGATACTCCTGACCGAAGATGACGATGCCGTGCGCACCTTTGTCTCACGTGCGCTCGAGCTGGACGGCCATCAGGTAGTCGAGGCCGAAGACGGCGAGGACGGCTATGATCGGCTGAACGAGCATGAAGGCGAGTTCGACTTACTTCTGACAGATATAAAGATGCCGTTCATGGACGGCATTGCGCTATCACGAACCGCCGCGGCGTCGTTTCCCGAATTGAAGATTCTCATGATGACCGGCTTTGCGGACCAGCGAGAGCGCACCGACGGCATCGAGAACATTGTCATAGATGTTGTGTCGAAGCCATTCACGCTTGAGCAAATCCGCTCGGCTGTCAGCAAGGCTCTGATTGAGGGCGAAGCCGCGCTGGACAAAGCGAGTTAACATCTGAATTGCCTGCGCACCCGGCTCCTGAGCCGAATACAGCTTTATTCCCGAAAGGTCGCAAATTCCTCAAGCGGCGCGCGCTCGGTTTTTAAAGTGTTCTCCACCGCATGTTCGTCGGCGTAGCCAAGCGCCATGCCACACACCACAACTTCGGTTTCCGGAATGTCGAGCTCTGGTCGAATGATTTCCTGAAACGGTGCAAATGCCGCCTGTGGGCAGGTATCCATACCCCTGCCCCGCGCCGCTATCATGATGTTTTCTAAAAACATGCCGTAGTCCAGCCACGACCCGATTTCCAGACGCCTGTCGATTGTGAAGATCATGCCAACGGGCGCACCAAAAAAGACATAGTTGCGACCGTGCTGATTGTGCATCTTTTCCTTGTCGCCTTTTTCAATGCCCAGCAGGTTGTACAGGTCCCATCCCACCTTCCGGCGGCGGGATAGATAGGGCTCGAAGAATTCATGCGGGTAGTAGTCGTAAACCTGTGCCCGCCGGAATGCCTGATCATTGTGCGCTCGCAGAACGGCTTGTGAAAGACGTTCTTTGGCATCACCGGTTGTCACATACACCCTCCACGGTTGCATGTTGGTGCCCGACGGCGCACGGGCAGCAGCCTCCAAAATGGTAGCGACCTCTGATTGAGGTACCGTAGCGGGCAGAAAGGAACGCACAGAACGCCGCGTGGTGATGGCATGATCGACAATTTGGGAGTCGGTTTTGGTGGTCATGATAATCCAGTGGTAATTCCGGGCTGAGACTGCATAGAGCCTGTTTCGGGAAGCAAAAGAACAGAACTTTGCCGCGCGCGCTTCCACGGTCAAGCCCAATCGCCAGGTCGGCTTCATGGTCCTCATGAAAGCTGTGGTCGCAATTTCGTTCTGCGTGAAAAATCTCTTGATTTTTTCATGCAATTGGCGCTTTATATGATCGGGAGAAGCGCCATGGGCTTGCCGGCCGAAAATCAAGACATTGATGCTACCGCTCAGGCTCTGGGCAATGACGTGCGCGGGTTGCGCAAGTCCCATGGATTCACGCTCAATGAACTGGCTCTAAAAATCGGGCGCTCCGTCGGGTTCGTCAGCCAGGTCGAACGGGGCATATCATCTCCCTCAATCGACGACTTACGCTCCATCGCCGCAGCATTTGATGTTCCCACAAGTTGGTTTTTCACGACTGAGAACCAGAATGACAATGAACTGGGCATTATTGTCCGCGCTGACGCACGCCGCGCCCTTGGCACCCGGGAGTCCGGGATAGTCGAGGAGCTTCTATCGCCCGACCTTGGCGGATCCTACGAAATGTTCCGATCTGAATTTCGGCCAGGTGCTGAGATGAAAAATGAAGTGTTTCGCGAGACAGAAGAGGCGGGCTATGTCGTCCGCGGCAGCCTCGATCTCTGGATTGATGGCGTCCATTTCGAACTGAAAGCGGGAGACTCATTCCGCTTCGACCACAAACCCTATCGCTGGAAAAACGCAGGCACCGAACCAACGGTGATCATCTGGGTTGTCAGCCCACCCGTGTACTAATCGAGAGTTTTATGACCGAAGAACAAGCGCCGTCCAAACTTCCCTCCCACGCTCGCGTGGTCATTATCGGGGGCGGAGCTGTTGGCGTCTCCGGTCTTTACCACCTTGCCAAAGCAGGTTGGAAAGACTGCGTTCTTCTTGAAAAGAACGAATTGACTGCAGGCTCAACGTGGCACGCCGCCGGCAACTGCCCCAATTTCAGCTCGTCCTGGGCCGTCATGAATATGCAGCGGTATGGGCTGGCACTGTATCGGGGGCTGGCTGAAGAGGTCGACTATCCGATGAATTATCATGTCACCGGATCCTTGCGCCTGGCCCACAGCAAAGAACGTATGCTGGAGTTCGAACGCGTGGCGGGCATGGGCCGCTATCAGGGCCTCGACATTGACATCTGCACACCTGAAGAATTGCAAAAACACAATCCCTTTATGGAAACCCATGAACTGACTGGCGGCATGTGGGACCCGCTGGATGGAGACATCGATCCGGCCCAGATGACGCAGGCTCTGGCCAAGGGTGCCCGCGAAATGGGCCAAAAGATCATCCGCTTTACGCCCGCAACAGGCGTCAGTCGAGACGGAGACGAGTGGATCGTCCACACTGACAAAGGCGATATCCGCTGCGAATACGTGGTCAATGCCTGCGGCTATTACGCTCAGCGCGTCGGCGAGTGGTTCAAACCATTTGGTGGTCGTACCGTGCCGATGGTGGTTATGAGCCACCAGTACTTCTTGACGGAAGAAATTCCCGAAATTGAATCCTGGACCAAAGAGCACGGTCGCAAACTGCCAATGATCCGGGATGTCGACACGTCCTACTATCTGCGCCAGGACAAAAACGGACTGAATCTGGGACCTTACGAGCGCAATTGCAAAGCGCACTGGGTAACGCCTGAAGATCCCATGCCCGACGACTTCTCGTTTCAGCTGTATCCTGACGATCTCGACCGCCTCGAATGGTACATCGAAGATGCCATGGCTCGGGTGCCCGTCCTGGGAACGCAAGGGGTTGGCCGAGTCATCAATGGTCCGATCCCCTATGCGCCCGACGGCCTGCCCATGATCGGGCCTATGCCTGGCGTAAAGAATGCATTTGAAGCCCATTCCTTCACGTTTGGCATCGCTCAGGCTGGCGGCGCCGGCAAGGTGCTATGCGAATGGATCACCGAAGGTGGTACCGAATGGGACATGTGGGCTGTCGATCCAAGGCGCTATACCGGCCATGCCGATCATGATTTTTGCCTCCAAAAAGCCATGGAAACCTACGGCCACGAATATGCGATGCATTTCCCGCACCATGAGTGGCCCGCAGCACGCGATAAGAAGCTGTCACCAGTGCATGACCGGCTTCTGGCGCAAGGCGGTCAGATGGGCGCCTACAACGGTTGGGAACGCGCCAACTGGTTCGCCGGAGAAGGAGACGACACGTCGCCAGAAGCGACCCATACCTGGTCGCGCTCCGGTCCCTGGGAACAGCGCATCCGGGAAGAATGCGAGGCCGTTCGCGATGGTTGTGGGGTGCTCGATATGCCCGGCTTTTCCCGCTACAGCCTCAAGGGTACCGGCGCCGCCGACTGGTTGCGCAGGCAGATCACCGGCGGCATTCCTAAAGTTGGCCGGCTGAACCTGGGCTATTTCGCAGACGACCGGGGTCGCATCGTTACCGAGATGTCGGTGATGCGCCACGACGACGATGATTTCACGCTGATGACGGCCGCAATTGCCGAATGGCACGACCTTGAGTGGCTGCAGAATACCCTGCCGGACGACGGTTCTGTGACGCTGACCAACGACACTGAAAACTATGCTGTCATTCTTGTTACCGGCCCCAAATCCCGTGAGCTGCTTTCCTCAATCGTTGAAGCCGATTTCAATCTGGGCTGGTTGACACATCAGCAGGCAAAGGCGGCCGGCGTCGAGTGCGCCCTTGCCCGGGTCTCTTTCGCTGGCGAGTTGGGTTGGGAGGTTCATGCCAAAACAGCAGACATTCCGGCTCTTTACGACGCGATCATCGAAGCCGGCGGAAAGCCTTTTGGGATGTATGCACTAAACTCGCTGCGCCTCGAAAAGGGCTACCGCACCTGGAAAGGCGACCTGTCGACCGATTACACGATTCTACAAGGCGGCATGGATCGCTTTGTGAAGTGGGACAAAGAGGAGTTTCGCGGCAAATCTGCTCTCGAAAATGAGCGCCAGCAGGGTGTTACCAAGAGGTTTGTAACGCTGACAGTCGAATCCAACGACTACGACGCGCCATACATGTCCACAATTTGGAATGGGGACGAGGTCGTCGGCGAAACCACTTCAGGCGGCTGGGGCTATCGGGTTAACAAATCCATCGCCTTCGGCATGGTGAAAGCGGAATTGGCCACGCCCGGCACCGATTTGGAAGTCGAAGTCTATGGAGAACGCCTCAAGGCGACGGTTCAAAAGGACGAACCACTCTGGGATCCGGCAAACGAAAGAATACGTGCATGACGCAAATCGTTCTGCTTGACGGAGGCATGGGCCAGGAACTGATCGCCCGTTCAAGCGCGCCTCCGTCAGCCTTGTGGTCAGCAAAGGTGATGATGGATGAGCCGCATATCGTTGAGCAGGTTCATCGCGATTACATCAAAGCGGGCGCCAGGGTGCTGACACTGAATTCTTATTCAGCGACGCCCGAACGGCTGAAACGCGATGCCAGCGAAGCGCTGTTCAAACCTCTGCAGGCCAAGGCGATTGAACTTGCACAATCCGCCTCAGCCAACGGCGACATTACAATTGGCGGGTGTCTGTCACCGCTTTTCGGCAGCTATCACCCTGAAGCAACTCCCGAATTCGATATTTGCCTTGAGACCTATCGGCGTGTGGTTGCACTGCAGAAGGACGCCGTTGATGTCTTCATCTGTGAAACGCTGTCTTCCATCAAAGAAATCAAAGCGGCCGTGCAGGCAGCTCACGAGTCAGGAAAGCCTGTCTGGTGTGGCATGAGTGTCATGGACGAAGACGGTACACGTCTGCGCTCAGGAGAGCCCGTGTCAGCTGGCGCAGCCGCTGCAAAAGAGGCAGGTGCCAGCGCCGTGATGATCAATTGCTCATGGCCAGAGGCGGTCACCCAGGCCATGCCGATCCTGGCAAAAGTCGGACTGCCATTCGGTGGGTTCGCGAATGGATTTACAAAAGCCGACAGTCTTCGGCTCGGTGGCACTGTGGATTCGCTGAAAGTGCGAACCGATCTGGGACCGGATCAGTATGCAGATCATGCCATGGGTTGGGTCGAAGCTGGTGCGACAATCATTGGAGGATGTTGCGAGGTCGGACCAGCGCACATTGCAACATTGGCTCAGCGGTTGGAAAGCGCAGGTCATGAGAGCGTTGGATGGTTGAAATGACCGCAGTAATTCCCACGGCCATTTTGCGGTTATTGGACGACTGGACTCTGGGTACAATTGCAACGGTCGACCCGGAAGGCGCTCCCAATCTTTCGCCCAAGGGCACATTCATCGCCGTTGACGAAACCACACTCGCTTTTGCTGAAATGCGTTCGCCAAACACCGTGCGCAACATTGCCGGTAATGACAGAGTCGCTGTTAACATCATCGATGTATTCGGCCGCAAAGGAGCGATGTTCAAAGGCGCCGCCAGGTTTGCCGAGCGCGGCGAAGACGAGTTTGAAAACCTGTACGGCCGATTTGAAGCAATATGGGGCAAAGAACTTGGTGCTCTCTTCAATGGCATTGTCATCATCCAGATTGACGAAGTGAGGCCGGTGACAACGCCGGCCTACGACATAGGCGCAGACGAAAATGAGCTACGACGCCACTGGCTGTCACGCTTCACAATTATGCAGGAACGTTTGATTCATGAGTAAACCAGTCCCATCAAAAGCCCGCGCCGTCATTATCGGCGGCGGAGTTGCCGGCTGCTCCGTTGCCTATCATCTTGCCAAACAGGGCTGGGAAGATGTCGTGCTGCTGGAGCGGAAACAGTTAACCAGCGGCACTACGTGGCATGCCGCAGGTCTTATCGCCCAGCTACGCGCCACAAAGAATATGACACGGCTGGCAAAGTACTCGCAGGAACTCTACGGCGAGTTGGAGGCCGAAACCGGTGTAGCAACGGGTTTTCGCCGTTGCGGCTCGATCACGGTGGCTCTTACTGAAGAGCGCCGGGAAGAGATTTTCCGTCAGGCCTCCATGGCGCGCGCATTTGGCGTCGACGTGGAAGAGATATCTGCCGTTGATGTCAAAGAGCGCTATCCGCATCTCAACACAGACGATGTTACCGGAGCCGTCTATCTCGACAAAGACGGCCAGGGCGACCCCGCAAACATCGCGCTGGCGCTGGCTAAGGGTGCACGACAGAACGGTGCTAAGGTTCTTGAAGGCATAAAGGTCACTGAAATTCACACGGCGAACGGTGGCGTGAGCGGCGTGTCCTGGTCACGCGACGGCAGCGCCGAGACCGGCAGGATCGATGCCGACATTGTGGTGAATTGTGGCGGCATGTGGGCTCATGAAGTGGGTCGGATGGCTGGTGTGAACGTTCCCCTTCACGCCTGCGAGCATTTTTACATTGTTACAGAGGCGATCGAAGGTCTGCCCCGTCTTCCGGTGCTTAGAGTTCCAGACGAATGTGCCTACTACAAGGAAGATGCAGGCAAGATGCTGCTGGGCGCTTTCGAACCCAACGCCAAACCCTGGGCTATGAAGGGCATTCCCGAAGATTTTTGTTTTGATCAATTACCGGAGGACTTTGATCACTTCGAACCAATCCTCGAAGACGCCGTCAACCGCATGCCAATGCTTGCTGAGGCCGGTATTCACACCTTCTTCAATGGTCCGGAAAGTTTTACGCCGGACGATGCCTATCACCTCGGTGAGGCCCCCAACCTGACTGGTTTCTGGGTCTGCGCTGGTTTCAACTCCATCGGCATACAGTCCTCGGGCGGTGCTGGCATGGCGCTGGCGCATTGGATGGAACACGGTTATCCGCCCTTCGATATTGGCGATGTGGACATCCGCCGCATGCAGCCGTTTCAGGGAAACAAGACATACCTCTACGAACGCGCAAAGGAATCCCTGGGACTGCTCTATGCCGATCACTTCCCTTTCCGCCAGATGGAGACCGCGCGTGGCATTCGCCGCTCTCCGTTTCATGAACACCTCAAAGCACGCGGCGCCGTGTTCGGTGAGGTCGCCGGTTGGGAGCGCCCCAACTGGTTTGCCGATGATGGACAGAAAGCCGAGTACGAATACAGCTGGAAACGCCAGAACTGGTTTGAAAACTCCAAACGCGAACATGAAGCCGTGCGCAGTAATGTCGGCATGTACGATATGACCAGTTTCGGAAAAATACGTGTCGAGGGCCCCGATGCCGAAGCCTTTTTGAACTTTGTTTGCGGAAACGATGTTTCCGTTTCAGTCGGCAAGATCACCTATACGCAATTCCTGAACTCCAGAGGCGGTATTGAAGCCGACGTCACCGTCACCCGCCTTTCAGAGACAGCCTACATAGTGGTTACACCCGCAGCGACTGTTCAACGGGAACTTTCATGGATGCGCAGGCACCTGCAAGACCACAATGTTGTCATTACCGATACGACCGCCCAGGAAGGCGTGCTTGCAGTCATGGGTCCCAATGCGCGAAAGCTGCTGCAAAAAGTCTCTCCGCACGACTGGTCGAACGACAACCACCCGTTTGGACAAGCGCACGAAATCGAGCTCGGCATGGGCCTCGCCCGGGCGCACCGCGTCACCTATGTGGGTGAACTGGGATGGGAGCTCTATGTCTCTTCGGACATGGCTGCACACGTCTTTGAGACGCTATGCGAAGCGGGCCGTGATCTCGAGCTGAAACTATGTGGCATGCATATGATGGACTCCCTGCGCATCGAAAAGGCTTTTCGCCATTTCGGCCATGACATCACCGAAGAAGACCATGTTCTGGAAGCCGGACTGGGCTTCGCCGTAAAGCTCAACAAACCCGATTTTGTTGGCCGCGAGGCGGTGTTGCGTAAGAAAGAGGAGGGGCTCGAGATGCGGATGGTTCAGTTTAAGCTGAAAGAACCGGAACCGCTGATCTATCACAACGAGCCCGTGGTGCGGGACGGGGAGATCGTTTCCTACGTGACATCGGGAAATTACGGGCACACACTCGGCGGTGCTATCGGTCTGGGTTATGTGCCGTGCAGGGGAGAAAGCGTCGATGACGTCCTCTCATCAAGCTACGAGATAGAAATCGCCGGAAATCGGGTGGCGGCCGAAGCCAGCTTGCGTCCAATGTATGACCCCAAGTCAGAACGCGTGAAAGTCTAGGAAAACCATGGATCAGGAAGACAAAGCCAAACTATTTGCAGAACTCCACCGGCCGGGGGATCCGTTCATTCTCGCCAATGCACACGACGTGGGAAGCGCCAAAATGCTGGCCGCCATGGGTGCACAGGCAATTGGTACGACCAGCGCTGGATTTGCATTCACCGCAGGCGAACCCGATGGTGCACGTATCTCGCGCGACCAGATGCTGGATCACTGTGAGGATGTCGCCCGTGCTGTGAATATCCCCGTCAGTGGCGATCTTGAAAACGGCTATGCAGACGATCCCGCCGGCGTCGCGGAATGTATTGAGCTGGCAGCTGAAGTTGGACTGGTCGGCTGCTGTATCGAGGACAGTACATTCGACAAGGCAAAGCCGTCCTATGATTTCGATATTGCCGTAGAACGCATCCGTACCGCTGCAGAAGCCGCAGACGCCTTGCCCATCGACTTTTCACTTTGTGCCCGCGCAGATGGGGTGATGATCGGGTCATACGATGTTGAGGAAGCCATCCGCCGTTGCCAGGCTTTTGAAGAGGTCGGGGCGCATTCGGTCTATGCGCCGGTTCTACCGACCATTGATGATCTGGCGCGACTTTGTGCATCCGTATCCATCCCGGTGAACGTTTTATGCGCCGGGCCCTTTACCAAATTCTCGAAAACAGATTTCGCAAAGGCTGGCGCTGCACGCATTTCGCTGGGCAGTGCCCTTGCCCGCACCACCCACAGGCTCATGCTCGATATCGGGCACGCTATGCTGGACGATGGCGATTTCACAGCATTGGCGAAGAGCGTCAGCAGCGCCGAAATTGATCGCATGTTGATGGAGAGCGGCGGGGGATAAAATCACCCGACGGGTCAAGCAGTCTTGGAGGAAAACGCATGAGCCTGATCGATGAAGACACGCCGCCACCCGCACGACGCGCAGGCCGCGCCGGTGGCCGGCAGGCACGCCGTGACATGCGTGCCGCCCCACTGACCGCCGATGTTCGACCGATTAAAGCCGGCATGGAAGGCGGGACATACAAACCGCTTTCCGACAGCGACGTTGAAAAGGTCAACGAAGCGGTCCTCGATGTTCTGGAAAATATCGGTCTTTCTCAGGCGACTCCAACCTGCGTCACTGCCTGCGAGAAACTCGGGGCCATCATGGGAGACGATGGCCGTTTGCGTTTTCCACGCCAGACCGTGCTGGAAACGATCAAGAACGCCAACCGCAGCTTTGCGGTGCATGGACGCAATCCAGAGCATGACATGCATCCACAGGGCAAAAAGGTCTATTTTGGCACCGCCGGCGCAGCTGTTCACGTGGTCGACGTCGAAAAGAACGAGTATCGCGAAAGTCAGCTCCGCGACATATATGACGCCGCCCGCATCGTAGAGAGACTCGACAACATACATTTCTTCCAGCGTCCGATGGTGGCCCGGGATGTGGAAAACCCGCTGAAAATGGATCTCAACACGCTTTACGCCGCTCTTTCCGGCACAACAAAACATGTCGGCACATCCTTCACGCTCGCCGAATATGTACCTGAGGCGCTGAAGATGATGTACAAAGTGGCTGGTGGGGAAGATCAGTTCCGTGCCAGGCCGTTTGTATCGAACACGAACTGCTTCGTGGTCCCTCCTTTGCGGTTCGCGGCTGACGCATGCGACGTTTTGGAGGAATGCGTCAGGGGCGGTATGCCTATCCTCCTTCTGTCAGCAGGACAAGCTGGCGCCACCGCGCCAGCCGCTATTGCGGGTGCAGTCGTACAGGCCGTGGCGGAAGTCCTCGCCGGACTGGTTTACGTCAACGCACTGGAACCTGGTCACCCGGCGATTTTTGGTACCTGGCCATTCGTATCTGACCTGCGTACGGGAGCCATGTCGGGAGGATCGGGAGAACAGGCCCTCCTGACCGCGGCCTGTGGTCAAATGGCCAACTTCTACAACCTACCCGGTGGTTCGGCAGCAGGCATGTGTGATTCAAAAATGCCCGACATCCAGGCCGGCTGGGAAAAGGGTATCGCCTATGTTCTGGCAGGCATGGCCGGCACAAACATCATCTACGAAGCGGCGGGCATGCATGGTTCGCTGATGGGCTTCTGTCTGGAAAGCCTTTTTCTCGACAATGACGCGCTCGGGCAGGCCATGCGGTGCGTACGCGGCATTGAGGTCAACGAAACGACTCTTTCAGTGGACGCGATGCGAGATGTATGTGTTGACGGGCCGGGGCATTATCTCGGTCATGAACAAACCCTCGATTTGATGCAGCGCGAGTATTTTTATCCAGATCTTGCAAACCGGTTCTCTCCCAAGGAATGGGCCGAACTGGGGAAACCAGACATCGTGCAAATGGCTATTGAGCGCAAGAACAAGGTGCTCTCGGAGTTTTTCCCTGACCACATTGATCGCGAAACGGACAGCTGGTTGCGCGAGAATTTCTCGATCCTCCTGCCGCGTGGCCAGATGCGACCATAGTTTCCCAAGGAGGGAATCCGAATTCAGTCGACCAATTTAAGCTGCCGCTCAAACACTTTCAGGACCTGGCCGATTTCATGGCCGCGTTTCAAAACCGAACCATCGGCGCCCGTGACGCAATAAGCACCCTGCTTTCGGGTCAGCTTCGGGTTTTTTTCGACTTGATAAAGCGGCGCCTCGCTGGCTCGGCGAAACACCGAAAACACCGCACGGTCTTTCAGATGATCAATCGCATAGTCCCGCCATTCACCATCTGCCACCTTGAACCCATAAATGCGCAGAATCGCTGTGAGCTCTCGACGGTCGAAACTGACTTGAGAAGGCTTTGACGGATTTCCGGTCGAAGCCATGAAAGAATTCGCAATTCCTGCGGACTTTAGAGGTTTTCGTGAGGCCAAAGAGATCAAATTCGCGTCCAAATCGCTTTTTGCACCGCCCATTGCACTCATTTCAAATCTCAGTGTTGCCCGAATAACCCACCAATTCTGGGAACAATATGCTAGGGTTTCAAGTGAAAAGATGCTCAGGCACCATTCGATGCCTATCGCGCCGACCTTCGTTTCCAACAAACAGGCGGCGAGACGGAACAACTTTCGCAACAATCAGATATTTTGTTTGAACGCTGAATCACAATTTCGCCCGATTCAGAACAAGTTCCAGCCCGATTTCAAAGACAATGTTGCTGTGTTGCCCCGGCAATCTGACTTGAATTTGTGTCCCGTTCACAGCCCCCCAGCCCCCCTGGGACACGTATTTAGAGCAGATATTTTACCCACCGGGACTGTCTCTTCCCCGGAGATAGGTGCAAATCGCAAGGTCGGCCACCTCAAGGTGAGCCGACCTTCTTTTTGGGCTGGCGCATTGCAATCACGACCCGCCAATGATGATAAAATCTCATTGAATCAAAAGAATAGACACCACCTATCCAGCGAGATCATCGACAACAGTCGCTCCAACGATGGCCCCTGGCGTCCCTTGCTCAGTCGTCTCCTGAAGGAGAATGGCGCAGGCATCAAATCCCTTACGCTTCATCTCATCGAGCGGCAGAGTCACGGTGATCTCCCCGTTCTTCATCATTCCGAGCATGGAAAAGTCCTGAACCACATTGTGGTAGGTGATTGTCTTCCCGCGGTTTTCTCCGCGTTCAATCTTGACCGGTTTCTTGCGGTCGAAATAAACCACCCACATTGTTGCAGCCCTGCCACTCTGGGCCGAACTGGCAGATATCTCGATGGTCTCACCCCTTCGCACCGCTGTCAGCGGGACGGTCAGACCTTTGCCCGAACTCTGATAGGAAGCCATGAGCGAACGGATAGTCTTGCCGTCAGAACCGACTGCATGAGCTCTACCGTTGACAACCGCCTGCGGCGTGTAGAGCCCGCGCCTCTTAAAGGATACCGCATAGCGCTGCTGACGCTTAGTAAATTCGGGCTTTGAGAAAGTGTCCTTCCAACCCAGATAATTCCAATAGTCGACGTGCCACGAGAGCGCCAGAACCTGTTTCTTGCGGGCGTATTCGGACAAAATCTTGTCTGCTGCTGGGCAGGACGAACATCCCTGTGACGTGAACAGTTCGACCACCGCGACAGGTTTGCTCTGTGAACGGGCGTCCGGGATCCCCAAAGTCGCGGTTGCGAGAACGCCAAGAGCAAAGACTCCAGGGCCAAAACCCGATCTGAAAACTGACTTGGACATAATGAGCACCCTAGCAACTTGTCGGTGAAACGTGACCACAAAAGGCATAAAGTACAACTCACTTATCAGTGACGGTTGGTTGAGAGAGCGACCGGCTTCATGCCCTACCGGTTCCACCAGCTGTAGAATTGAAAGCAGCCATTATTCTTGACTCCCGGGCCCCTTTGGTGTGTAAGCGCGACAAATCGACAAGATCTTTGTCAAAGAGCAACCGACCGGTCCGCCTAGCGGAAACGCCGGAGGTCCCCACCCGTCAGCGAGATTCGCCCGCGGGTGCTTTTTGCGTGTGGTCTTGAAGGTGCCAAAACCCTACCTTGTGGGCCAAAGCCAACAGGGACACACGAGAAGCCATGTTTGAATCGCTATCCGATCGCCTGAGCGGCATATTTGATGGGCTCACACGCCGCGGTGCGCTGTCTGACAAGGACGTGTCGACAGCCCTCCGCGAAGTTCGCCGGGCGTTGATCGAGGCCGATGTGGCTCTCGATGTGGTGCGAGACTTCATCGAAGCCGTGCGTGAGAAGGCCGTCGGCGCTGAAGTCGTGAAGTCGGTTACGCCTGGTCAGATGGTCGTGAAGATCGTCCACGACGAGCTGGTCAAGATGTTGGGCGAGGAAGAGCAACCCGTTGATCTCAACGCCCCTGCTCCCGTTTGCATTATGATGGTTGGCCTGCAGGGTTCCGGTAAGACGACCACATCCGGCAAGCTTGCCAAGCGCATGACCGAAAAACAGCGCAAGAAAGTGCTGATGGCATCTTTGGATGTGCGCCGTCCTGCAGCCCAGGAGCAATTGCGCCAGCTCGGCGAACAGACAGCTGTTGATACGCTTCCGATTGTTGAAGGGCAGTCACCAGTTCAAATAGCCAATCGGGCAATCCAGGCAGCAAAGCTTGGCGGCTTCGATGTGGTGATCCTCGACACCGCCGGGCGCACGTCAATCGATGAACCGCTAATGGCCGAAATGGCGGATATCAAACAAGCCGCCAATCCCCATGAAATACTGCTCGTCGCCGATTCATTGACTGGCCAGGATGCTGTCACATTGGCGAAAAACTTCGATAGCCGTGTTGGCATAACCGGCCTCGTGCTGACCCGCATTGATGGCGATGGCCGAGGTGGCGCTGCGCTTTCCATGCGCGCGGTCACCGGCAAGCCAATCAAACTGATTGGTACAGGCGAAAAAATGGAAGCGCTTGAGGATTTCTATCCCAAGCGCATAGCCGACCGCATTCTGGGGATGGGCGACATTGTTTCACTGGTCGAGAAGGCCAGTGAGAACATCGACGCCGAACAGGCCGAGGCGATGGCCAGGAAGATGCAGAAGGGCCTGTTCGACATGGACGACCTTTCCCAGCAGCTTGGCCAGATGTCGAAAATGGGTGGCATGGGCTCGATCATGAAAATGATGCCTGGCATCGGCAAAATGGCGAAGCAGATCGAAGCCGCGGGCATCGACGACAGCGTCTTCAAAAAACAGCAGGCGATTATATCGTCCATGACGCGCAAAGAGCGCAAAACACCCAAATTGCTTAATGCCAGCCGCAAGAAGCGCATTGCGTCCGGTTCCGGATCTTCTGTGCAGGAGGTGAACCAGCTTTTGAAGATGCACCGCCAGATGGCCGACATGATGAAAATGATGGGCGGCAAGAAGGGTAAAGGCATGATGGGCAAAATGGCTGCGGCCATGGGCATGCCCGGAATGGGTGGCCGCGGCGACATGGCCAGCCAGATGCGCGGCATGGGCGGCGCCGGCGGAATGGATCCCAAGGCGCTGGAGCAAATGGCCAAGGGCATGGGCGGCCCGGGTGGAATGCCGAAGCTTCCCGGTCTCGGTGGCCCCAAACTTCCGGGCCTCGGCGGCGGTAACCCGTTGGGGGGCAAAAAGAAATGACCGCAGATCAAACGCCCCAGGAAAAGCTCCTCGCAATGCGCGCATCCATAGACAATTTTGACGCCGCGCTGATCCACATTCTGGCCGAGCGTTTCCGCAGAACCAAAGAGGTCGGATCGCTCAAGGCTGAACATGACCTGCCACCGTCAGATCCGGTGCGAGAACAAGAACAGATCGCTCGTTTGCGCCGCCTGGCAGAGAAATCCGATCTAGACCCCGATTTTGCCGAAAAATTTCTTGAATTCGTTATTCGAGAAGTCATTCAGCATCACAAACAGGCCCGCGAATAGCAGGCTTAAACCCACAATTTGAACAAACCTCCCATAAGGAACTCCAATCATGGCTACCAAAATTCGACTCGCCCGCGGCGGCTCCAAGAAGCGCCCTTTTTATCGCATCGTTGCTGCCGATGTTCGCGCGCCGCGCGATGGCCGTTTCATTGAAAAGCTCGGCACCTACAACCCGCTGCTTCCCAAAGAATCAGCCGAACGCATAACGATGGACAAGGAACGTATTCAATACTGGCTTGATCAGGGCGCAACGCCTACCGACCGTGTGCTTCGCTTCCTCGATGCAGAGGGTATGGTAAAGCGCGAAGCGCGCAACAACCCGAACAAGGCCAGGCCGGGCAAAAAGGCGCAGGAACGCGTCGAAGAGAAGCAGCAGAAAGAGGAAGATGCCAAACAGGCCGCTGCCGATGCTGAAGCAGCGGCTAAGGCCGCAGAGTCGGAAGCCGCCGAAGCTGAAGCACCTGCGGAAGAAGCCGCAGCTGAAGAAGCACCTGCCGAAGCTCCCGCAGAAGAAGCGCCGGCAGAAGAAAAGCCTGCCGAATAGGCAAGCCGGTATCTTTTTGAGGGCGGCGGGCTTGTACAGCCTGCCGCCTTTTTCTATGGGCGCATTATGAAACTCGAAAATCCCATTCTTATGGCCACCATTGGCGGCCCTTCCGGAATCCGGGGAGAGGTGCGTGTCAGAGCCTTTACGGCGGATCCCATGGCTCTGGGCGACTATGGATCGCTCTACAACGCCGATGGCGAGAAGTTCAAAATCAACAATCTGCGGCCAGCCAAGAATGGGGTCGTCATCAAATTTAAAGGCATAAATACACGCAGTGATGCCGAAGGCCTGAATCGCGTGGATCTCTTTGTCGACCGCTCCGCCCTGCCCGATGTGATTGAGGAGGACGAGTTTTACGTCAGCGATCTGATTGGGATGGAAGTCCGAAGCACAGATGGCGATTCGCTCGGCAGGATAAGGGACGTGCCAAATTTCGGGGCTGGAGACATGCTGGAAATTGTTGCCGACGGAGAAACCCTGCTGATTGAGTTCAATCGTGCAAATGTTCCCAATATTGATTTAGACAACAATTTTCTCACGATCATCCCACCGCTTGAAACAAGCGAACGCGATCAGGATTGAGATTTTCTCATGCCCCGCCTGTTCACCGGTCTACAAATCCCACAACTGCAGCGCACCCAGCTTTCGCTGTTGCAGTCCGGGTTGCAAAACGTTCGTTGGATTGAACCATCGGATATGCACATCACCTTGCGCTTCATCGGAGATGTGAGTCCGTCATTGGCAGAGGAAATCGCCGAGAGCTTGTCTTCAAGGAGCTGGTTCGCACCGCAGGTTGTGCTGGGCGAGTTGGCCGCTTTTGGCAGCAAGAAACCAAAGTCGGTTCACGCTTCCGTCCGGCTCAATCAGGAATTATCCGGACTGGCAGCTGGCCATGAACGTTTGATGCAACAAATAGGCCTGGAACCGGATGGCCGGAAATTTACCCCCCATGTAACTCTGGCTCGTTGCCGGCAGGTTGCCATTCCCAAATTAGCCCAATGGCTTGCCAGCAATGGTGGTTTCGTAAGTTCGCCTTTCACTCCAGATCGATTCGTCCTCTATTCAGCACGCGAGAGCACCGGTGGTGGGCCCTATGTAATCGAAAGAAGCTGGCCGCTGACAAGCAAGGCCGAACCCGCTCCACCAGCCACTTGAGGCAAATGATGAATTTCTGAGACGTTAGTTTTGCTCGGAAATTCGAGCTGCTGACCGATATGCAACCTGCCCATCCGGCTGGTTCCGGCAAGCCAATACACAACGTGTGCGTGGGTCTCGACGGGCACCCGGTTCCTGTTTGTTGCCAATTCCTGAAATCGCTGCGTCGGATTGCGATTTGCATCATATCCAACCACAGAGCATTCTTTGGGAAGACGAAATGTTGTGCGGAGCGAGAAATGGCCGACAAACTGTCAGAAGCGGAGACGACAGCAGCGCTCGCCAGCCTGGATGGCTGGGAGCGTGTTCACAACCGTGATGCGATCCAGAAAATGTTCAAGTTCAAGAACTTCCTCGATGCATTCGCATTCATGACCAGGATTGCACCGGTCGCGGAAGAAATGAACCATCACCCTGAATGGAGCAACGTCTATAACCGTGTGGAAGTGACACTCACCACGCATGATGCGGGTGGACTGACGGACCTCGACATTCAACTTGCAGGCAAAATGGACGGCCTTTCGTGATGAGAATTGCGATTCTGGGGGTCATATCGGCCCTCTTTTGCGGATTAGCAGTGGCCGAAACCTGGGGGCCGGCGACCGCAAGTCCCGGCTCCGAACGCCGTAATAACAGTCTGAAGGAGGCTTTTCGGGAGTTGAAAATGGCTCCCAACGAGACAGTCTCACGTATTGTTATGGACCGGATCTGGGTGCTCTGGATGCAAGCTCCCGATTCGGAAACCGCAGAAGACATGAACCGCGCGCTGCGCGCCCGCGGCGGCTACAATCTCGACAAAGCGCTGGGCATTCTCGACGGCATGATCGATCGACATCCCGACTACGCTGAGGTTTGGAACCAACGAAGCTACATCCATTTCCTGAAGGAAGACTTTGACAAATCGTTGTCGGATTGTGAAACGGCGCTTGAACTGGAACCGCGTCACATCGGTTGCATGACGGGCATGGCGCGTATTCTCATTCGTCACCAGGGGCGTTTCAAGGCCGGAGAAAGTCTGCTGAAAGAGGCGATGAAGCTGCACCCGTTTGTCTATGAGAAAGTGCTATTAAAGGAGGTACCCGGCGAAGAGCTCTAGGTCTCATCTTCAAGGGTGTGGCGGCTGAGAAGTGGGGCCTGAGTCAGAACAAACAGCATGGTCAAACCGGTCATGCCCCAGAACTTGAAGCCAACCCAGAATCCTTCTGAAAAATTCCGCCAGACAATCTCGTTGACCACAGCCAGAAAGAGAAAGAATATCCCCCATCGCAGGGTCAGCTTTCGCCAACCTTCGTTGTCCAGCTGAAATGCTGCCCCCATGACCGTTTGCAAGAACGACTTGCCAAATGCCAGGCCGACCAGCAAGGTGACTCCAAACAGCGAGTTTATGATGGTCGGCTTCAATTTGATGAACAGATCATCCTGCAGATAGAGCGTCAGGCCCCCAAAAATCGTGATGATGACCAGTGTCACAATCGGCATCGCCGGCAGCGTGCGAGTCAGCATCCATGAATAGAAAATGGCAATCGGCGTGGTCACCATCATCACGACGGTCGCCACAAAAATTGGCTGCTGCAGGCCGTCAGGCATCATAGCGACCAGGCCAAGCCTCTCGCCAAAATTGTAAGCCACTACAAAACAGGCAACGGGGCCGAGTTCCAGTAGCAGCTTGAGGCCCGGGCTAACCTGTTTGTCTGTCATGTGTATTTTCCGCGGAAGACGAGTGCAGCGCCTATAGCAAATAGCTGCGGCATTTGAAAATGACACTTTTGATAGCATTCATCCCTTGGACAGTCGCGTAGCAACAGCAGAAGACGCCTCCAGAGTACGGTGTACCGGGCATTTGTCGGCAATCTCAAGCAATTTGCCATCAAGCCCCTCCGGCGTGCCGCCTTCAATCGTGATTACCCGCTCAAACCGGTCAATGCGCGCGCCGGACGCCTTCTGGCTATCGCTGCATTCCACACAATCGGCCGTATGCACCTTGGCGTGGGAAACCTCAACGCTGATGCGACCGAGTTCCAGACCTTTCCTGTCGGCATACATCCGCAAAGTCATGCCGGTGCATGCTCCCAGTGCGATGGAAAGAAAGTCGTAGGGAGACGGCCCCGAATCGAGGCCACCATAGCTTTCCGGTTCATCTGCAAATAGCCGATGTTTACCGGCCAGCACGGTTTGCTGGAACTTGCCTTCTCGTGTTTCTGTGACTCGAACGCTCTCATTTGGCTCATCAATACGAGGTTTGTCCGCCGGGAGATAGCGATCGGCCCAGCCGGCAATGACGGAAGCAACATAGTCAGCATCTTCAGCCCGAGTGAGGAGGTGATCGGCCTGATCGAGTGAAATGAAGCTTTTTGGATGTTTTGCTGCCAGAAAGATGGCGCTCGCATTTTCCACGCCTACGGTCTGATCAATGGGCGAGTGCAAGACCAACAAAGGTCTTCCAAGCTTCGCAACCTGGTCTTTCAGATTGGCAGCGCGCGCATCCTCAACAAACTGCTTTTCAATCGTGAAACTTCGACCAGCCAGATTGACCTCCGCACGTCCATCGCTCTCAATGATTTCGATGCTGCTGCCAAAATTATGTAATACATGCTCTACATCGGAAGGCGCGCCAATCGTGGCTACGGCCTTGATTTCGGGAATGTCCGCGGCAGCAGCAAGAACTGCTGCTCCGCCCAGGGAATGTCCAATGATCAGGCTTGGAGCCTGGTAATTTTGACGCAGGTAGTCGGCTGCGATCAATAAATCCTGCAGATTCGACGAGAAGTTTGTGCTTGCGAACTCGCCCTTGGACGAACCCAGACCTGTGAAGTCGAATCGCAGCACGGCAATGCCGGTCCGCGCCAGTTCCGCAGCAATTCGTTTCGCCGCCAGAAGGTCTTTCGAACAGGTGAAACAATGGGCAAACAAAGCCGTCGCACGCACCGGCCCCGCCGGTATGTCGAGTCGGGCTGCCAGCATGTCACCTGAATGTCCGGGAAAACTGGTTTTAAGGGTGGTGGCGTTCAACTGGATATCCATTGTTTTCTCTATCTTTGATGTTTCGAGATGGCCCCACCTTCCACAGGGGAGGAAAGAAGGTGGGGCCGGGACAGTTCATGCCCCGTCTGAACCGTCCAGTCTTGCACAATGCGGCGAACGCCGCATCGTTGACGTCAAGTCAATTGTCGCCGGTCCGTTCGAGCCGGTGGTGCGCAAAACCGGCAACAATGACGCCGAACAGGATGTGACCCCAAAGCGCCACCCACGTTATTCCGCCCCATCCGAGAAACGGTGGGTTGCCCGCCACCAGATGAGCCATAACGTAGAGCGCAAACACAAACAGCACGCCTCCGTAGACAGCGCCGGTCACCCACCATGGAAGACGTATCACCGAATTCGAGATCGGTCGTGCCGCGAGAATGTAACCCAGAGGGTACAGCAGCAGGCCGGTCAGGGTGTGCAGGGCATGTCCGATGCCAAGCGAGCCAACAACCTTTGCCTGAACGCCCAGCAAAACCGCAAGCGACTGGTTGGCCAATGGTACAGGCGCCAGTTTCGCGCCAAGAAGAGGCGAGGCAACACCCTTCAGCAGCGGTGACACGAACTGACCGAAAAGGTCAAAACCAATCGTTGCGAAGGCACCGGCAACCAGCGCGGTGTATAGCAGTTTCCCATCAAAGCGGGGCAGTATGAGCTTAGCCATTTGTTATTCTCCCGATTGTGAGGCTCACTGGGTCAGTTCAGTTTTGCCGAGCCCAGCGAAACGCTGAATTTTTTGCACCAGACAACAAATTGGTCGTAGTTGGCGACGACTATGTTTTTTGGCAGTTCATAAACCTGCCGACCGTTCAGGTTTTTGAGTTTGGCGAAGAGAGTGCCGTTGTCGAACTTTCCATCCTTGGCAAAACCAAGTTGCGGATCGGGCGCGCCATCGAGGCTGAAATTGGGACCTAGCACGACCAACGTACGGTCACCGTCCTTTTCAATGGTCACTTTGCCGGTGGTTACATGATCGTTCTCCCCGGAAATTGCGCCAGATTTCAAAATCTCTCCCGCCATCGCCGAGGGCGGCGTTGTGAAGGCGAGCATTATGCCAAGAGCAAGGGCAGATGCAGCGGCAGGGGCGGCTTTGCGAATATTGGTCGCGAACGACATTTGATTTCCTTTCGGGTTGTGGCGGGGAAGTCCTCCCGCTTTGGATGACACCAAGTTAGTAATTCGGAACCATTTGGTCTAATAACACCTAATCACCAAATTGTGAGTTATTGACCATATGGTTCCCTATATATAGGAAGCACGAAACAGAGCACGCTGCTGGGGTGGAATGGATGTCCAGGCCAAGAGAATTCGAAATCGATGTCGCCATAGAAAAAGCCATGAACGTATTTTGGACCCACGGTTATGACGGCACGAAACTTCCGGACCTTTTGAATGGAATGGGCATAGCCCGGGGCAGTCTTTACAAGGCATTCGGCAGCAAAAAGGAGCTCTTCCTGAGGGCGCTCGATCTTTACGATCACAAACATGTTCAGCCCGCTGTCATCATCTTGAAAGACGGAAACGTTCCCGGTGATGTGAGAATTTCCAATGTTTTTGCTGGTGCTCTTAAGCCCGCCGGCACCGGAGATCGTCGCGGCTGCTTGCTGTGCAACACCGCGGCCAGCACCTCATCGGAAGATCCTGAGGTCGCGCTTATTGTCAACAACCAGCTGGATAGGATGACCAAGGCCTTTGCAGTTGCACTTGCCGACACAACCGCCTTTTCCGGACTGTCTGAGCGTGAACGCATGGCGGAGGCCAACAATCTGACCCTGCAATATGTCGGGCTGCGTGTAATGACCCGAGGTGGCCAGGAACTGAAAGCTCTGGAATCTGCGACGGATCAGACGTTGTCGCGGCTGAGATAGATTTACGAGAGCATTTGAGTGAGCGAAAAGCACGCCGAGCAGTCTGCAGGTGTCGTTCTGTCAGGATGCGGTCAGAGCCCTATGTCAACATCAGCCTCGGCAAGAACAGCACGATGCCCGGGAAAGCAATCAAGACCGCGATGGTAATTGCATCAGCAACAAAAAACGGCGATGTGCCGCGAAAAACGTCCTGAACCGAAATATCGTCACGCACGCCGGCAACAACAAAGCAGTTCAGTCCGATTGGTGGTGTTATCAGACAGAGCTCTGCCATTTTAACGACCAGAATGCCGAACCAGACCGCGCACAAAGTTCCGTTCATGCCAAAGGCGCTATCGGCTGCCGAAACGCTTTCACCACCGTTAAGTGCCATAACCGCCGGATAAACGACCGGCAGCGTGAGCAGCAACATGCCAATTGCATCCATGAACATACCCAACACCGCGTAGGCCAGCAGAATGAGTACCAATGTCAGCATCGGGCTTTGCTCGAGGGTGGAAATCCAGTCCGCAAAGGCATTCGGCAGGTCGGCAAAGCCCAGAAAGCGCACATAGATTAATACGCCCCAGATAATCGTAAATATCATCACCGACAGTTTGGCGGTTTCCAGCAAGGCGTCTTTCAATTGAGGCCAGCGCATGCCGCGGTAGAGAGCCATGCAGAACACGACAAAAGCACCCAGCGCGCCACCTTCGGTGGGTGTTCCAAACGCGTCCTCACCAAATGGATTGTAGACAAAGAAGATAATTATGATGACCACTGCAAAAATCGGCATGGCCGGCGGCAGGGATTTAAATCGTTCCAGCCAGCTGAAACCGCCGACAGGCGGCCCGAAGTTCTTGAAGCTCAACGCCAGTATGACCACCAACCCGCCATAGATCAGCGCGGAAACTGCACCGGGCAAAAATCCTGCCAGCAGCAGCAGGCCGACATCCTGCTCAACAATGATCGCATAGATGACCAGAATGGCGGATGGTGGAATGAGCGAAGCCAGCGTCCCGCCAGCCGCAACCACTCCCGCTGCGAAGCGTTTGTCGTAGCCAACCTTTAGCATTTCCGGGATCGCGATCCTGGCGAACACAGCGGAAGTTGCAACCGAGGCGCCTGATACAGCAGCAAAACCTGCCGTTGCAAAGACTGTTGACACCGCCAGTCCACCGGGAAGCCAGCCCACCCATTTTTTTGCTGCATCAAATAGCGCCTGTGTCAGGCCAGCATAATAGGCCAGATAGCCAATCAGAATGAAGGTCGGGATCAGCGACAGAACCTGAGACGCGACCTTGGAGTGTGGCACCTGACCTGCTGTCTTTGCGGCGATCGTGAGTGCCCAGGTGAATTGAGCCGGGTCATATCCCTTCTTGGCCCAAAATATCCAGATGAGCCCCAACAGTCCGGTTAGTGCAGCCGCAAACGCGACCCGCATGCCAAGCACCACCATGACCAGCATGCCACAGCTGACGACGATCCCAATCTCGATGGATGTCATTTGCCCCCCGGCCTGCTCTTAGAGTTTATCATCAAAGCCCGACACTGCTTCGGCTTCCTTGCGCGCCTGGGTGGCGGCATCTTCGATCAGCGGCACCGCAACAGGATGGAGATGGTTCCCGATTACCGCCAGGACATAACCCCAAACCTGGAGTGCGAGTCGCGCCGCCAGGACAGAAAACGCAACGGGAACCAGTAGCTTTGCCGGCCAGATTGGAAGCGCTATATCAATGGAGGAATCTCTGCTCCACAACGGAGACGCAAAATCAAAACTGCGCAGAAAATGCGAATAAGACCCATAGACCAGGATCAGCATCAGAATCAAAATCAGAAGCGTGGTGATCAGCTCCGCAAGCCACAGGGCTCTGCCGTTGAGCATTCCTACAAACAGATCCATTCTTATGTGGCCACCAAGACGCTGGGTATAGGCCACACCCATAAATGCGATGAGCGGCATGGCCTGCTCGATCCAGTCCACATAGCCAGGAATTGGCTGACCGAAAAAATTGCGTCCACTTACCGAAACGACCGCAAGAATCATCAGAGAAAAGACCGCCAGGCCGCTGATCAGGGCAAATACTGATTCGAGCTTGTACAGTTTCTGATCGAGCAGGCTGAGCGTCGATCCATCTGTCAGAACTGACGTGTTAGAGGCCATGAAATTCCGTCTTCAGGAGAAGGGAAACCCCGGTCCATCGATCCGATGGACCGGGGTCTCTACGCGTTAAGTTCGAACCGGACCTACTTTGAGATGACGCCCTTGACCAATTCGAGCAACTCCTGTGCAGGCAGGCCCTTGGCGGTGTTGTCTTTCACCCACGCATCAGCCACAGGACCTGCAACCCGGTCTTTGAAGGCGGCGACTTCTGCTTCCGTATAAGTAACCTGCTCAATACCCTTTTCCTCAAGCTTGGGCCCCCAGGCTGCCATCGTCTTGCCCTCATAATTCTCGATGTAGTGATCGAGAGCCGGGCCAACAGAGTCCATAAGAGCCTTGCGATGGTCATCCGACAGCGCTGCCAGGGCATCACTGTTGACAACAACCGGGCAGTTAACAGTTCCCGGGTTGAGGTTGGTTGTCCACCATTTGGCTGTTTCCACGGTGCCGTAAGACATATGCGCATGTGGCGCGAAAGCGACCGATTTGACAACGCCACTGTCCAGTGCCTGGCGTGCCTCGGTGGCCGTCACCGACGTGGGAACTGAACCCAGCGCGGACATAGCCTGACCAATACCACCAGTGGCACGCACCGTCAGCCCGTCGAAGTCCGACAGAGATTTCGGAGCGTCGCCAACACCAACGATGTTGTATTGAGGCATTGGCGACGGCATCAGAAGCGTTGCATTCCAGCGCGCGAGGTCCTTTTGGACAGCAGGGTGCTGGTACAGAACTTCGCTGACTTTGCGCTCCAACGCCAGTGAGTTAACGCCAAGGAATGGCAGTTCCAAAACTGTAATTGTGGGGTTTTTATCGCGGTGATAACCGGCACAGAACTGAGCCATCTCGAATGCGCCGATAGAGATTCCATCAAGATTCTCGCGGTTTTTGGACAGGCCTCCATAGGAGATATTGAGGGTAAACTCGCCGCCGGTTTTCTCCTTCACCAATTCCGCCAGCTTCTCCACATGCTCGGTGAACGCGCGGCGCTTACCCCAAACAGAGACATTCCATTCCACTGCCAGCGCTTCCGCACTGATACCCAATGCAAGCACCGAACTTAATGCTGCTGTGATGATCGACTTCTTCATTGTGTCCTCCCTGACAATCAATCGGTATTCCATGAGCTATATACAGCAATGAATCGGCCATCGGGCAAGCGGTAATGCCAATTCGAACCCACGAGATCGGCAGTGCTGGACAGAACAGTGAAATCGCGATGACTGCAGACGGGTGATAGTAACCTGAGACCCCGACCGAGCCTGTCGAAACAGCGTGGATCAGCGACTCGACGAAGTAGAATATCCTGACACAGCAATGATTGGCGATGAAACGACCAGAGGCTTGTGTAGCTGAACAACGGCGACCAGCGTCAAAGATGGCTCCGGACTGGAAACCAGTCCACACTAAAGCCTATGCTGGTCACTGCGTGGGACTTGAGCTGAAACAGCAATCTTGTCTTAACGACAGGTGCGGCAGATGCGATCTGCGAACCTGCCTATCAACTCAAGACGCGTGGTGTCGAAATAGCCAGTCTCCCAACAAACAGCAGAATAATGTCGGTTAGTGATGTGGACAAAGTATTCGGCGAGGAAATGGTCGCGCTGAGTGGCATGACGTTGCATGTGCACAAGGGAGATTTTATCAGCCTTCTGGGACCATCGGGATGCGGAAAATCCACGGCATTACGGTTGATCGCGGGCCTCTCACATCCGACACGCGGTTCGATAATCTGGGAAAACTCCGACTCCGATGACAATCTGGGCGTTGTGCTGCAGGAGCCGACACTGATGCCTTGGGCAACGGTGGAGGACAATGTCTGGCTGCCACTTCGTCTGAAGGGAAAATCCAAACAGGCAGTGCGTTCAGACATTGATGAAATGTTGGCATTCGTCGGTCTTCAGGGATCTGAAAAATCCTATCCTGCAGAATTATCCGGTGGCATGAAGATGCGCGTTTCAATCGCCAGAGCCATGGTGACCCGACCAAGACTTATGCTGATGGACGAGCCCTTCGCCGCGCTTGATGAGATCACCAGATTCAAACTCAACAACGACCTTTTGGCACTTAGGGAGAGAACCGGATGCACAGTGATTTTCGTAACACATTCAGTTTTTGAGTCGGTGTTTCTCGCTAATCGCGTTGTCGTCATGGCAACCCGACCAGGTCGTGTCGTCGAGGAACTGGCCATCGATACGCCCTACCCCCGGGATGATGCATTTCGTACTTCTTCCGAATACGCTTCTTACTGCCGCAACGCTTCTCATGCCCTGCAAAAAGCCATGGAAGAACCCGGTTGAGGGTGTCGGGTGTGCGCCGCTAGAGCAGAATATTGTAACGATCGCGGATCATCCGATCCGCGGACGACGGAATATAGTCGGGATGATGATGCTTTAGAATAGACCTGGCCTTGTCTCGCGCAGTTTGCCAAGCGTTCTTCCCACCCTTCTGCTCCCACGTGCGCGGGTCATCGCGATCGGCAAGTTCAGGGTAGAAATAATCTCGCTGCATCGCATTCATGGTCTGGGCCGACCCCAGATAATGGCCTTCACCGGCAACGGTCGCACGGATGGTCTCGAATCCCAGTGTTTCTTCAGTCACCTCGACGCCACGCACCATGCGATTCACATGGTTGAGCATTTCATTGTCCAGAACAAACGCTTCGAATGAGGCCCCGAGCAAGCTGGCTGTCATGCCGCACGATTCATAAACCATGTTGGCTCCGGCCAGCCCGGTCGCCACCGCGCTCATTGCCTTTTCAGATCCCATTTGTGCATCGACCGCCTTGGCGTCGGTCATCGAGCTCGCGACGCCGGAGGGCAAACCCAGTCGGTTCGATATCTGGGCCGAGGCGGCGTTCAATATGGAAATCTCGCCTCCGCCGCCGGAGAACGCCCCGGTTCGCAGATCGATCACCAACGGCCAGTTGGAAAAAATCATCGGATAGCCCGGCTCGATGAGGTTGACCAGCGCCAGCGCGGCAAGCGTCTCAGCAGTCGTTTGCGCCAGCATGCCAGCCAGCGGTGCTGGCGCGGTTGCGCCGGATTGCGCAGCGATTATTGCATTAATGGGAACGCGGCGCCGGATACAAGCCTGCGTCACCTGCACGGCATCTTCGCCATAGCGCAGAGGCGATATCACCGGCGAAATGTGCGCTTTGCAAAAGGGTCGTCCAGCAAAGCGGCCTTCACCACCCAGCGCGCAATCATACATGTCGATCACCGGATCGACTGATTCTGCAACAGTGAAGCTGGTACCCACTGGTTTTCTGGTTCCGCGCAACAACGCATAAGCAGTATTGATGTCCAGATCCATGATATCCGGAACATCAGTGGCGACACAGCAGCGGGTGAACCAGCTGATATTATCAAGCTTATCGATCAGGCGCGCGAAGTCAGACAGATCTCTGAGCGTTGAAGGCCGGTATGAGCCGCTTTCCAAATCCAGGGTCTGAACAGCGGCTCCACCGGTCCCGAAATGAACCCTGCGACCGCCGAGTTCGAAATCATATTTGGAGTCTCGCCCATGGAAGATGAACGACCTCGCTGCACCGTCAATTATGTCTTCCATCATAGAACGACTGAAGGTAAGACGCCCGGATTCATTGAGTTCCGCGCCCTTTTGAAGCGCCAGTGTTTGAAACGATGCAGGAACTTCCGACATTCCAATTTCAGCAAGGATCTGAAAAGCTGTGTCGATAATTTGCCGCTCATCAGCAATGCTCAGCGGCTTGTACTGGCCGCCCACCTGACCTGGCGGGCATGGATTGATCTCCGCTTCGGCTGCAGATCTCGCCGCCACCCGGGAAGCTCTGCCACCTTGTCTGCCCTGCCGTGCGTTTGTGCGATCTGCCACATAACCTCCTGACGCAGTTCATAATGCATCGTCCCCTTGCATCGGCACAAAGCAAGCGCTTATCTATATTTCGATAATTCGAAAACTTTATTTGAGTAAATTGACGTCGTCAGAGCAGAGAGACAAGCTATCCTTTCGTGCGGTCGAAACGTTCGTCGCCGTGGTCGAGGAACGCTCAATTTCGCGGGCTGCGAAGCGCCTGGGGGCAAGCATTTCCGCGGTGTCCCTTCAACTTTCGAATCTTGAAAAGTCTCTCGACACAAAACTCGTGGAGCGCTCTGCTCAGCGGTTTTCGGTAACTGAAGCGGGACATCTGTTTCGCGAACGCGCATTGCGGATTTTGGATGAAGTGAACGGTGCGCGTGCCGATCTGATGAACCGCAGCGAAGCACCCCACTTCAAACTTCGCATGGCGGTGGTCGAGGACTTTGACAACCACATTCTACCCGCCTGGCTGGCGTCAATGAGCGAAACATTTCCCAATTCGCGGTTTGTGGTGAAGAGTGGTCCAAGTCACGAGAACTTCTCCATCCTTGGCACCCGAGCAACTGACCTGATAGTTGCCGTCGATGCGATGCACCCCGTCGACTGGATTGAAGAACACGTTTTGATGCAGGATCCCTACATGCTGGTGACCGCGGAAAACATTCCCGAAGCAGCCGATCTTGATACTTTGAGAAAGAGTCCGTTCGTGCGCTATGCACGCGAACAGCACATGGGCCGCCAGATCGAGGCTCAATTGCGGCGCACCAAGTTTGTTCCGCCTAGAAAGCACGAGTTTTCCTCAAATCAGGCGTTGTTCTCTATGGTTTCAAAGACTGGCGGTTGGGCGATCAGCACCGCTTCGGCCATTCACGGCACGCTCTCCCATCGCAATCCAGATCAACTGAAACTGCGTTATGCTTTGCTTCCTCTTCCCGCCTTCAGCCGCACCGTTTCTCTGTACGCACGCAAAGACATCCTGAGCTCGGTCCCCCAACAGGCTGCAATGTTGCTGCGCCAATGCCTGCAAAGAACATTTGATCACGCTGACAACAGACTGAAGCTGCCTTTGCTGCCGCGTATCATTTCGCAGGGCACCTGACCGAACTCAAACTGAGTTTCAGAATTTTCGAAATGCAGATTCAAACCACGCGAACGACTTGTCTGAATGCGCGCCAAACGCCACCGTCAATACACCATTACCAGCAGGACATTTGGATATGAAATCTCACACGCAAGTGGTCGTCATTGGTGGCGGAATAGCAGGATGTTCAGCCCTTTATCATCTCACGCAGGAAGGTATTACTGATTGTGTCCTGTTGGAGCGAGACGAACTTACCTCAGGCACGACGTGGCATTCAGCGGCACAGGTCACAAACTTTGGTCCCAACCAAACCATGGTCGGACTCAAGACCCATTCAATCAATCTGTACAAGGAACTAGCAGACGATCCGGAATATCCGATCAACTATCATCATGGGACCGGCGGACTGCGATTAGCGTCGACCCAGGATCACCTCGACGGTTATGCCCACTTTCAGTCCATGGCCAAGGGTATGGGTGTTGAGTGGGAAATTCTGCAGCCGGATGAGTGCAGACGGCGTCATCCTCTGATAACAACCGACAACCTGTTGGGAGCTCTATGGGACCCGCTGGACGGCGACATCGATCCGGCACAATTGTGTCAGGCCCTTGCCCGTCGCGCCCGACTGGCCGGTGCCGAGATCCATCGCTTCACATCAGTCAATGGCCTGACAGAGAATCCAGACGGCACGTGGATAGTAAGCACAACCAAGGGAGATATTGCTTGCGAAAACGTGGTCAATGCAGGTGGCTACAGATGCAATGAAATCGGCGCCATGATGGGCGTCGAACACCCGGTGGCTTCGATGGAGCATCAATACATGCTCACGGAAGACATCCCGGAGATCATGGAAATGGGTGAGGATTTTCGCGTGCCGCTTATCCGATGCCCAACCGCCGATTTCTACCAGCGTGCAGAGAAAAAAGGGCTGCTGATCGGCTTTTATGAGCAGGGCTGCAAAACCTGGGGCCTGGGTGGCATCGACCCCGAATTCACCATGGCTCTCTGCCCCGATGATCTCGATCGTGTGATCGATGTTATGGAGGGAGCCTTCCATCGTCTTCCCTGCCTGGAAACAGTGGGAATCAAATCTGTCATTAACGGGCCTATCACCTACACGCCGGACGGACTGCCCATAGTCGGAAAGATACCCGGAAAACGTAACGCCTATTGCATTACGGGCTTACGCGCGGGGCTTGGCGAAGGTGGCGGGCACGGCTGGCTGCTTGCACAGATTATCGCCCACGGCGAGGCCTGTTACGACACCTGGTGCATCGATCCACGGCGGTTTACGCGATACGCAAATGAGGAATACACGGCGCTGAAGGCCGTCGAAGACTATCAGAATGAATTTCGGTTTCACATGCCACATGAACATCGCCCAGCAGGTCGCCCGATGAAAACGACGCCGCTAACCAAATCCTTAGCTGAGTCCGGGGCCGAATTCGGCACGGTAAATGGCTGGGAGAGGGCTCTGTACTACAAGCCTGAGAGCGGGTTTCAGGAACAGCATTCCTTCCGCTTCAACAACACATTTGAACTGGTCTCGGAAGAGGTTGCCAATGTTCAGTCGAATGTCGGCATTATGGAAGTGTCAGGTTTCAACCGGTACGAAATCACTGGTGCAGGTGTCCACGATTGGCTTGATGGAATCATGTGTAGCCGCATTCCCCGCCGGTCCGGGAAGGTAGGCCTGGCCTATTTTCTGAACCACCAGGGAAATGTGAAGGGTGAGGCGACGCTGGCAAATATCGGCAACGACCGCGTCTGGTTCGGCTCCGCGGCCGCCGCTGAATACCATGACCACGACTGGTTGAGAGAAAATATGCCGACCAACAGTGAGATAACCATCAAGAGCCTGACCAACAGCCACACAATCCTCGTCTTGGCCGGGCCGGCGTCCAGAAAAGTCTTGCAGGCGGCTGCGCCACGCACCGACTGGTCGGCAACGGCTTTCCCGTGGCTGGCCTGCAAGAACGTCTTCATCGGCAACGCCGAAGCATTGGCGATGTCAGTTTCGTTCTCTGGCGAACTCGCCTTTGAACTTCACATCCCCAATGAGCAGCTGAATCTGGCTTTTGACACGCTGACAAACGCCGGCCAGCCGTTTGGTTTGAAGCCCTTCGGTCTGCTGGCAACCGAAAGCATGCGACTGGAGAAAGGATACCGTCACTGGAAGGCCGATCTTATTACGGAATTCGATCCGATCGCATCTGGCCTGGAACGGTTTGTTGATTTCGGAAAGGCATTCATTGGAAAGGCGGCGCTGCAGGACAAAACAAAACAGCGCGGCAGGAGCGCTTTCGTTTCTCTGACTCTGTCTTGCACGGACGCCCCGGCTCATCCAGGCGACTCGATTGTGGCATCGGGAAATGTCGTTGGCAGCGTCACATCTGCGGCTTGGGGCCATCGTGTAAGCGAAAACATTGCCATGGGCTTTGTCGAAGCTGACATATTGAACGACCCAAAGGAGCTGGGAATTCTGAATCTTGGGCGCGTAACGCCTGCTGAGCTTGGACCAATCTGTCGATACGATGCCAGCAATCGACTTGTGCGCGGCTAAATTCCCGTTGAGTCCAATCCCAGGTTCTGACAACACCGGTCGACATCTGTTCGTCCCGAGGCCAATTAGGCTGGTTTTCCAGGGATAACGTCCCTTCACGTTGGCGACGTGCCATATTGTCTGCTAGTTGCGTGAAAAGTCCGGCATTCGTTGGCCTTTGGCCGGGCCGGGTGCTTATAAGACAGCCGGCACAATTGAAGCCGTAACGAACAGCAATTGCAGGAGTAGTGAATGAACCTCGATCAGGCGATGAAAGAACGTCGCTCCATCCGCGGTTTTCAAAACAAACCCGTTTCGCGTGAACTGCTTGAGGAGATTGTCGCGCTGGCAAACAGAGCGCCGTCTTCAATGAACACCCAGCCCTGGCACCTGCATATCCTTACAGGCGACCCGCTCGAACAGGTTCAAAAAGGCAACACTGAGCGTATGCTTGGCGGCGTAACGCCCAGCCGCGAGATCGAAGATTACGCCGCCTACGAAGGCGAACATCGCAAGCGACAGATCGAAATTGCGGTTCAACTCTTTGAAGCCATGGGAATCGAGCGCCATGATGCTGAACGGCGACAGGACTGGGTCATGCGTGGCTTTCGTCAATTCGACGCGCCGGTGTCAGTTGTCGTCTGTTTTGACCGCGCACTCCTGAACAACACCATCGCCCATTTTGATACAGGCGCCATGACTTTCGGACTGGTGCTGGCGGCGTGGAGCAAAGGCCTTGGCGCCGTCATCAACGGACAGGGCATCATGCAGAGCCCGGTCGTGCGCGAAGTGGCGAGCATCCCCGAGGATCAGGTCATCCTGACCTGTGTGGCGCTCGGCTGGCCTGACGATGACTTCGTCGCAAATTCCGTCGTTTCACGTCGTCGACCGGTAGAAAACATCACCCGCTTTCTTGGTTTCGATGGCTGAGCCGTATGGCTGCATCCGCTGCAGCTGAACCGGGAGCAGTTCCGCCTCACAGACCTCCCGAACCGGGTGTCTGTGACCCCACACATATCCCGCATTCGCCCCCGCAAATGCGCATCAATTGCTCAACGACACTGATACGCAATGGCGCAGCGGCGCTGGTCAGAGGTTATGACAAAGGTGGGGCTGGGAGCCGAATCTCGACCGCAGCGCACCATCCTGCGATCTCGTGCCGGTTTTCCTCCATAGATCGGGAGAACTGTTCCAGATCGCGTTCTTGTCATCACCCGCCCGTTTTGAAGGAAGACACTTTTTGCGCGCTCGCAGGTCATATTGTTGGTTAGTTGCTGCGCGTAAGCGGTTTGCGCCGATTGGAGGATAGCAGCAGATAAAATTGTCGCGAGAGCAATAGTTCTTCGCCCCCTGTTTCCGTTGATAACGTTCTTCATGGTCTGACCTTTCTGTTCCCTGAGAACCCAATCCCCGGTCTTGGGCATTTGAATGCTGGTCAACAGCCACGGCACACCTGCCGCCCTATCCCGTGTCGCCTCTATACCAGTTCCGCAAAGGCCTCCGGGCTGAAATCAATCCTTGGATCCCTGTCGATACCCTGGATCTTTGCGACCCAATTAGGGTCAGCGAGAATCGCACGGCCCACCGCAATCAGATCAAACTCTTCTCGCTCCATGCGGCGTACGAGTTCGTCCAGATCCGTGGGTTGTGAGCTCTTGCCTCCAAACGCTCCAAAGAAATCACCGGATAGTCCAACAGAACCAACAGATATAGTTGTGGTACCGGTCAGCTTCTTGACCCATCCCGCAAAGTTAAGCCCGTCAGTCCCGTCAACATCTGGGAATTCGGGCTCCCAAAAGCGCCTCTGCGAACAATGTAACATATCGGCGCCGGCTTCTACCAACGGAAGAAGCCATTCGGTCATGGCTTCCGGTGTTTCGGCCAGGCGAACCTTATAGTCTTGCTGCTTCCACTGACTGACCCGCAATGCGATCGGAAAGTCGGCGCCCACCTCACGACGGACGGCACTGACAACCTCAGCGGCGAATCTTGACCTCTCCCGAAGCGTCGCTCCACCCCAGCGGTCATCACGCATATTGGTTCCCGACCAGAAGAACTGATCAATCAGATAACCGTGAGCACCATGAATCTCGACCATGTCAAATCCCAGGCGCTTCGCCTCGCCCGCCGCCTTTGCATAGGCAGCAATCGCGTCGGTCACATCCTCATCGGTCATCGGATTGCCGCGTGGGTCGCCGGGGCCAACAAGACCCGACGGACTTTCCACGGGCTGGTCAGGCTCCCAACCGCGCTGACCTCGGGTTGACCCGGTGTGCCAGATTTGTGGACCCATCTTGCCTCCGGCCTGATGAACTCCTTCAATGACCTGCTTCCAGCCGGATAGAGCCTCTTCACCATGGAAGAACGGAATAGCCTCTTCATTCTTGGAGGCGGGTCTATCAATGACTGTTCCCTCAGAGAGGATGAGCCCAACTTCACCGGCGGCGCGCCGGCGGTAGTAGTCAGCTACATTGGACTTTGGCACGCCACCGGGCGAAAAAACGCGAGTCATAGGCGCCATGACAATGCGGTTTTGCATGGACAGGGACTTGAGCTTGAAAGGCTCGAAGAGGACGTCAGCGGTGAGGGATTTTGGCTTGGCTGTTATTGAAGCGGGCATGAACCATGGCCTCTGATGGGAGAACTAGGTGTTTTAGTTATGGCTTCCGGATTGATATTCAACGAAAAAGATCGGGCCGAGGCTGTCAATCGCAGCTTGGCGAATTGCAAGGTGTGGGTGCCCTGCGCCCGATCGGTCGGGATCAGACCCAAATCCCGGCCTTTTTAGCTGCCATACATCATTCAAGCCGGCCCGCTATGCCTGCATCACGCAAGGGGAAAGACTGGCTGCGATCGCCATTGTTGAGTTTGTGTCATTCCTTAACGTAGTGTCGCAGTCCGGTAGGTGAACGATAGCTGGAATGGGCAAAAATCGGACCATGGAGATTGATGCGGACGATCTTGGCGTGAAACAGTTTTCGGCTGGTATTCATCGCATCTGCAGTGCAAGTGCAACGCTGAAACACGTACTTCCATTGGCGCAGAAATTCGGCATCACACGGCTGGCAAATGTCACTGGCCTGGATTCGGTTGGACTTCCCGTCGTGATTGCAATCAGACCCAATGCCCGCTCCGTCGCCGTGTCTCAGGGAAAAGGCATGAGCCTGGATCAAGCCAAGGCATCAGCGCTGATGGAAGCGGTTGAAATATGGCATGCTGAAAACATCGACAATGCCTTACATTTCGGCAGGGCTGCGGAGTTGCAGGATCGAAAAGCCCTGGTAAGCCTTGAAAGATTGCCAACGGTTCAGAACAGTCAATTCAGCCATGAATTGAGAATGTTGTGGGCGGAGGCAACAGATCTGATGAGCACAAGCGAAATTCTTGTGCCATTCGAGATGGTCCATGCGGATTACACCAACCCAATTCAGCCGGGTCACGGTTGTTTTCCCGCCAGCACCAACGGCCTTGCGTCAGGCAATCACATTCTGGAGGCCATATGCCACGGCATCTGCGAAGTTATTGAGCGTGACGCACTTTCGCTCTGGCATCATCAGAGCGAGGCATATCGGGAATCACGGAGAATATCGCCATCGACCGTGGATGATCCCGACTGTTTGTCTGCACTCGAGCGATTTTCAGAATGCGGACTGGACTTCGGCATCTGGGATCTCACAACCGATGTCGGCGTAGCAACCTTCATGTGCGCCATCAAACAAGCTGACGGCCTCTCCGGCCATGTGGGGCTGGGCTCCGGAAGCCACCCGGATCGCAATATTGCGCTACGACGGGCGGCAACGGAGGCAGCGCAGACACGTCTGAACTACATAACCGGTTCACGAGACGATCTTGTTGCCGAAGAGTACGAACCAGAAGGCATAGCAGAAAAGCACATTTTTTTCGGTGAGATGCTGTCCAGCCGTCAGGCGGAAAGGCATTTCGATCAGGTCGAAAGCACAAGGAACGACACCCTGAAAGGCGATCTGGATTGGCTGCTTTCGAAGTTGGCCAATATTGGAATTCAACAAGTGGCCGTGGTCGATCTGACCAAGAACGAGTACAAGATCCCGGTTGTGCGGGTCATCATACCCGGCCTGGAAGCACCGCATGATGATATCAGCTACCTGCCCGGACCAAGAGCCCAAATCGTAGGTGAGATGCGGGGGAAGGAATGATCGTGTTCGCAGGTCCCTCGCTGGCAACAAGCGGACCCGTGTCGAGCACGGATCTCGACATACGCCCTCCTGCGAAGCAGGGAGATGTTTATCTCGCAACTCTTGAAGAGCCCCGGGCCATAGGAATTATCGACGGGTACTTCGAAGGTGTACCGTCCGTTTGGCATAAGGAAATTCTATGGGCCCTGAAGCAGGGAATCGCTGTCTTCGGCGCGGCAAGTATGGGCGCTTTGAGGGCGGCAGAACTCGACGTTTTCGGAATGATCGGTGTTGGTTCAATCTACTGGGCCTACCGCGATGGTACAATTGAAGATGACGACGAGGTCGCACTGATCCACGGTCCGATGGAGACGAACTACATTGCCTTGAGTGTTGCCATGGTCAACGTCACCGCCACCTGCTCAAAAGCACTGAACGATGGCATAATCACCCGGCAGCAATACGACTTGCTGACCCGAGCTGCCAAGGCGATGTTTTACAAGGAACGAACCTGGGACACGCTGCTGGCAAATCCGGACAACAAAAACCTCAAGCCGTTCGAGGCGTGGCTTGAGAACAATGAAGTCGATCAAAAGGCACTTGATGCCCTTGAGATGCTTGATCGAATGCAGGGTTTTCTTGCAGATCCCGCGTCGGAAATCCTGCACTCAGACTTTCGTTTTGAAAACACCGATCTCTGGCAAACCAGTTGCCAACGGTGGCGACAAAACCAACAAAAAAATCAGGATTCTGATCGGGTTCGCAGTGGCGCGTATCGGCTTCTGGACAGCGGCAACTTTTTTCGCTGATATGATCGCAACGGGCAGTTGCCGCTGCATTAACGGATAAAGCAGGATGAACACACAGGTGGCAGGCGAAGGAACCCGGTTCAAGTTATACCCACAGCCTCGTTTTGTTGAAGGCTATCAGGAGCCTGAAACGGTCTACGTTTCTTCGCCAGCCGGGAGTCTGCTGCCCGGCCCGTCAGACCATCGGATGTACACGCTTTATCCCATCGGAAAACCTGGACCTTATGGAATAAATCCCGACCCGGGCGATTCCTCAAAAGTGCTGTCGCCTCCGTGGACCGGCGCCTGCCATCCCCCCGCCATGCCCAACGAAGAAGGGCATTTCGATCATCTGGAACCAAACACTGAACAGTTTGAGGCCGCTCACCTATTTGGAACCGTCCGCTTTGTTCTGGACATCTGGGAAGATTACTTTGGGCGCATCATTCCCTGGCACAGCAAGAAGCACTACGACCGGCTTGAATTGACCATTTTGCCGTCCCTTGAAAACGCGTATTCCGGATATGGGTTTCTGGAAATGGGTGGCGATCGTAAGCACGGGGGCTTCAAGCCGTTCAGTTTGAATTTTGATGTTATAGCTCACGAAGTCGGCCATGCCATCATCTACTCCGAGATTGGCGTTCCTGATCCGGCGGCTGCCACTGGAGAATATTTCGGCTTTCACGAAAGTGCCGCCGATCTCGTGGCACTGGTGTCATCGCTGCACTTCAATTCCCTGGTTGATCATCTCCTCCATAACACGAGGGGAAACCTGTACAGGTTGAACTCGATCAACCGGATGGCTGAACTGTCGGGTAACAAGCAAATCCGAATTGCAGCCAATGATGTGCGGCTGTCCAAATTCGCCCGAGGCTGGGTCAAAGAACACAAACTATCTCAACCCCTGACCGGGGCATTCTTCGACATTCTGGTGGACATCTTTCACGAATGCCTGCTCGATTACGGTGCAATTAGCCCTGAGATGGAGGAGCTTTCAGATGAACTGCTGGCGACACCTGACTACGCTCCGGTGATGCAGACGCTTTTTGACGGCGCCTTCGCCGCAAATCCCGAGGGATTTAAGCTGGCCCTGATAGATGCCCGTGACATATTGGGGACCTACCTGGCAGATACCTGGACAAAGCTGGATCGGAACGACCTGAGTTTCGCCGATGTTGCATTCACTTTTCAACAAGTTGACCAAGAGCACACGGGCGGCCGTTTTGCCAATCAAATCCGGGGCAACTTCAGCATGCGCGATATAGGCCATGTGGAAGTCGGACCTCAACTGGCACCGCTTGAAAAAGACAGCCACGCAAATTCGGTTCGCACCCTAATTCCGGTAGACTAGAAGCAGTCACTGCTCTAACCTGTTGGAGAACGGGGCGAAATTGATTAATCCTGAGTTTGGGGGACGAGATGTCAGAAACGCTTTTGAGTGCGTCAAACATCGTACTGTTTGGTCGCGTGGTTGAAGATATTACTGTTGCAGCTGCCGAGTCTAAATCCGGAAAACCCGGATCGCCGGCGCAGGGTGTTGCGTCTGCAGCAGAACAGCAGCTCAATCAAAAGTCGGGAACGAAAAGTAAGCCTGTGACACCCAAATTCGCCAGAATTTATGGCTTCAGCTATGGCGGCGCCTATTTCGAGACAGGAACACCGGTGCTGTTTCTCGTGCACGGCGACGGCGTTGATCTCTCAAAGATCAAGGAGCCGGGTCCAAACGCAAATGACAAGGCGTTTTATGACGATCTTAAGGCGTGGTCCTATGATCGCGCGGATCATACCATCCGGCTCGACATCGATTCAGGCAGTTTCGAACAATTGCTTCTGGACGTGGGCGTCGAAGGAGGCCCGGGTGTTTCAGGTGCACGCGTTTCCGGGGCTCGGGTCTCAGGGGCCAGGGTGTCTGGTGCGCGCGTGTCCGGAGCCCGTATTTCAGGAGCGCGCCTCAGCGGTGCCCGTGGGGACGCCAGCGACTAACCACGCTTGAGCAGCTACGCAGGCGACCTGCAGAGGCAACGAAATACCGCGACCGGGAGTGATTTTCTCTAGAGCCCTGCCCGTTCGAGACCTTCAGCAAAATGTGCGACATCGGCCTCGTACTTGTCGGGTTGAACGGCAGCCCAGTGCTTTACACTGAAATTCGGGTGGGCCGCGCGAACCTTCTCCGCTTCTGCTCTTGCTTCGGCTTCGCGACCCAAATGGGCGTAACTGGCCGCCAAAATCCTGCGGCCCTCGGTGGGATTTTGCATCTTGAGAATGGTGTGGATGGCTTCTTCGTATCGCTTCAGATTGAAGTACGCGCCGCCCAGATGCCAAATGTACTGATCCGGATAGAACGGATTGAGTCGCATGGCCTTGTGCAAGAGATCGATGGCCTCTTCGGATCGGCCGGAATGGGCGAGTGCGTCTGCCATATCCGACATCAGATCCGCATCATTTGGATTAAGAGACAGAGCACGCTCATAGGCGTTGATCGCGGGTTCATGTTCCTTCCGATAGAGGTGGGCAAAACCCAGTTCGCCATATCCGCGGGCGTCGATGCCATCCAGGTCAATGGCGGTGCGCGCCAGTCCCAGGGCGTCATCCAGCGCAACATCCGGATGATCAGCCCAATCATAGCGCCAGTCCAGGTTGAACGTCCTCGACTTGGCCGAAAGCGCCCGGGCATATTTGGGATCGTTATCGAGAGCTGCGTTATAAAGCCCCCGGGCCTCCCGAACCTCGTTTTGCGTATACCGGAAGATGTGGCGCTGACCCTGCAAAACGAAACCGTACGCGGCAAGGCTGGATGGCGGCAACTGCCGCAGCCGCTCGCGCTCCGACGCCTCGATTTTGGCTGCGGTTGCCGAGACAATGGTTTGCGTGATCTCATCCTGAAGATCGAAAAGGTCTTCAATATCGCGGTTGTATTGCTCGCCCCAGATAATTCGGTCCCGCTGAGCGTCGAGAAGCTGCAGCGTTATTCGAATGCGCGAACCGGCCTTTCGGACAGAACCATCCACCGCATACCGAACGCCAAGTTCCTTTGCCGCCGTTTTTGGGGAGACAGACCTTTCGCTGTACATATACGCCGAACCTCGAGCGATCACAAAGAACTCCTGGAAGCGGGACAGACTTGTTGTGATATCCTCGGTCAGACCATCGGCAAACCAGCTATCCGAATTATCACCTCCGCGAAAACTGAACGGCAACACGACAATGGACTGGTCTTTTACCGGGTCTCCGATAAAGCTCTTCGACCGTTCGCTGTCCTGACGTCGCCCGGGAGTCATAGCAGCGCTGGTCGGGTTCTCATGCACCTGGAAGACGTCGACGCGGTTCTTGATATTCTTAAATTCCTGAGCGCCGAGGAATTCGTAGCCAAAACTCAGTTTGTCACTGATGTGATCATACACCACACCTGAGATGCAAACCCTGCCCGGATTGGCAAATCCTTCAATTCGGGAAGCAATATTAATGCTGTCGCCGCTCAGGTCGTTATCATCGACCAATATCTCGCCGAGATTGATGCCAATGCGAAAATTGACTTGCTCGCTTTCTTCGAGCCCGGCGTTAAGCTCTTGCAACTGCTTTTGAATTTCGACGGAGAAAGCAACCGCGTCCACCGCGCTCTCGAACAGCATGAACAATCCATCGCCAGCGGAGCGTACGATTTCACCGGAGTAACGACCAGCCAGTTCTGAAAAGAGCGCAATGCGCGACTTGACCGCCAAAGCGGTCTTCATCTCATTGTCACCCATCATGCGGCTGTAATTCGCGACATCGGCGAACACGATTGCCACAAGCCGGCGCTTCATCCCCCTCGCGTTCATATCATCCCCGCCTACTCGCAGTAGAATCCTGGTACATTTCTATTGAAATTCCACCTGCCATCGACAACTTCTGTTCTAATTCTTTCCTGGTATCAAGCCATTCAGATTTCAACAGGCCGACCTGAACGACATCATTGTGGAGTCCCTTAGCGAACCAGCCTTCGCGGGTGCATCCTTCAATGCGAAATCCAGCCCGCTTGACGATGTGGGCTGTAGCCGCATTGTCTGCACGATAATAGGTGGTCAGACGGTGTAACCGGAGGTGATCAAACCCAATATCGACCATCGATGTAGCCAGCGCTGATGCGAGGCCCTTGCCGCGCATTTTTTGGGCCACGAACACTGGCAAGACAGCATCTCCGTGGATGTAGTTGATTGAGTGAAGTCCACACAGACCAACAGCCTCGTTTTCCTGATCCTCGACCATAAACCACAAAGCGCGAGGCGGGTTCGCAAACTCGATAGACGACTTCCAGCTCTCTTTGACAAACTCCGGCCCGACCGGAATCGGCAGCCCACGATCGAACAGGGCGACATCGTCAAAATTGACAAACCAGTCGGCGATGGAATCCATATCGCTCAGGCCCATTGGCCGAAGCAGAAAATCTGCCTGCTCTTTTTTTGCCATACAAGCTGACCCCTCAATGCATCATGGCACAGTCGGCACCAACCGGATGCCGGTTGTCAAGCAAACACGGGAGGTCAGCGACGCGACTACAGTCCGGGCACGTCCAGCAGCAACACATCACATGCAGGCATTGCTCCCGCGACATGACCGTCATTCGCGAACGACAGTGGACATTCGCGGTTGTGCGTGAAATAGCCTTTGGAAAAGGTCTTTAAATCGATTGAAAAACAGCATGCCGAAGGCGATTTAGGTTTTTTGATCCATACAAGACGCTAAACACCTCACTCAAGACAACGAAAACGTTCCAGGCTGAAACCGAACCGATGCAATCAGAAATTCTTCACCACCTGAAATACTCCCTGGGAAAAGATCAGTCTCATGCAACGGTGTACGACTGGCGCATGTCCCTGTCTCTTGCTCTGCGCGATCGTGTGGTTGATCCCTGGTTTTCCAGCACCCGCAAAACCTACGAAGCCGGAGCAAAACGGGTCTACTATTTGTCCATGGAGTTCCTCATCGGTCGACTGATCGAAGATGTCATGATCAACCTGGATCTTGAAGCGAGTGCCAAACAAGCCCTCGAAGCTCTTGGACAGGACTATGAAATCATTGTTCACGACGAGCCCGATGCCGCCCTGGGTAACGGAGGATTGGGCCGACTGGCCGCCTGTTTCCTCGACAGCCTGTCCACGCTCGGAATCCCGGCCTACGGATACGGCATACGATACGAACACGGTCTGTTTGAGCAACGATTTGAAGACGGGCAACAGATTGAAACCGCCGAGAACTGGCTGGCGCAAAAGCATGCGTGGGAATTCGAACGTCCGGAAGTGTCCTACGTCGTCGGGTTTGGTGGTTATGTCCACACATCATCCGGGAAGTCGACCTGGCATCCCGCAGAGACGGTTCTGGCGTCAGCCTATGACACTCCGGTCATTGGCTGGCAGGGAAAATGGGCAAATACTCTGCGTCTGTGGTCGGCGAAACCAACGAGGCTGTTCGACCTCAGCCGATTCAACCAGGGTCTCTACCTGGCTGCCAGCGAGCCCGAGGCCCTGGCAAGAACCATCTCTCGCGTTCTCTATCCCGATGACACAACAGAGAACGGTAAAGAACTGCGACTCAAACAAGAGTACTTTTTTACATCCGCCTCGATTCAGGACCTCGTGCGACGCTTCCTCTCCGAGGGGCACCAGCTCAACACGCTGGCCGATCATGTGGCAATTCAGCTCAATGATACGCACCCGGCAATTGCTGGCCCTGAATTGGTGCGTATTCTGGCTGACGACCACGGTCTTGAAATCAACGAGGCGATCGAGCTCGCCCGCAGGTGTCTGGCCTACACCAACCACACATTATTGCCCGAAGCGCTGGAGCGATGGGATGAAGGGCTGTTTTCTCGCGTTTTGCCCCGCCATCACCGGATCATCGAGTTGATCGAAGACCTTCATGTCAGCGAAAGTGACAGCACGGTCCGCATTATCGATGACGATTCCGTCAAGATGGGCGAACTCGCTTTCGTAATGGCGCACAAGGTCAATGGCGTGTCAGCTCTTCACAGCGAACTCGTCAAGGAAACGCTGTTTGCGGACCTGCATGAAAGTTACCCGGA